>JAUNAX010000083.1 GCA_030527365.1 Eubacteriales bacterium | reverse complement strand
AAGACGCCGGAGCAGATTGAAAAAATAAAAGAAAGCTGCAGGATTAATATAGCAGTTCTTGATTATGTGGCAGAGCATATAGGTCCAGGAGTAACCACACAGGAAATTGATAACTGGGTACATGAAGAAACTATAAAAAGGGGCGGTGTCCCGGCGCCTCTCGGATACGATGGTTTTCCAAAAAGTGTGTGTACCTCCATTGATGAAGTAGTGTGTCACGGAATTCCTTCTGATGATGTGGTGTTAAAAGAGGGAGACATTGTAAACGTGGACGTTTCTACTATTTATAATGGATATTTTTCAGATTCTTCCCGTATGTTCTGTATTGGAAAAGTAAGCGAAGAGAAAGAAAAGCTTGTAAAAACAGTAAAGGAATGCGTAGAAATCGGAATTTCCAAAGTAAAACCCTGGGAGCCGATTGGAAATATGGGAAGCGCGGTCCATAAACACGCTCTGGAAAACGGATATACGGTTGTGCGGGAAATCGGCGGGCACGGTGTAGGCCTTGAATTTCATGAAGATCCCTGGGTGAGCTATACGTCAGAAGAAAACAGTGGCGTTCTCATGGTTCCGGGTATGATATTTACCATTGAGCCGATGGTAAACATGGGAACAGACGAAATTTACACAGATGAGGAAGACGAGTGGACAGTGCGAACAGAGGACGGTCTTCCTTCTGCACAGTGGGAGGTTATGGTCCTTGTGACAGATACTGGCTGTGAGGTGCTCTGCTGGTAAAATATTGCGGACGACAATAAAAACTGGTGTTGAGCATAAAAAATAACTTGCATTTGGAAAAAATCTATTGTATAATTATCTACGTTGTGAAAAAAAGATGGTCCTCTGCTGCACATTGCATTAAGAACATCCAGAAGATAAGGAGAAAAGAACATGAACGAGATTATTAAAAACATTGAAGCTGCTCAGTTAAAAGCAGAAGTTCCGGAGTTTAAAGTTGGTGATACTGTAAGAGTACACAACCTGATCAAAGAGGGAAACCGTGAGAGAGTTCAGATTTTCGAAGGTACTGTTCTCAAAAGACAGGGCGGAAGCACAAGAGAAACTTTCACAGTAAGAAAGAGCTCCAACGGTGTTGGCGTTGAGAAAACATGGCCATTACACTCCCCACACGTAGTAAAAGTAGAAGTTATCCGTCATGGTAAAGTACGCCGTGCAAAACTGAACTACTTAAGAGACCGTGTAGGTAAAGCTGCAAAAGTAAAAGAGCGCGTAAGATAATAAAATAATCGCATATTTTAAAGAAGGGACAATAACATTTGCTATTGTCCCTCTTTTTCCATACTGAGAAAGTTTAAAGGCAGGTGGGAAGATGAAGGAACACGACTGGAAAAATGGAAAATGGAAAGAAAATAAAAGAGTCATACAGGCAAAGGAAAAACTGGAAGATACAAGAGTGCGAAATGTTCTTACATGGACGTTCCAGATTATAGTGACTCTTGCCTTTGCCGCTCTTGTGGCAATTATGATGTTTCAGTCTGTCACTATGCAGGAGAGCTCAATGGAACCTACACTTTCTGTTGGAGAACAGTTTTTTATAAACGGCTTGAGCTATCGTATGTCAGAACCGGAACGTGGAGATCTGATCGTATTTAAAACAAATGCAAGTGATGAAGCGGCTCTTCATATTCGAAGAGTGATCGGGCTTCCGGGAGAGACCGTGCAGATTAAAGACGGACAGATTTTTATAAACGGGGAGTTATACAAAGAGGGAAAAGGTTTTCCTGATATGAACAGCGGCGGAATTGCAGAGAAGCCTGTTACCCTGCAGAATGGGGAATATTTTGTTCTGGGAGACAACAGGAACAACAGCGAGGACAGTCGTCACGGAGATATAGGACTTGTAAATAAAAAATACATAGTAGGAAAACTCTGGTTTACCATTTCCCCGTTAAAAGAAGTGGGATTTTTGAAAGGTTAGGTGAAAGAAGTGAATGTACAGTGGTATCCAGGTCATATGACCAAGGCAAAACGGCAGATGCAGGAAGATGTAAAACTTATTGATTTGATTATTGAGCTTGTGGACGCCCGTGTGCCGCTTTCCAGCAGGAATCCGGATATAGATGAAATTGGAAAAAACAAGGCACGGCTGATTCTTCTGAATAAGGCAGATCTTGCAGATGAGACACAGAATGAGGCGTGGAAGACTTATTTTCAGGAAAAAGACTTTTATGTAGTGAAAGTTGATTCCAGAAATGGGGCAGGCATGAAGCTTGTGCAGAATGTGATTCAGGAGGCATGTAAGGAAAAAACAGAAAGAGACAGAAAGCGCGGGATTAAAAACAGACCGATTCGTGCTATGGTGGCAGGCATTCCAAATGTGGGGAAATCTACATTTATTAATACGTTTGCAGGAAAAGCCTGCGCGAAAACAGGGAACAAACCAGGTGTCACAAAGGGAAAACAGTGGATCCGTCTGAATAAAAATGTGGAGCTTCTTGATACACCGGGAATTCTCTGGCCGAAATTTGAGGATCAGGAGGTTGGAAAGCGTCTTGCCTTTATCGGTTCGGTAAAGGACGATATACTGAATATGGAAGAACTGGCGCTGGAACTGATTTCCTATCTCTGCGAAAAGTATCCGGGAGCTATCGAAGAGCGTTATCACATTCCGGAGGAAGGACAGCCGGTTGAGATTCTGGGAGAGATTGCAAAGGTCAGAGGATGTCTGAAAAAAGGAGAAGAACTGGATTATACAAAAGCGACAGGAATCCTCTTTGAAGAGTTCAGAAGTGGAAAAATCGGACGCATTACTCTTGAATGGGCTTAAAGGAGCAGAATATGATAAAAATTCAGGAAATAAAAGAAGAATTTGAAAGTGCTTCTTTAAAAGATTACGGACTTCTTTTTGAAAAATACAGAGAGGACAGCAGAAGCGGCGTACAGAAGCTTATTGAGAAATACGAAAAAAAAGAAGCGGCTTACCAGGCTGAGCTTGTGCGCACAGAAGAGATGAAGCAGTATGAAAGAAAGTATGAACATCTTGGATATGTGTGTGGAATTGACGAGGTGGGACGAGGTCCTCTTGCGGGTCCTGTTGTGGCGTGTGCCGTGATTCTTCCGAAAGATTGCCAGATTCTTTATTTAAACGATTCCAAGAAGCTTACCGCAAAAAAGCGGGAAGAGCTTTATGAGGTAATTATGAAAGAGGCTGTTTCTGTAGGTCTTGGAATGGCTTCTCCTGCAAGAATTGATGAGATTAATATTTTGCAGGCGACATATGAGGCAATGCGGGAGGCTGTAGGAAAGCTTTCTGTCACGCCGCAGATTCTTTTAAACGATGCGGTGACCATACCGGAGGTTATCATTCCGCAGGTTCCTATTATAAAAGGAGATGCAAAGAGTGTGTCCATTGCTGCTGCGAGTATTGTGGCAAAGGTAACAAGAGACAGAATGATGGGGGAATATGATAAAATCATGCCTCAGTATGGATTTGCGTCAAATAAGGGATATGGAGCAGCGGCGCATATTGAGGCTTTGAAAACATATGGTCCAAGCCCGATTCACAGAAAATCATTTATCGGACATTTTGTGTGAGCTTTTGGGGAACGGGGGAGATTTTACTGAGTGGAAATAATAAAAACAAAAGGCAGACAGGAGCCCGTTATGAAAAACTGGCGGCAGAATACCTGGAAAGCCGGGGACTTTTTATTCTGGAGAGAAACTACAGGTGCAGGCAGGGCGAAATTGATCTGATCGCCAGAGAAGGAGAATTTCTTGCGTTTGTGGAAGTGAAGTACAGGCAGGGAAAGGAAAAGGGAACCTCTCTGGAAGCAGTGGATAAAAGAAAACAGAGACGGATATGCAGAGCTGCCAGGTATTATCTTGCTTGTTCTGTGGGAGATATGGACATTCCCTGCAGGTTTGATGTGGTAGGAATTGATGGAAAGGAAGAAAAAATTTCCTGGATAAAGAACGCCTTTGATTTTTGTCTGTAAGGAGGAAAGTTTTGGAAATTATCTGGAGCAAAGAACCGAAAGGAAAAATGGAGGTAAGAGAGAAATGCGGGGTGACATATCTTTCTTATCCTGCTTTTGAAAAAATCCCCCAGGTGGTGCATGGTTTTAGTACAAGGCTTGGCGGGGTCAGCGAAGGGATTTATTCCTCTATGAATTTAAGTTTTACAAGGGGAGATTCGGAGGAAGCAGTCAGAGAAAATTACAGACGCATGGCAGAAGCGCTGGGATTTTCAGTTGAGGATATTGTGACTTCCGATCAGACACACACTACAAATGTACGCGTGATAACAGAAGAGGACAGAGGAAACGGTATTACAAAACCGCGGCTGTATACAGATGTGGACGGTATGGTGACGGATGTTCCGGGACTTGTTCTTGCTACGTTTTATGCAGACTGTGTGCCTCTTTTCTTTGTGGACCCGGTGCATGGCGCAGTGGGGCTTTCTCACTCCGGCTGGCGGGGAACTGCCGGAAAAATCGGCGCTGTGACAGTGGAAAAAATGAGAGATGCTTATGGGACAAGACCGGAAGACTTGTATGGTGCTATAGGACCTTCCATCTGTCAGGAATGCTATGAAGTAAGTGAAGATGTCATTGAAGAATTTCGGAAAAGCTTCTCCGAAAAAGACTGGGATTCTCTTTTTTATAAAAAAGAAAACGGGAAATATCAGCTTGATCTGTGGGAGGCAAACAGAAAAGTTATGATAGAGGCGGGGATGCAGGAAAGTCATATTTTTATGCCGGGAATCTGTACCTGCCACAATCCGGAATTTCTTTTTTCTCACAGGGCGTCAAAAGGAAAAAGAGGAAATCTGGCGGCGTTTCTGGGAATTAGAAAAGAGGAAAAATAAACAAAAGTAAAAACGGCAGCTTTTCCGGAAAACCGGGAGCTGCCGTTTCTTTTTAACTTTTTCAGCCTTTCAGGCGTTTCATAAGATCCATGATCTTTTCGTTGCTGGAACGAACTTTTTCTACAGACACATCGTGGTTGATGATGTCAATAATACTTGCCATATATTTGCTCATGTTTGCTTCTACATAATATGGCTTTTCCAGGAGTTCTGGAATACGGTAATTTAAGTTTGTGGTAATTACCTTATCAATCCAGCCTTTTTCGTAGTATTCATCAAATTTATGAAGACCATCTGTGAAAAGACCGTAAGTTGTACAGATGAATACGCGGTTTGCGTGACGTTCTTTAATCTGTTTTGCCACATCAAGCATACTTTCTCCAGATGAGATCATATCATCGATGATGACAACATCTTTTCCTTCCACAGAGTCGCCAAGGAATTCATGAGCTACGATTGGGTTCTTGCCGTTTACGATAGTAGAATAATCACGGCGTTTATAGAACATACCCATATCTACTCCAAGGATATTGGAAAAATATACAGCTCTTGACATTGCGCCCTCGTCCGGGCTGATGATCATGAGATGATCGTTGTCTACGTGGAAGTCCGGAACACTGCGTACAAGTGCTTTTAAGAACTGGTAAGTTGGGAAGAAGTTATCAAATCCGTTCAGCGGAATGGAATTCTGTACACGCGGGTCGTGGGCGTCGAAAGTGATGATGTTGGAAACGCCCATATCGCTCAGTTCCTTTAAGGCGAGAGCACAGTCAAGAGATTCCCTTTTGGAACGTCTGTGCTGACGGCCTTCATACAGAAACGGCATAATGACATTGATTCTGTGTGCTTTTCCTGTAGCTGCAGAAATAATCCTCTTTAAATCCTGATAGTGGTTGTCCGGGGACATATGGTTTTCATGTCCGCATACGGAATAAGTCAGGCTGTAGTTTGTAATATCTACCATAATGTAAAGGTCTGTACCGCGGACAGATTCTTTAATATAGCCTTTTCCTTCACCTGTACCAAAACGTGGGCATTCACAGTCTACAAGGAAAGTGTCCTCGCTATATCCCTGTGGGATAATGCTGAGCTGTTTCCTGGAAACAAGCTCCTTGCGGAATTTTACCAGCTTCCTGTCTACTTCTTCTGCAAGCTCGCGGCATCCTGCCAGTGCGGCAATACGAATAGGGGCAACAGGCATAGATTTCTCCAATAATTCTATGTTTGGCATAGTATCCTCCTAAGTATGATGTTAAATTTTCTTGAAAAAATAAAGCTCTATCTTTATTTATAACATTTGCCCCAAATATCGTCAAGGAATTTATTGATTTTTACCCGGAAAATTGGTATGATAATGAAGATAATGATAAATCATGGGTATCAATGCCCTTTTTAAGAATAGACAGGCAGAATCGAAAACTGCCCCAGTTGAGGTGAAAATGAAAAAAGAAAAGAAGCATATTATTTCTTCTGTCCTTCCGGGAAGTATTGCAGAAGAACTTGAGCTTGCTCCCGGAGACGCTCTTCTTTCTGTGAACGGACAGCCTGTGGAAGATGTGTTCGATTACCGTTATCTCATGAATGAGGAATATGTGGAGCTTCTGATTGAAAAAGCGGATGGAGAAGTGTGGGAGCTTGAGGTAGAGAAGGAGTATGAGGAGGATCTTGGTGCAGAATTTGAGAACGGTCTGATGGACGAGTACCGTTCCTGTTGTAACAAGTGTATTTTCTGTTTTATTGACCAGATGCCGCCGGGAATGCGGGATACCCTTTATTTTAAGGACGACGATTCCAGACTTTCTTTCCTTCAGGGGAATTATGTGACGCTCACAAACATGAGTGACCATAACATTGAGAGGATCATTCAGTATCATCTGGAACCTATTAATATTTCTTTTCAGACCATGAACCCGAAACTGCGCTGCGAGATGCTTCATAACCGTTTTGCCGGAGAAGCACTCAAAAAAGTAGATACGCTTTATGAGGCAGGCATTACCATGAACGGGCAGATTGTGCTCTGCAAGGGTGTGAACGATGGAAAAGAGCTGGAATACAGCCTTTCAAAGCTTTCTGAATATGCACCTGTGCTTCAGAGTGTTTCCGTAGTGCCGGTAGGACTTTCCAAATTTCGGGACGGCCTTTATCCCCTTGAGCCATTTGATCGGGAGGACGCAAAAGAGGTTTTGAAAATCATTCACTGCTGGCAGGAAAAAATGATGAAAAAGCATGGAATCCATTTTATCCACGCATCAGATGAATGGTATATTCTTGCAGGAGAAGAGCTTCCGGAAGAGGAGCGGTACGATGGGTATCTCCAGCTTGAAAACGGGGTGGGAATGCTCCGCCTTCTTGATACAGAGGTAAAGGAATGCCTCGTTGAGAAAGAGGGAGATGAAAGGAAGGTTCGGGGAACACTGGCAACAGGGCTTCTGGCAGCACCTTTCCTGAAAAAACATATGGAAAGCATTCGGGAAAAATTCCCGGGCGTCTGCGTGGAGGTACAGCCTGTGGTCAATCATTTTTTCGGGGAGAATATTACAGTTTCCGGTCTGATCACAGGGCGGGATTTAAAAGAACAGTTAAAAGGGAAAGAGCTGGGAGAGCGTCTTTTCCTTCCGTGCAGTATGCTGCGGGACGGGGAAGAAGTATTTCTTGATGATGTGACGCTTTCGGAACTTTCCAGGGAGCTTAAAGTTCCCATTACAGTAGTAGACAGCGGCGGCAGTGACCTGGTAGATGCGGTCATCGGATCGCCGGAAAAGAAAGAACGAAAAAGGAGACAAATGTATGAGCAAACCGGTAGTTGCGATTGTGGGAAGACCAAATGTAGGGAAATCCACACTGTTTAATGCGCTGGCAGGTGAGAAAATTTCCATTGTAAAGGATACACCGGGCGTTACAAGAGACCGAATTTATGCAGATGTAAATTGGCTTGATAAAAATTTTACTTTGATCGATACAGGAGGAATTGAGCCGGACAGCAGCGATATTATTCTTTCTCAGATGAGAGATCAGGCACAGATTGCCATTGATACGGCAGACGTGATCGTTTTTATCACAGACGTACATCAGGGTCTTGTAGATTCTGATGCGAAGGTGGCAGATATGCTCAGGAGAAGCGGAAAACCGGTTGTCCTTGTAGTAAATAAAGTAGACAGTATGCAGAAATATATGATGGACGTATACGAATTTTATAACCTTGGGATTGGAGAACCTGTTCCTGTTTCTGCTGCGAACCGTATGGGTATCGGCGATATGCTGGACGAGATTGTAAAACATTTTCCGGAGGGCGCAGGAGAAGAGGAAGATGAGGATATACCGAAAATTGCCATTGTAGGAAAACCGAATGTGGGAAAATCTTCTCTTATAAACAAGCTTCTCGGTGAGGAGCGCGTCATTGTTTCTGACATTGCGGGAACTACAAGGGACGCGGTAGATACGAAGGTAAAATGGCAGGGAAGAGATTATATTTTTATTGATACTGCCGGACTTCGAAGAAAGGGCAAAGTAAAAGAGGAGATTGAGCGCTATAGCGTGATCCGTACTGTGACCGCAGTGGAACGTGCAAGCATTGTTGTACTTATGATCGATGCCACAGAGGGCGTGACAGAGCAGGATGCAAAAATTGCGGGAATTGCCCATGAAAGAGGCAAGGGTGTGATCATTGCAGTAAATAAATGGGATGCTATTGAAAAAAATGACAAGACCATTTATAAGCATACAAACCGTATTCGGGAGGTGCTTGCCTATATGCCTTATGCAGAGATTATATTTATTTCTGCAAAAACAGGACAGAGGATTCCGAAGCTGTTTGAAACCATTGACACTGTGATTGAGAATCAGACGCTCCGTGTTCAGACAGGTGTGTTAAATGAAATTCTCTCTGAGGCAGTTGCCATGCAGCAGCCTCCGTCTGATAAAGGAAAACGGCTTAAGATTTTCTATATGACCCAGGTTGGGGTAAAACCGCCTACTTTTGT
>JAUNAX010000082.1 GCA_030527365.1 Eubacteriales bacterium | reverse complement strand
AGAACACCAGCCTTCCAAGCTGGATACGTGGGTTCGATTCCCATCACCCGCTTCTTGCGATAGTGGCGTAGTTGGTAACGCGCGACCTTGCCAAGGTCGAGACCGCGGGTTCGAGCCCCGTCTATCGCTCTTAAAGAATTCTGAGATTTCAGAATCTTTTTCAAGGAACAATATAATATGCGGGTGTAGTTCAATGGTAGAACACCAGCCTTCCAAGCTGGATACGTGGGTTCGATTCCCATCACCCGCTTTGTGCGATAGTGGCGTAGTTGGTAACGCGCGACCTTGCCAAGGTCGAGACCGCGGGTTCGAGCCCCGTCTATCGCTCTTAAGGACTCTGAAATCTCAGAGTCCTTTTGATTTTTGTCTATTCCCTTTCTTTTAACTGGTAAGCAACAAGTGCAATATTCCAGTAGCCCTGTTTATTTAGCTCCCGTTCACATTCCCGGATTTTCCGGCAGCAAATTTCAGAAAGCTCTGCAATGGAAGCATCTTTAAAAGAGCTGCTGCTATTTTTCTTTTCTGTGTGTTCCATCAGATTTCCTGCCTTTCGTCATTTACAAGCCCGTAGAAGGTAAGAAGATAAAGACCACATAATCCCACAAGTCCGTAAATAATTCTGGAAATCCAGCTCATACTTCCGAAAATCATAGCTACAAGGTTAAAATTAAAAAATCCGATAAGACCCCAGTTGACGGCACCGATGACTGCCACAGTAAGGGCGAAATACTGCAAAAATTTATTTCCCATAAGTCTCATTCTCCTTTCTGAAGGATAGTATTTCCTGAAAACAGAAAAATATGCAAAAACAGCCTCCGTTTTTTTGGCGGAGGCTGCAAAAAGATTATTTGATTTTTAAAATCTGAGAAGCTGTTTTTCCATTGCTGAAGGTGAAGGTTTCACTTGCTTTTAAGGTAACATCGCTTTCGTCGGAAAGGCTGAACACCTGGCATACATTGACGGTTTTTCCAGGTTCAATTTCCTTCATGAAATTATCAACTGCGGTATCATTTGCCTCAGGAATGGAGGCGTCGCAGACTTTTCCCTTCTGGTAAGCCTGAATATTTACGTCCACCATTGCGCTGGAAGCAGCGGAGCCGTTGTTTGTATAATCATAATATACAAGAAGACACGGTTTTCCGGCAAAATCTTTTCCAACCCGGTGTTGTGTATAATGGATGGTAAACTTATCGGTCTCCATGTCAATGGTGTCTGTATCGGACGGTGAAGGAACAGCGTCTACTGTATTTTCCTGTGTGTTTCCGGAAAGAGATTTTTCAAGTTCTTTTGCAACACTCTGGAAATTGGCTGACATTACTTTTACAGTTTGGTCGTCAAGAGAAGCAATCTTCCATTCGTTTCCTGCTTTGATCACCGGGTAAGTAATATCTGTTTCTGCAAATTTGTATTTTGTGCCTGCTGCTTTTTCCTTCATAATAGAAGCAAGTTTTTCATGTGCCTGGTCAGAAGTCATGGATTCCTCGGAAAAAGCAGAGGATACCATCTGACGTAAAAATTCGCTGATTGCTTCCTGATAAATTTCTGAGCCGTCAACATATTTAATGTGGGCAGTTACCTTTGCTGTCTGTCCGGAAAGATTAAATTTGTTGTCAGAAATTTCAAAGCTCATCTGCTGGTTCAGCTCCTGGAAAAAATCTATATAGACTGCATTGCGAAGATCCACTGCGTCAAGAGCGGAAAGATCCTGGCTCTGCAGCTGTTTTTCCATAAGAGAAAAGTCCATTTTCTGTACGCCGGAAAGGAACTGTTCCACTGATTTCTCTGCGTGAGAGCGTTCTGAGAAATAGTAGTATGCAAAGCCGCCTCCGGCTCCGAGAATAAGAATAAGAAGAATGAGCAGAAGACGAAGCTTCGTGTTCTTCTTTTTTTCTGTGTTTTTTGTATTTTCTGTGCTCATATAGCCTCCTTAAAGAATGGTCAGCGTTGTTGCTTGCTCTGGGAACAACAATCTCCTGTAACTCTTATCAGTATATCAGAAGTCTATCTCATTGACAATGGGAATAACTGCCCCTATAATAGATTCAAATAAAAAGACAGGAAGTGAAGATATGAATCGAAAATACGAAGGAAGCTTTGCTTCGGAACATGACGGGCTTTTAATTTCTGTTCTGGGAGTTCTTCCTCAGGAAAAACCGTACAGGGCGGTAGTGCAGCTTGTACATGGAATGGCGGAGCATAAGGAACGATACCTGCCTTTTATGGAATATCTGGCAGATCACGGATATGCGGCAGTAATTCACGATCACAGAGGCCACGGGAGAAGTGTGAAAAGCAGAAAAGACCTGGGCTATATGTACGGGGGTGGGGCAGAGGCTCTCCTTCAGGATATAGAAACAGTGAATCGAAAATTAAGAGAGGAGTTTCCGGGACTTCCTCTGATTCTTTTTGGACATAGTATGGGTTCTCTGGCAGTGCGCGCTTTTGCTTCGGAACACGATAATTACATGGATATGCTGATCGTGTGTGGTTCTCCAAGCAAAAATCCGGCAAGACCGTTAGGAGAACTGATCGCCCGTTTTGAGAAGCTGTTGTTTGGGGCAAGGCACAAAAGCCGTATACTGGAAGCGCTTTCATTTGGAAGCTTTGCGGCGCGTTTTGCCAGGGATGAAAAATGCAAGGCATGGATCTGTGCAAATCCTGAGACTGCAAAAGAATATGAGGAGTCAGAGCTGTGCGGATTTACTTTCACAGACGATGGATACCTTACTTTATTTCAGCTGATGAAAAAAGCGTATGATGTGAAGCGATGGCATTGTACTTCTCCGGAGATGCCTGTTTTATTTGTGAGTGGTTCCGATGATCCCTGTCTTGGAAATGTGAGAAAGTTTTCAAAAGCAGTGTGGGATATGAGACGTGCGGGATATAAAGACGTAAAAGGAAAGCTGTATCCCGGAATGCGCCATGAGATTTTAAACGAAAAGGACAGACAGAAGGTTTACTGCGATCTCACCGGATATATGCGAAAAAAAGGTTTCTGAGTTTAAAATCGCTCTTTTCCGGATATATATAGTAAATGACAGGCGTCTTTTGATTTTCGTATCATTTATAAAATCTGGAAAGGAGCAGTGCTTATGCAGAAAAAAGGCTGGATTCTTTTTCTTATTCTTCTTTGTGTGGCTTTTCTTGTAAGCTGCAAAGGGAAAGCGGACACAGAGACAGAAAGAGGAGAACTGGTAAGAGTGGAAGCCCGGGAGGAAGGTTTTGGGCTTCCTTTTCATGGAAGATACAAATTTGGGAGATAGAAAGATTTATGAAACGATTGTTAAAATATCTGAAGGGATATGAAAAAGAGACGATTCTTGCGCCGCTTTTTAAAATGCTGGAGGCGACATTTGAGTTGATTGTGCCTCTTGTAGTAGCGGGCATTGTAGATGTGGGAATTAAAAACAGAGATACCGCGTACATATGGCGCGCCTGCATTTTAATGGTTGCCCTTGGGCTTATTGGACTTGTGTGTTCTCTTACTGCCCAGTATTTTTCTGCCAGAGCGGCAATGGGATTCAGTACAGGACTTCGAAAAGATATGTTTTCCCATATCGGGAAGCTTTCTTATAAAGAACTTGACAGGTTGGGAACGCCTACTCTGATCACAAGAATCACAAGTGATATTAATCAGGCGCAGGCAGGAGTGAATCTTGTGCTGCGTTTATTCCTTCGTTCCCCCTTTATTGTGGCAGGAGCGGTAGTGATGGCGTTTACCATCAATGTGAAAGTTGCCATCATTTTTGTTTTGGCAGTTCCTTTAATTTCTGTTGTGCTTTACGCTATTATGAAATGGACTGTGCCGATTTATAAGAGGGTACAGGCATCTCTTGATAAAATTTCTCTTCTTACAAGAGAAAATCACGTAGGTGTCCGCGTTGTCCGCGCTTTTGGAAGACAGAAAGAAGAAAGGGCAGCTTTTTCGGAGACAAACAACGAGTATACAAAGATTCAGATTGCAGCAGGAAAAATTTCCGCTCTTTTAAATCCGGCGACCTGTGTGATTATGAATTTTGCAGTTATGGGTATTCTGTGGCTGGGAGGAAGAGAAGTCAACAGTGGAAATCTGACCCAGGGTGACGTGGTGGCGCTTGTAAATTATATGTCCCAGATTCTGATTGCCCTGGTTGCCCTTGCCAATCTGATTGTTGCAGTGACAAAAGCGCTGGCTTCAGCAGGAAGAATTAATGAGGTATTTGATACATTGCCGGGACTTACAGATGAAGGCACAAAAGAACTGGAAGCAGAAGCGGGCGCGCCCGCTGTGGAATTTTCAGATGTGACGTTTACTTATGAGGATGCAAAAGCGCCTTCTCTTTCCCATATTAGTTTTCAGGCAATGCCGGGAGAGACAGTTGGCATTATAGGAGGAACCGGCTGCGGAAAATCTACACTTGTGAATCTCATCGGGCGCTTTTATGATGTGCAGGAAGGAGAAGTGCGGGTAAATGGAAATCCAGTAAAGAATTATCCGTTTTCGCAGCTTCGAAGAAAAGTGGGAATGGTTCCTCAGCAGGCAGTCTTGTTTAAAGGGACTATCAGAGAAAATATGAGATGGGGAAAGGAAGACGCTTCAGAAAAAGAGATTTTCCATGCGCTTTCTGTTGCTCAGGCAGAGGAATTTGTACGGAAAAAGCCGGAAGGCTTAAATACTATGATAAGCCAGGGGGGAACCAATCTTTCCGGAGGACAGAGACAGCGTCTTACCATTGCAAGAGCTCTTGTGGGAAATCCGGAAATCCTGATTCTCGATGACAGTGCGTCTGCCCTTGATTTTGCAACAGATGCGGCTCTTCGAAGGGCAATTAAAAAAGAAACGGGGGAGATGACAGTTTTCCTTGTTTCTCAGAGAGCTTCCTCTGTCCGTCAGGCAGATAAAATTCTTGTTCTGGACGATGGAGAGCTTGCAGGTGTGGGAAACCATGAGCAGCTTTTTAAAAACTGTCAGGTATACAGAGAAATCTGTCTTTCCCAGTTATCAGAAGAGGAGGTGGAAGGTAAATGAAGCACAGAAAAACCATAAAGCGTGTTTTGGAATATATTCGTCCCTATGGGTTTAAAATTACAGAAATGCTGATCCTGGCGGTGATTACCGTTGCGTTTACCTTATATACTCCTATTTTAATTGGACGGGGTGTTGATTATATTGTAGGACCGGGAGAAGTATGGAGTGAACAGCTTTTGAAAATCCTTCTTCAGCTTGGTGTTGTCATTCTGGGAACTGCCGTTTCTCAGTGGCTTATGAATCTTCTTACAAACCAGGTCACATACCGTGTCGTTCAGGACATAAGAAGCCGTGCATTCTCGCATCTTCAGGAAGTGCCGGTATCTTATATGGACGCCAGCCAGCCGGGAGATATTTTGAGCAGGATCGTGGCGGACGTCAGTCAGTTTTCGGACGGGCTTCTCATGGGCTTTACCCAGTTGTTTACAGGTGTGGTAACAATTCTTGGAACCATCGGTTTTATGCTTTCTATCAGTGTAAAAATATCTCTTCTTGTTATTGTACTGACACCGATCTCTCTTTTTGTGGCAAGCTTTATTGCAGGGCGAACCTTCCGTATGTTTAAAGAGCAGTCGGAAAAAAGGGCGGAGATGACGTCTCTTGTGGAGGAACTGGTGGGAAACCAGAAGCTAGTGCAGGCGTTTTATTATGAAGAGAGGGCAGAGGAACGGTTTGGAAAAGTAAACGAAGAACTTCGTGTATGCGGAATCAAGGCGCTATTCTTTTCTTCTATCACAAATCCCTCTACACGTTTTGTAAACGGACTTGTGTATACAGGCGTTGGGATTATGGGAGCCTTTACTGTTCTTTCCGGAAGAATGACAGTGGGACAGCTTACCAGCTTTTTAAATTATGCAAATCAGTATACGAAACCGTTTAACGAAATTTCAGGAGTTGTGGCAGAGCTTGAAAATGCCCTTGCCTGTGCAAACCGTATTTTTGAGTTTATTGATACCCCGGCAGAAAAACCAGATGAGAAAGATGCTGTTATAATGGAACGTGCAGAGGGAGAGATAAATCTTACAGATCTTTCTTTTTCTTATCAGCCGGAAATCTCGCTTCTTAAGGATATTAATATTCATGTAAAACCGGGACAGAGAATTGCCATTGTAGGACCGACCGGCTGTGGAAAAACAACAATCATAAATCTTCTGATGCGTTTTTATGACCCGCAGAAAGGGCAGATTACAGTAGATGGAACGTCTGCATCAAAGATTACAAGGGACAGTCTTCGAAAAAACTTCGGTATGGTTCTTCAGGATACCTGGCTGAAAGCCGGGACTATACGGGAGAATATCGCATATGGAAAGCCGGATGCTTCTCTGGAGGAGGTAATGGAGGCTGCAAAAAAAGCCCATGCACACAGTTTTATAAGACGTATGCCGAAGGGATACGATACTGTAATCTCAGAAGGTGGAGGAAATATTTCTCAGGGACAGAAGCAGCTTCTCTGTATCGCAAGAGTGATGCTGATGCGCCCATCTGTTCTGATTCTTGATGAGGCAACCTCCTCTATTGATACCCGTACAGAAGTGAAGGTTCAGAAAGCGTTTGAGGAGCTTATGGAAGGAAGGACAAGCTTTATTGTAGCGCACCGTCTTTCTACTATTCAGGAAGCGGATTTGATTCTTGTTATGAAAGATGGTAATATAATAGAACAGGGCAGACACAGGGAACTGCTTGAGAAGAAGGGCTTTTACGCACATCTTTATGAAAGTCAGTTTGCAGTGTCCTGAATAAAAAAGACAGGAGAAAAAAATGGAAGAAAATAAGAAAGAAGAAACAAAGAATACACAGGAAAAGAAAAAATTATGGGAGATTATTCCTGTTCGAAGTTGTATGCTTATGAGTCTTGGCGGTCTTTATATCCTGTATATGGGATACCGGCTCTGTAAAAATGTAATAAACGGCGTAGACGGCGGAGGCATTGGATTCTTTATCGTGGGCGTTGCGTTTCTTGTTGTGGGAGCCGGAATGCTTTATGTAGGAATTCGAGGAGTTATTGCAGATGATAAGAAGCAGAAAGCGGAAGCTGCGGCTTTAAAGGAAGCGGAAAAGGCAGAGAAGACAGAAGAACTTTCTGAAAAAGAAGAGAGCGGGGAGAAAAAAGCAGAGGAAGAGAAAAAAACAACAGGAAAAATGTCCATAAAGGACAGGGCAAATCTGGCAGGAAGACTTGCAGAAGAAGAGTCTGAAGAGGAAGTCTGATATATGAAGCTTGTGATTGCATTATTAAAGCCGCTGTCGTTTCTTCCGGCAATCTTTATGATGCTTTTGATATATGGATTTTCTGCACAGACAGGAGCGGTGTCCGGTGAGCTTTCCTATAAAATCAGTTATCAGATCGTGGAAACGAAAAACGAGATACTGGGTACAAATAAAAGCTATGATGAGCTGGCAGCAGAGGCAGATTCCATTCATTATTATGTGCGTAAGGCTGCACATATGACAGAATATTGTGTTCTGGCGATTGCCATTTCTTTTCCTCTTTATGTGTACCGGGTAAGGGGAATCTGGCTGGTGCTTCTGGCTGGAATGGTATGTGTGGGATTTGCGGGACTTGACGAGTATCATCAGTCTTTTGTAGGAGGAAGAGGTCCCTCTGTAAAAGATGTGGGCATTGACAGCATAGGCGCATTGATCGGGATTATCCTTGTTCAGGCGTTCTGCTGGTCTACCTTACATAATCCGGCAGGAAAACGGAGAAAAAAGAAGAAGCGCAGAAGATAAGGGGGAATCATGGATTCCCCCTTAGTTTATGTCTTTTTGCCATTCGCTCCACCGTATTGACTCATAATAAATTGTGCCAGCTTGGCATTTGGCTGCGTAATATTTACAGGATACTGTAATCTTTTTTCATAATTCCACATAGATTATCTGCAACCTCCTTTCTGTTCCCACGGAAATGGCTGTATTGTCCAGTTCCACATATCTTCCTGGTGGCAGGAGGCGGTATCAATGGTGAGAGGACCGAAGGAAGAAGCGTATTCTTTAAGAAGACGGTTCCGCTCCTCGCTTGCCTCCTGGAAAAAAGCAAGCGCCTTTTCATCACATGGATGGGTATCAAGAAAAAGATGAATATCGTTGACTGCGAAGCTGACTTCATTAAGTCGTTTCATAAGTTCGGCTTTTGTCATGGAGGGATTACAGTTACTCATCGGCACATACCTCTCTTTCCGCAGAATGGTTTGCACAGCGCAGGGAAAATGGTTCCTGCAGAAAGTGCGTAATCAAGAGGAAATGTTTTATCGAAGGTCTGACAGGGCACATACGCCATAGCTGGTTCCAGATGCGCAAGATGAGAGTACATTTCCGCATCGTGGGAGTGTGCGCCGGGCATCTTGCAGTTGCAGTTTGGGACATTCCTGCACGGACAGGAAACAGGTGCCGGTTCTCTCATCTGAGGAAAATCCTGCCGCATCATACCGCAGGTGCGGTTATATGGACGGCAGCAGGAAGTGTTCATTTTATATCGTTCCATGAACAAACCCTTTCTTTTTTTGACTTACATTATATTGTATGACTGCTATTTGAAATGGTGTTGCCGGGGGCTTCGGAAAAGCTCTCCAGAATGCGGTCAATGGATTTGTGAAGATAGGGCTTGTATTCTTCCAGAGAAACCGGCTGTTGATAAAGAATGCAGCTATAGCAGGTTGCGCCTACCAGTTCAATAATGGTAAAAAGCATAAGCTCAGGATTGTTGTAGGTTACGTTGCTTTTTGCAAGAAGCTGGAGATAAGAATTATAAAAATCATAATCTTCATCCGGCATTTTTTCGTCAAAAGCACCTTTAAATACGCCCCATGCCAGATTTTTGGCAATAAAAAGAAGGAGCGAGTGATTTTTTGACAAAACATCTAATATATAATCAATAATAAAATGGAGCTGTTCCTCGAAAGAGTGCAGCTCTGTTT
>JAUNAX010000081.1 GCA_030527365.1 Eubacteriales bacterium | reverse complement strand
TTCAATGAACAGCACAAAAGACAAGGTATGAAATACTTATATCCTCCCCTTGAAGCCCTGTGAATGTGTAATACTCCGTTTGCAGGGCTTCTTCTCTTTATTATTTCACACCCAGTTTTTCAAGCTCTGCCACTGCCTGTTTAAAGCTTTGGAACTGAATAGCATGAATCCCTGCTTTTTCCGCACCTTCACAATTTTCCTTACGATCGTCAATGAAAACTGTCTTTTCCGGTTTCAGATTATATTTTTTTAAAATAGTTTTGTAAATTTCCAGCTCCGGTTTTACCTGCTTTACCTCACAGGAAAAAACAACGCCGTCCATATATTTCAGAAAACTCATCTGCTCTCTGTTTTTGTTCAGCATATAGCTTCCATAATTAGAAAGAACGTAAAGATGATAACCTTTTTCTTTGAGATATTTTGCCCAGGTGTCTGCATAATCATAAACAGACATACATTCCGGACTGCGCTTCATCACTTCCCGGATTTCTTTTTCATATTCCGGCGCAAGAGCTACATACTGATTGACATACTCTTCTTCCGTAAGAAGTCCCCTGTCCTGTTCATTCCATACTTTGCTTCGAAATACAGCGTCTGCAATTTTTTCATACTTTTCTTTTGGAAATCCAAAGCTTTTGAGGTAAGGCTCCCAACCATACTCCATCAAAACATTTCCTACATCAAAAATAATATTTTCCATTTTTCTTTCTACAGATTTTTCCTTTTTCCCAAAAATTCTGTATGCCATCATAAACATATAAATCAGTATAGGGACAATAAAGGCGATGCCGATTGCTCCCCAAAACAGGCTGTCAGAATTTTCTCCCTTTCCAAAAGCAAAAATCATGGGAAGGCAGAATGCCAGCAGCATAAGGATCACTCCGACTCCTGCCAGTAACCGTTTCCAGTTTTTCATAAAATTTCCTCTTTTTCTATATACAGTTCACGCCGGAGACAACTCCGGCGCGAATAAGACTTTATTATTTGTTTCTGTAAATAATATCATTTCTTCCCGGTCCGTTGGAAATCATGGTAATCGGGAATCCAATCTTCTCTTCTACAAATTCTACATATTTTCTGCAGTTTTCCGGAAGATCTTCGTATTTTGTAATTCCGCGAATATCGCAGTTCCAGCCCGGAAGCACCTCAAGAACCGGTTTTGCCTTCTCAAGAAGCGCTGTTGTCGGGAACTCTGTTGTAATCTCTCCGTCAATTTCGTATCCTACGCAAACCGGGATTTCCTCCAGGTAGCCCAGAACATCAAGTACAGTAAAGGCAACATCTGTAGTTCCCTGTACACGGCAGCCGTACTTGGAAGCAACACAGTCAAACCAGCCCATACGTCTCGGACGTCCTGTTGTTGCGCCGTACTCTCCGCCGTCACCACCGCGTCTTCTGAGCTCGTCCGCTTCCTCTCCGAAAATTTCGGAAACAAATGCACCTGCACCTACTGCGCTGGAGTAAGCCTTGCATACAGTGATGATCTTCTTGATCTCATATGGAGGCACACCTGCTCCAATCGCACCATATGCTGCCAGTGTGGAAGAAGAAGTTACCATAGGATAAATTCCGTGATCCGGATCTTTTAAGGAACCAAGCTGTCCCTCAAGGAGAATTTCTTTTCCTTCTTTCAGTGCATTCCACAGATACAGAGAAACGTCACACACATATGGCGCAACCATTTTCTTGTATTCCATCAGCTCTTCAAAAATCTCGTCCGGATTTAAGAGCGGCTTGTGATACAGATGCTCAAGAAGAACATTTTTTGTCTCACATACGCGAATCAATTTTTCTTTTAAGGCTTTCTCATCAAAAAGCTCGCTTACCTGGAATCCGATTTTTGCATATTTGTCAGAATAAAACGGTGCAATACCGGATTTTGTGGAACCGAAGGATTTTCCTGCAAGACGCTCCTCCTCGTACTGGTCGAATAAAATATGGTACGGCATTACCATCTGCGCTCTGTCAGAAATGAGAATCTTCGGAGCCGGAACGCCTCTCTCCACTACTTCATTATATTCTTTAAAAAACACAGGGATGTTCAGTGCAACGCCATTGCCGATCACACTTGTAGTGTGATCATAGAACACTCCTGACGGTAAGGTATGGAGTGCGAATTTTCCATAATCATTGACGATGGTATGTCCTGCATTTGCACCTCCCTGAAATCTCACGATAATATCTGCTTCCTGAGCCAGCATATCGGTAATTTTTCCTTTACCTTCATCTCCCCAGTTTGCTCCAACTACTGCCTTGATCATAACACTATTTTCCTCCTCGTGTTTTCTCTGTGAATCAGACGTTGATTTCTGCTTTGACACCAAGCATTTCCTTGTGGGAGTCCAGAATCGGACGGACTACCTTTGCAAGGAAGGCATCTGTCTGTTCTTTCGCACGGCCTACATATTTAGCCGGGTCCATTGTTTTCTTTAATTCATCAAGAGAAAGATTGAACGCCGGATCTGCTGCGATCAGTTCAAGCAGATTGTTGTCCTTTCCTTCTACTTTTACGTTCCGTCCTGCTTCCATAGAAAGCTCACGGATACGCTCATGCAACTCCTGACGGTCTCCGCCTGCCTTTACTGCGTCCATCATAATATTTTCTGTTGCCATAAACGGAAGTTCGGACATGAGACGTTTCTCAATTACCTTAGGATAAACAACAAGTCCGTCTACTACGTTTAAGCAAAGGTCGAGAATTCCATCGATTGCCAAGAATCCTTCCGGAATACTGAGACGTTTATTTGCAGAATCGTCCAGTGTTCTCTCAAACCACTGTGTGGCAGATGTGATTGCCGGATTTAAGGCGTCCACCATCACAAATCTGGAAAGGGAAGCAATTCTCTCACTTCTCATCGGATTTCTCTTATATGCCATTGCAGAAGAACCAATCTGTGATTTTTCAAACGGCTCCTCCACTTCTTTTAAGTGCTGTAAAAGACGAATATCGTTTGACATCTTATGTGCGCTGGCTGCAATTCCTGCAAGTACGTTTAAGACGCGTGTATCCACTTTACGGGAATATGTCTGTCCGGAAACAGGATAGCACTCCTTAAAGCCCATTTTTTCTGCGATCATCGGATCAATTTTATCAATCGTCTCCTGATCTCCGTCAAACAGTTCCAGGAAACTTGCCTGTGTTCCTGTTGTACCCTTTGAACCAAGAAGCTTCATTGTGCTGATTACATATTCCAGATCTTCAAGATCAAGAAGAAACTCCTGTGTCCAGAGTGTGGCACGTTTTCCAACAGTTGTCGGCTGTGCCGGCTGGAAATGTGTAAATGCAAGAGTCGGCTGTGCTTTATATTTGTCCGCAAATTTTGAAAGCTCTGCAATAACATTGATAAGCTTCTTCTGCACAAGCTTTAATGCCTCTGTCATTACAATAATATCTGTATTGTCTCCTACATAACAGGAAGTTGCGCCAAGATGAATAATTCCCTTTGCTTTCGGGCACTGTACACCGTAAGCATACACATGTGACATTACATCGTGACGTACCTGACGTTCTCTCTCTTTAGCCACCTCATAATTAATATCATCTGCATGGCTTTTCAGCTCGTCAATCTGTTCCTGGGTAATATTAAGACCCAGTTCTTTTTCTGTTTCTGCAAGGGCGATCCACAGTTTTCTCCATGTGCGGAATTTCATATCCGGTGAAAAAATATACTGCATTTCCCTGCTTGCGTAACGCTCTGATAAAGGACTTACATATCTGTCTGTACTCATCTTCATTCTCCCGCTTATATTTATTCTAAACCAAGGCGATGGAATACTTCGTTATAAGCTTCCTCTACATTGCCCATGTCACGTCTGAAACGGTCTTTGTCCAGTTTCTCATTTGTGTTTACATCCCACAGACGGCAGGTATCCGGAGAAACCTCATCTGCAAGAAGGATTTTTCCGTGGAAACGTCCAAACTCAATTTTAAAATCAATCAGTTTCATTCCTGCATTGAGGAAGTACTCTTTCATGATCTCGTTTACTTTCAGTGTATATGTACGGATTTCGTCCAGCTCTTCTTTTGTTGCAAGACCAAGTGCCAGTGCGTAATCATCATTGATGAACGGATCTCCCAGATCATCATTTTTGTAGCTGAACTCTAAAATCGGGCAGAGAAGTTCTCTTCCCTCTTCTACACCCATACGTTTGGAAAAACTTCCAGCTGCAACATTGCGGACAATTACTTCAAGAGGTACAATGTCCACTTTTTTTACTGCAGTCTCTCTATCGCTTAATTCCTCGATGAAATGTGTCGGGATTCCGGCAGCCTCGAATTTCTGAAAAACAAGATTTGTCATGCGGTTGTTGATCGCACCTTTTCCGCTGATAGTACCCTTTTTCTCTCCGTTGAATGCAGTTGCATCATCTTTGTAGCTGACGATTACCACATCCGGGTTCTCAGTTGCAAACACTTTCTTTGCTTTTCCTTCGTAAAGCTGTTCTTTTTTCTCCATGTCTTCCACCTGTTCCTTTCGTACTTTCGATAAAGTTTAAACACACTTTAAAAATTATATAACAATCAATGCCTAAAAGCAACTAGGAAACTCAATAAAACAGGAAAATTATAATAATTCTTAATTTTCCTGATGAAACTTTCCAAGAAATTCCCTCATTCGAACATTATCTGAGGAAAATACTTCCTGAGAGGTTCCCTCAACTGCAATGACTCCCTGATCCATAAAAATCACATAATCAGAAATATCCCTGGCAAACGACATCTCATGGGTAACAATCACCATTGTAATATGTTCTTTTGCCAGGTCACGAATTACCTTTAAAATTTCTCCTGTAAGCTCCGGATCAAGGGCAGATGTAGGTTCGTCAAAAAACAGGATTTTCGGGTTCATACAAAGCGCTCTCGCAATGGAAACCCTCTGCTGCTGTCCTCCGGAAAGCTGATAGGGATACGCCTTCTCCTTATCGGAAAGTCCCATCTTTTTCAGAAGCTCTCGCGCCTGTGCGTAAACCTCTTCTTTTTTTCGTTTCTGCACTTTTATCGGTGCATCTACAATATTTTTCAGAACGGAAAAATGAGGAAACAGATTAAAATTCTGAAAAACAAGCCCTACTTCTCCTTCTTTTATGATCTCGCCTGAATCCGGCGTCTCAAGTCCTGTTGCACATCGCAAAAGCGTGGATTTCCCGGAACCGGAAGGTCCGATAATACTTAAAACCTCCCCCTCTTTTACCTGAAGAGAAATATCTTTTAACACTTCAAGCTCTCCAAAACTTTTTTTAATATGTTTCATCTCAAACAGTTTCATATACTATCCTTCCTGTAATCAGCGGTAATAATTCATCTTCTTTTCTGCCTTTTCCATAACAACCGCCACGATCAAATTAAAAATATAATAAAAAATTCCTGCTATCACAAAAGGCATCATAGTTGTCTGTGCGCTTGCAATCTGCTTTGCAATAGTAAACATTTCCGCAACTGCAACGACAAAAGCAAGGGACGTATCTTTTACAAGAGTAATAACCTCATTTGTAATGGACGGCAGAATACGTTTGAACACCTGTGGAAAAATAATCCGGAAAAATGTCTGTCCTTTCGAGTATCCCAGAATTTTTGCCGCCTCATACTGTCCCACAGACATGGATTCAATTCCGCCTCTGTATATTTCTGCAAAGTATGCCGCATAGTTGATAACAAATGCAATAAATACTGCAATCAGGCTGTAGCTCATGGAAATGCGGATTCCAAAAATAAAGTATGGTCCGAAATAAACTACCATAAGCTGAAGCATGAGGGGCGTTCCTCTCATAATGGAAATGTATGCGGAAACAATTCCACGAATGAATTTGCTTTTTGCCATTCTTCCAAAGCATACAAGAAGTCCCAGTGGAAGCGAAAATAAAAGGGTTACCACAAAAATCTCCACTGTTACCAGCATTCCCTTTGAAAGCTGCGCAAGCATTACTGTTAAGGTCATATCCTGTCTCTGCCTTTCTTATTTTTCTGCTTCCTCTCCACCAATACAAAGCATATCTGCCACTTCGTACTGTTCTGCGAGTTTGTCAATTTCTCCTGCTTCGTATAACTTCATCACTTCTGCCCATACCATATCACGAAGCTCTTCATTTCCCTTTGCAAAACCGATGGCATACTGTTCTGTCTGAATTGGCTCCTCCAGAATCATATATTTTCCTTTCTCACGCTCTGCAAGCTGGTATTTTGCAACTCCAATATCTACTGCCACTGCATCTGCCGCACCGGAATCAATATTCATAAAAGCCGTGTTATAATCCGGATTTTCTGTAAGAGAGCCGAAACTTTCTGTCAGAGCTTTATTATCCTCACTATTTAACGCATCAAGCGCTGCGGAAGCCGCCTGTACCACCACATTTTTACCTTTTAAATCTTCCAGCTTCTCAATTCCGGAATCTGCCGCAACTACCATAACCTGTTCGTTATTAAGATACGGCTCAGACCAGGTATAAGCGTCTTCCCGTCCGTTCATGGTAAAACCGTTCCAGATACAGTCGATGTTTCCGGAATTTAATTCCATATCCTTGGAATCCCAGTTGATTGGTTTTTTTACCAGCTCCCAGCCAAGATTATCACATACCTTCTGGGCAGTGTCCAGATCAAAGCCAACGTATTCTCCATTATCGTCCATATATCCAAACGGTGGATATTCTGCATCAAATCCGACTACCAGCTCTTTATTTTCTGCATCTGCAGAAACAGTGACTACGGAAGCACACCCCATTGTAAGTAAACCTGCCATAACTGCTGTAAATATCTTTGTCTTCATAATTACTCCTCCTCATACTCTTACATTTATTTTATTACGCTATTGCTGAGTCACTCTACCTTATTAAAGTATCTTTAATATAACATACTCTTTTTTATATGTCAAGAAAAAAACTCTTTTTTGAAAGTATTTTATCACTTCCAAAAAAGAGTTTTCTCTGTTATCGTTCTTCTCCTACAAAGAAAAGAGCGAGGGTTCCCGGTCCGGAATGTGCTCCAATAACGGAGCCCACATAATTCACAAGAACCGTATCTATATTATGATATTTTTCTTTTACATTCTTTTCCACGTATTTCGCGTCCTCCTCACAGTCTCCGTGACTGATAAAAATCGTGCTGCAGGAATCTTTATAGCTGCCGATCTTCTGGTCCATGAGATTCACCAGTTCCTGAAGCGCTTTTTTTCTTCCTCTGCTCTTGCCGATATTTATCAGTTTTCCCTCGTCATCTACATGAAGAACCGGTTTAATATTCAGCATACTTCCAACAATAGCAGTTGTTTTGGACACCCTGCCTCCCCTGTGGAGATGGAAGAGATCATCTACTGTAAATAAATGAACAATATGCTTTCTGTTTTCTTCCACCCATTTTGCAACAGTATCCATATCTTCTCCTGCCTCTTTATGCTGCTGGGCAAGATATACGAGAAGTCCCTGACCAAGAGAAGCAGAAAGAGAATCAATCACTTTTACAGAACGCTCCGGATATTCCTCCGCAAGTTCCTCTGCCGCAATGCGGGCGCTGTTATACGTTCCGCTTAATCCACTGGAAAACGCAATGTGCAGGACATCTTTTCCCTCTTTTAAATATGGCTCTATCAGCTTTCTTACATCGTCCGGATTTACCTGAGCTGTTGTGGGAAGAGAGCCTTTACGCATTGTCTCATAAAATTCATGGACAGGAAGAAAATTTTCATGTGTATAATTTTTTCCATTCATGGAGTAGCTTAAATATGTACAGCCAATTCCATGTTCTTTATAGTATTCTTCTGGAAGATCCGCACTGCTGTCTGTTGTAATTACATAATCTCTCATACCTTATTTCCCCCTCACTGAAATGTATCTTTCTTTCATTCAATTATGCAAATTATATCATTTTAACTTTTGAATTTCAAGAATTATTTCTCCTGTTCTTCCAGTGAGTCTAAAGCTGCCTGAAGCTGATTATCCTCTTCCATCGTAATTTCTGTCTGATTAAAAAGTTCCGGATCCATCTTTACTGAAATATCTGGCTCAATTCCCTCCCCGTGGATATTTTTGCCTTTCGGCGTATAATATTTGGAAACCGTAAGCTTTACCGCGCTTCCGTCAGACATAGGATACACTGCCTGCACAACGCCTTTTCCAAAGGTCGTTGTTCCCACGATCGTACCCACGCCATAATCCTGTACAGCTCCTGCAAAAATTTCCGAGGCGCTGGCGCTTCCTTCATTTACAAGAACTGCAAGCGGCATATTGAGAGGATGTTTTCCATCACACGTTTCTTCCATTTTATTTCCGTACTTATCCTCTGTATATACAATAAGCCCTTCCGGAAGAATCTGTCCAAGCACATCGCACACAGAGCTTAAAAGACCGCCGGGATTGTCGCGAAGGTCTATGACCAGCTTTTCCATTCCCTGTTTTTTCAGACGTTCAAATGTTTCTTTATACTGTTCAAAGGTAACGCCTTTAAATTCTGTAATTTCAATGTATCCTGTTCTTTCGTCCAGCATTTCGCCATATACACTGGGCAGCTCTACGTCTGCAATATTTACAGAGATTTCCAGGGCTTCCTCCACGCCCTCCCTGTGAACTGTAAGAGAAACCGCGTCTGATTCCTGGTTTTTAATATAGTCTGCCACCTCTTCCATTTCCCAGTCTGTAATATCTTTTCCATCTATGGCGCTTATAATATCATTTACCTTAATTCCTGCCTTGTATGCGGAGCCGCCTTCATAGCATTCTGCGATTTTCACACCGCCGTCCAGGTTTTTCTGCATGGCAACGCCGATTCCTACATAAGAGCCCTCTGTTTCCGTGTTTTGTTTCTCGTATTCTTCCGCTGTATAATAGCAGGAATACGGATCGTTCAGTCCGTATAAAAGCCCGGCATACATTCCTTCTGCCAGAGCGTCCTCATCTTTTTCCTCCAAATAATTTGTGTCAATTACATTTTCCAAGGTCCTGAGTTTTTTTGCATATTCTCTGTTTGCCAGAACCGTATCTCCACCGTAAATGCTGACAAAGCTTCCCAGCATGACTGCCGCGACAACAGCGCCTCCTGCTGCCGCCCCTTTCCAGAATTGT
>JAUNAX010000080.1 GCA_030527365.1 Eubacteriales bacterium | reverse complement strand
TCAAGCTACATTTTTACCTAAATTGTGTCGAATTTTTTATGCAGTTTTACCTATATCAATTTTTTCTGATGTCTTTTGCAAAAATGATAGTATGCGCCCAACATTCCTGCATCATTTCTGTGATATGCAAACTTTAAAGAAGTTTTTTCAAAAATGCTGGGAACCAGATATTTTTTAAGAGCACTCAGAATTTTATCTCTCAAAAATTCCTCCTGCGCCATAATACCGCCGCCTAAAACAACCGTCTCCGGATTCAGCACATAACAGATATTTGCAATTCCTTTTCCGAGAACATCTGTCATTTCTTCAATGGCATTGCAGCAGATTTTATCACCCTGCTTTGCAGCCTCAAAAACAGCTTTCCCATTCCAGTTGCTCTCTGGTTCGCCCTTTCTTTCTGCCACCTTTTTCGTAAGGATACTGGCAGCTCCCAAAGTCTGAAAATCACTGTCCTTCATGTGCATATATCCAACTTCACAGGCACTATTACTGTACCCGTGATACACTTTTCCGTCAAGAAGAATACAGCCGCCAATTCCCGTTCCTATGGTAAGTATCAAGGCGCTTTTACTGCCCTTTGCAGCTCCGGAAACACCTTCTGCAAGTCCTGCACAGTTTACATCATTTTCCACCTCACAGGGCAGATGAAACTCTTTTTCCACTGCCTCTTTAAAATTTGTGCCTGCATATTCCGGAATCAGAGGAGCGGAATAAAAAATCATTCCTTTTTCTACATCTACCATTCCCGCAGTGGAAATGCACACGCCCAAAAGCTCCTCTTCTCTGAACTCTCTTACGATTTCCAGAACCTTCTCTAAAATAGAAGGTCCTCCTTTCCACGCTTCCGTATCTCTCTGGAATTTTTTCTCTATCTTTCCCTCTTCATCCAGAAGTCCATATTTAATGGCGGTTCCTCCAATATCAATGCTTACATACTTTCCCATAGCGTCCTCCGGAAACTCTGCTTATTTTAAGTATTTTGTCTTTGCCTCGCAAATCATGGCTGCAGCTTCACGCACGATTGGCATATCCTCTTCAATTAATTCTGCAAGAGGAGCTCTTACGCTTCCAAGGTCGAGACTTTCGTTGATTCTTAAAATCTCTTTGATAACTGCATACATATTGCCGTGGCAGGAGCACATTTTATAAATGACTTCGTTTGCCGCATACTGAATTTCTCTTGCTTCATCCAGCTTGTTTTCTTTTACAAGCTCATCCATTTTCAAAAACAGCTCCGGCATTACCCCATAAGTTCCACCAATTCCCGCTTCTGCGCCGATCACGCGTCCACTTATAAACTGTTCGTCAGGACCGTTAAAAATAATGTAATCTTTTCCCGCTGCTGCTTTAAACATCTGAATATCCTGGACTGGCATGGAAGAGTTCTTCACACCGATGACTCTCGGATTTTCTCTCATTTTTTCAAATAAGCTCATAGTAAGCGCGACTCCTGCCAGCTGCGGAATGTTATAAATAACAAAATCTGTATTTGGAGCCGCCTCGCTCATTGCATTCCAATAATCTGCAATGGCATATTCCGGAAGGTGGAAATAAATAGGAGGAATTGCCGCAATGGCGTCTACCCCAAGACTTTCCGCATGTTTTGCAAGCTCCACACTGTCCTTTGTATTGTTGCAGGCAACGTGTGCGATAACTGTTAATTTGCCTTTTGCCACTGCCATTACATTTTCAAGAACTACTTTACGGTCTTCCACACTCTGATAAATACATTCTCCGGAAGAACCATTTACATAAATTCCTTTTACTCCTTTTTTTATGTGGTACTCTGTAAGTGCGCGCACTCTCTCCGGACTAATCTCTCCATTTTCATCATAGCAGGCATAAAATGCCGGGATAATTCCTTTATATTTTTCTAAATTTCTCATTTTTGTATTCTCCCTTCCTTAATCTTCCAAAGCTTCTGCAAAAGATTTTGTGATAAGCTGCGGTCTTGTAATAATAGAGCCCACTACTACACTGTAACAGCCAAGCTCAATCACACGCTTTACTTTTTCCGGTGTGTTGATATTTCCTTCTGCAATTACAGGATGTTTTACTTTCTCAAGAATTTCTCTTATAATTTCAAAATCGTTTGTTTCAATTTTCAGATTTTTGCTCTGCGGTGTGTAACCCACCATAGTTGTCCCGATAAAATCGAATCCCAGCTCATCTGCATAAAGCGCTTCTTCCACTGTAGAACAGTCTGCCATAAACAGCTGGTCAGGATATGTTTTTTTTACTTCCTCAAAAAAGTCTTTCAGAGTTTTTCCTCCCGGACGAAGCGCGCCTGTTGCGTCAAGTGCAATAATCTCCGGCTTTACCTCCATCAACTCCTCAATTTCTTTCATGGTAGGCGTAATATAAACAGCGCTGTCCTCATAATCTCTTTTTACAATACCGATCACAGGAAGGTCTACCAGAGATTTAATTTCCGCTATATCTTCCTTTGTATTTGCACGAATTCCCCGCGCTCCGCCTTCTTTTGCCGCAACTGCCATTCTTCCCATAATAAAAGAAGAATGGAGAGGCTCATGAGGAAGAGCCTGGCAGGATACAACCAACTTTCCTTTAATACTTTCTACATTTTTATTCATAGTAGTTCTCCGTTTCTTTTTAATAGAGCTTTTCTACAACAGCCTTTGAGGTTGCTTTGTTATTGGCTCTGGCTTCTTTATAATTTCTGCTGTAGTATTCTTTATATAAAAGGTCAATGAGATAAAGCTGTCCCATTTTTGCAGACATAGAACCGCCGTCAAGAGGAGATTCCTCCCCTCCGCAAAGGAGGATAACGTCAGAATATGCTGTGAGAGGAGATTTTCTGAAGTGGGTAATGCTTGCTATCTTTGCCCCTGTCTGCTTTGCCACCTTTGCCACATGAATGTTATCCTTTGTCGCTCCTGAGTAGGAAATAATAATAAGAAGATCCTCCTCATTCATAGTAGAAGCTGCCATAGATTGAATATGAGGGTCTGTAATACAGCTTACTTTTCCTGTGACACGGATAAACTTATTTCTTGCTTCCATTGCTGTGATCAGGCTGTCTCCAATCCCGAAAAAGAAAACTCTTTTTGCCTTCTCAATCATTTCAAGCATCTGATCCAGTTTCCTCTTATCAAGAAGAAAATATGATTCTCTGATTGCACTGATATGTGTCTCCATGATCCTGCTTTCCATTGTATCGCTATTCTGCGTTTCCTGAGCAGGAGAGTCCCCTTCCATCTCGCTAAGGCTTAAAGAAAGCTTCATTTTGAAATCCTGGTAACCGTCCAGTTTCATAGTTCTGCAAAATCTATATACACTTGTATCTCCTACATGACAGGCATCTGCCAAATCCGTGATAGACATGTATAATACCTCTTTTTTATTTTGCAAAACATAGTCTGCAACCTTTTTCTCTGCTTTTGTAAGCTGATTATACTCCGACTGTATCTGTAAAATAATACTTGTGTTATACACGTTCTACCTCCTGTATGTAATGTCTGTGTATTACATTATTTCTGATTTTTATTTTTTTATAGAAATCATACTACTATATTCCTCCGAAAAAAGAAAGCGCTGGAATCATTATTTTCACGAATCAGCAAGGCTGATACCTTTCCACAATTCCGCTCCTATCCATCATCCTTTTACTGCTCCCATTGTAATTCCCTGTGTAAAGAATTTCTGGAATACCAAAAATACTGTAACAATCGGAACTGCCGCCAGCGCTGCACCAGCCATAATAAGCCCATAATTTGTTGCCATTTCCGCCTGAAGTGTTGCAACACCAAGAGAAATAGTAAGCTTTTCTCTGGAAGAAAGCATTACCAGCTGCATAAAGTAATCATTCCAGGTATTAATAAATGTAAAAATCGCCAATGCTGCAAATCCCGGTTTTACAATAGGAAATGCAATACTTGTAAAAATCTTTAATTCGTTACATCCGTCAATTTTTGCAGACTCCAGCAATTCCGTAGGAATATTTTCGCTGAACTGCTTCATAAGGAACACACCGAAGGGCCAGCCAATCAACGGAAGGATGACAGCTGCAAGGGTGTCATGGATTCCCATAAAACTTATAATACGAACAAGTGGAACAAGGATAACCTGTTTGGGAAGCGCCATTGCACCAATAAAAATGGAGAATAAAATTGCCTGTCCGTAAAAACGCTTTTTTGCAAGTACATATCCTGCCAGAGCAGAAGTGATACATACAAGAAGCATGGTAATTAAAGCAATCAGAATACTGTTCAGCATCCAGCTTCCGGCAGGATTCTGCACAAGAAGCTTCTGAAAGTTTTCCAGTGTAGGTGATTCCGGCCACCACTGAGGCGGAATCTTAATCGCATCAGCCTGAGACTTGAATGCTCCTGTCATGATCCAGTAAAAAGGAAAGATGAAGAAGATTGTTAAGAGGCTGAGAATAATCATGGTAAATACCTGAAATGGTGTTATTTTTTTCTTACGCATTTTCTCTCCTCCTTTTAATATTCTACATCATTGCCCAGCAGTTTAAACTGCGCAAAGCTGATAAGTCCAATCAGTGCTGCAAGGAATACACCCATTGTATTTGCATATCCGTACTCTGAAAGCTTAAATGCTTTTTCATAGAGATAATACATAATTGTGGTGGTCGAGTAGTTTGGTCCACCATTTGTTAAAAGCTGTATCAGTGAGAAGCACTGGAATGAATTGATTGTTGTAATAACTACAATGTAAAGAGTGGTAGGAAGAAGACTTGGCCATTTGATTTTCCAGAATACCTGGAATTCTGTCGCTCCGTCTACTCTTGCTGCCTCTACTAAAGATTTATCAATATTGCCCATTGCTGCAATATAAAGGATAATCGGCTGACCGATCGCTGTTGTCAGAAGAATCGCAATAATTGCTACAAGAGCATATCTTTTATCTCCCAGCCAGCTGATATTCTGGTCGATTACATTTGTCATTTTCAGCGTGTAATTCAGAATACCACTTAACGGATCGTAAATCCATTTCCATACAACTGTTACTGCAACTGTACCGGTAACAACCGGAAGGAAAAATACACATCTGAAGAAAGAACGTGTAAACGCGCTTCTTTCATATGTCTGTGATGCTACATATAATGCAAAAATAACAACAATGGGAACAGAACCCACTACAATAATCAAAGTATTTCTTAAAGATTTCAAAAATACTTCGTCCTGGAACATCCTTACATAGTTATCCAGCCCGACAAACTCAAAATCTGTCATTGTATAATTAAAAAAGCTGGTGATAAATCCCATAACCATAGGCGCCAGTACGAAGACTACAAAAAATATCAGAACCGGTGCCAGAAAGCAGTAGGAAACCAGAGTTTCACGCATTCTGATCTTGTTCGTCTTCTTCTTCATAAATTCATCCCTTTCGCTTCACCCAGACTACAAAATATTATGATACTTTTGAGAAAACGCTCCCTGTACGCCAGGCGTACAAGGAGCCCTTTTAATCATTTCTTATTTAGCAGTTTTTGTAATTGTTTCGTTTGCTTTTTCTGTAAACTCTGTCAGAGCTTCCTTCGGTTCTGTATCACCGTTGGAAACAGCCTGGCACATTGGGAACCATAATGTTCTCATTTCAGCAAAACCATCGATTGTGTTGTAGTATGGAGAATAGTATTTTGTCCAGCTTCCAAGTGTTTCCATTCTCTCATCTTCGTAAAGATCTCCAAAAGAAGTACGAACCGGGAATGATCCTGTACGGATTACGTCCTTTGGACCCCATTCTTCATCATCGCACATAAATCTGATAAACTCTTTAGATGCTTCTATTTTTGCGTCATCGCCGTTATCAAATACACAGAAACCATTTACAAGGTATTCCAGCGCCGGTACACCATCATCAGACGGGAACGGAACTTCCACATAATCTACACCGCTGCTTTCAAGAAGCGCTGCCTGTGTTCCAGGCTGTGCAGGAGACCAGAGAATTGTAAAAGATGTCTGTCCGTTTGCAAAGTTCTGAATATCTGCAGAACCATCAAACTGAGAACCATTCATTAAACAGCCTTCGTCAATTAAAGATTTAATAAGTTCCATAGCTTTTACAGAATTTTCATCATCCGTCGTATATTTTGTTACACCTTCATCTGTAATTGAACTACTGTACAGGTTTGTAAAGAATGCTCTCGGTCCCTGGTCGCCTCCCTGTCCGTTGCAGAAGAATGAACCTGGATTGTAACCTTTGTCTTTTAATGCTTTTAAAACTTCCACGAAATCGTCTGTTGTCCAGCCGTCTTTTACTTTGTCAAGAACACCTGCATCCTCAAGCATTGCTTTATTAAATGCCATATAGAAAGGAGCTGAACTAATCGGATACATATAAGGAGTTTCTCCTGCCTTACATGCAGACAGAAGCGCATCATTGTTTACGTCTTTCACGAACTCATCTGTAAACATATCATCCAGAGGCGCAAGTTTTCCGGCTTTTCCGTATGTAATAATTCGTCCAGGTGCATCAAACAGAACGTCTGCCATAGTTCCTGCCTCAATGGCAGTTGTAATTTTCTCCGGACCTGACTGGAAGTCGATCGTCTCCAGTTTTACGGTAATGTCCGGGTGCTCTGCCTCAAAAGCATCAATAATTTTCTGCTCCCATGTTCCCACTGCATCATCTGCATTCTCCTGTGTATAAGTCGGGAATGCCCACCACGTGATTTCTGTTTTTTCCTCTGCCATAACAGTTGTTGCTCCTGCCAGAGATGCTACCATTGCGCCTACAAGTGCGGCTGATAACAATTTCTTTTTCATTTCGAAAAACCTCCTTAATCATTTTACTTTTTTGATAATATGTTTTTTCTTTTTCCCCAATATTTTTGTTACATTTGCTTCTCCAAAAAAGTTTTCCGCGGACTTTTTCGCTTTTTTGACTAAATTCAGTATAGCATACGAGAAAATATTTTTCAATATCTTTTTTAAGAAAAAAAAATCTTTCATTTTCTCTTGTCTCTTTTTTTCAAAAGTGATACTATCAACTTATACTACATTATTCCCAAGGAGGATTTTTCTTATGTCATCAAAAACGATTGTATGTTTCGGGGATTCTAACACTCACGGGTACGATTCCAGTACAGGAGGACGTTTTTCTGAAAAGGAACGGTGGACCTGTCTTCTTCAGAAAATGCTTCCTTCTGATTACCTGGTTCGGGAAGAAGGTTTAAGCGGACGTACTACTGTCTTTACAGACCCTCTGTTTGAAGGTCTTGACGGTATTTCTTATATGTATCCCTGTCTCATGAGCCACGAGCCTGTGGATCTTCTTATTATTATGTTGGGCACAAATGACACAAAAGAACGCTTCAGCGCAACTGCCAAAAATATCGCCCAGGGACTGGAACGCCTGATTTTAAAAGCAAAATCTACAATCGGCGCCTGGAAAAGCAATCCGCACATTTTAATCATCGCACCGCCCGCCATTGAAGACGCCTACCGACAGACGGATATTGGCGATGATATGGGAGACGGCTGTGCAGAAAAATCAAGAGCTCTTGCGCCTCTTTACAAAAAAGCCGCCGAACTTCACGGCTGTGCTTTTCTTGATGCAGGCTCTGTAGACGGAATTTCTATGGCTCCTTATGACCATATGCACCTGAGCAAAGATAGCCACAGAATCCTTGCGGAAACACTTTCCAAAATAATTCCGGAGCTGATCAGAGAATAAATAACATCATTAAAGCTATTTTTGTCAAAAATAAAAGAGTACAGATTCAAAACCTGTACTCTTTCCTTTCATAGATATACGTTTTTTATATACCGTATTATATTTTCTGCAAAAATCCTGCGTCTGAAAAATCTATCCCGAATTTTTCAGAAAACTTCTTACCACTTCCCGGCACACACGGGTCATATTCATATGCACTGTAATCACTATAATATTCGATCATTCTACCTTCATTTTCCTGCATACAAGAATTCCTCCCAGAAGAAGCACAGGGAAAATCACGCCTGCCAGAATCCCCATTTTCAGATTGTCGCCAAAAGCGCTTGATACAGTGCCAACTACAGTAGGACCTCCGGAGCAACCAAGGTCACCTCCAAGAGCAAGGAACGCAAACATGGCAGTTCCTCCTTTTGGAATGGATGCTGCCGCCTTACTGAAGCTTCCCGGCCACATAATTCCAACAGAAAGACCACACACTGCACAGGCAACAAGGCTTAACTGTGGAATGGGAAGAAGAGAAATCCCCAGATACGACAAAATACAAAGACAGCAGCTATAAATCATAAACCGGTCGAGATTAATCTTATGTCCGTATTTTCCATAAAATGCCCTTGCCGTTCCCATCAGAACAGCAAACGCCATAGGTCCTGCCAGATCTCCTGCAGTCTTTGTGATACCAAGACCTTTTTCTGCAAAGGTGGACGCCCACTGACTGACAGCCTGCTCGCTTGCCCCTGCGCATATCATCATAATTAAAAGAGCCCAGAATATTTTCATTCCGAACAGTTTTCTGATACCAATCCCTGTCTCCCCTTCTTCCATAAGAGATGCCATAGGAACTTTTGTAAAAACAAAAGCATTCACAAGAGGAACTATTGCCCAAACTGCCGCAAGAATCTTCCAGTTTTCAATTCCTGCCACCTGAAAAAATAGCGTAGAAAGGAGCACAACACCCACATGCCCCCAGCAGTAAAAAGAATGGAGCATACTCATCGCTTTCTCTTTATTATCAGAGGGACAGGATTCCACAACAGGGCTTACCAGTACCTCCAAAAGTCCTCCACCAATAGCATACACCATTACGGAAATGAGGATTCCTGCAAAGGGCGGCATCATTTCCGGCAGAATAATCAAAAGAAGAAGCCCTGCCGCTGACATTATATGGGCAATTACCATTGATGCCCTGTAGCCTATTTTATCCACAAATCCAATAGACAAAAGGTCTACAAGAAGCTGCACACCAAAATTAAAGGTTACAAGTGCCGTAATCTGCGAAAGAGGAATGTCGTAACTCCTCTGAAAAGTCAGAAATAAAAGAGGAACAAAATTGTTCACAATCGCCTGTACAATGTAACCAGTAAAACAGGCAGTCATTGTTTTGTTATATTGATTTTTCATAGTAGTCTCCTGGCATTTATTTTGTCCTCAGAATTATAATAATTTTCTCTACATACTCTAATACTTCTTCAAAACTTATCTGATGGAGAT
>JAUNAX010000079.1 GCA_030527365.1 Eubacteriales bacterium | reverse complement strand
TATTCTGATACTAATTCAAAGTGGTCCATAAATTTTCCTCTTTTCGTTTATTATTCGAAAACAGATTACCGTAATACAAACAAATCAACTTTATTCCTATCACATTATAACAAAACACTTTGCAAAAGTACATAGATGGAAAGCGAAAAAAATACAAATGTTCGATTACCTGCCGATTTTGTCCTTAACACAGCTGCAATCATGCGCAACTATTTTCTCTAGAAACTCCCGCAGCAGAATAGAGGAAATCTCTGCAAAAGCTGGCATATCTCCAGATAACATTCATAACCTTATATGCATTCACAGTGACTTCCTTTACTTTAGAAATCTCCGCTTTCCCACTTTGCCAAAAATAATCGCAAAAAAGCAACAAATCTTTTTCGGATTTGCTGCTTCGTGTGTCGATGTGGATCAACAGAATATTCAGTTTTTATGGTTGATTCATAGCACACCCAAATAATCAAAGAATTATAATACCTCCACCTTCCAATTTTTATCGTTCTTTCACTATCCATCTTCTTTCCCTTCAGACAAGAAGCATCCCTCACTTTTAGCTTGGTCAATTCCTATTTACTTACATTATAAGTTCAGAACGGAAGTATTGTTCCTGAAATTGCACTTTTTCCATAATCTCTTCTCTGGTAAATGTCATATTTTCAGGGCAGACTACCCATTTATCCTCTATATCGTTTAATCTGTGAATAATGGCAACGATTTTGCCTGTAAATTTCTTAACTACCTCATTGACGCCTAATATATAAGCATCTTGGGGTTCACCGTCTGCTGCAAAAATCCCCTCAATATAACCATAATTAATCGGATAATATATATCCTTATGCTCCGGATGATAACTTCCAAGTGGTCTGTCAACTGTTACTGTGACAATATTTCCAATCATGACCTTCTACCTCCACAATATTACACTTCTTTTGTTTTGTATGACTCCCCATTTCCGATTTTACTGTTTATAAAGTATTATTCTTCCACATCTTCCTGATATTCCAGTATATCTCCAGGCTGGCAATCCAGTGCTTTACAAATGGCATTCAGTGTAGAGAAGCGGATAGCACTTACTTTTCCTGTTTTGATTTTTGATAAATTTACGTTAGCAATCCCAACCTTTTCAGATAGTTCATTCAGACTTATTTTTCTATCCGCCATCATTCTGTCAAGTCTTAAAATAATCGCCATCTCTGTTCTCCTTTATAGTGTTTCATCTACTTCTTTTTGTAACTGACACCCGTAATCAAAAATAAGAGAAATACAAAACAAAATCAATGCAAACAACACACACATAATGAATGACGGAAGTGATAACAGCTTAAAGACAGAAAGCACAGAGAACACTGCAAAAAGCACTACATATAATGCTATTTTTCGTATCTGAACTGCTATTTTATCTGTGAAAGGAGAATTTCCTTTGCCAATACAGCTAAATATTCTTCTGGCATTATATAAAGCTAAAAAAATACAAACAAACTCTCCAAAACAACAGAGAAAGAAAAACACACATTGTCCAACGCTAAGCGTTTGCCCCGCCTTAACAGCCGTTTCCCACGCATCACGCATCATCTCAGGTGAAAAAAGTTGTACACCAACAATAACTGTAATTCCGATAAACAGCAATGCACTTAATATACCGAAAATAAAGCAGCCAATGTTAAGAAGTATGGAGATAAAGTGAGCAGATTTTTTCAAAGTTTTTTCCTTCATAAGCGAAAACTCCTTTCATTTCTTAACACACAGTATATCACTCTTTTCATTTTTGTCAATTATTTTTTAATGATAAACATAAAATATTTTATCTTTATCATATCGTCATATAAAATAAGGGGTATAAAATAAGCGCCAAGTTCTCCTATAATATGCCATCATTCCAAATAAAGACCAGGATATGCCTTCTTATCCAATATTAAATAAATACTATATAGAATCATGACAACCACGCCGATTGCCGCAATTATAATCCATACCGTATGAAATGTATAATAATCAATCAGAATTCCAATTACATAATTACTTAATATTCCAATCAATCCGGCACAGCTGTTTGTAATGCTTAATACTCTTCCACGATGTGTTTCCGGTATTCGTTTCGTAAGATAAGGTGTTTTCGATATGGAACCGAATATTTCACCTGTCGTAAATATGATAATACCCACAACCGCAATTACAAAATAACGATTTACAAATATAAAGAAAGCAAGTCCTACGGACTCCAGCAACTGTCCAAAATACATAATCCTGACATCGGTTACTCCGGAAAACTTTTTCGTTACCATCGGAGTACCGATTACTACAACGACCGCATTGATGCTCGCTAAAATTCCGAATTTAAAAGCTCCTGATCCTCGAAAGGCTTCCTCCATATGTAATGGCATCAAAAAATTAAATTGATTGTAAATCATTGCAGCAATACCCGAAATAATAAATAACAAAAAGAATAACTTTCGTTTAGAAAAAACTTTAAATATGGAGCCTGCTTCGCCTTTCTCGTATTCGTTCACGGTTTTACTATCACTAATAGTATTTTTTACATTCTTAATAAAAAACAGCAGCAGTAATGTACTGGATATATCTGCAAGACCATTTATAAAAAATGACAGATTAAGATAATTGTTAAACAGCATACCGCCAAGCATCGGCGCCATCACCAACCCTAAATTCATCGCAAGATAATTAAGAGAATAGGCTCTTTCCCGTTCCTTATAAGTTGTCAAATCTGCGATGAGAGCATCATACGCCGGCTGCTCCATCGACTGAAAGACGGAAGCAATTGCCAGTAAATACAGTGTTGTCATGGATATTGGTAATGCCGCACAAACAAAATACAGGCTGTTTCCAATTAAGTCAAATGTGACAATAATATGTTTCTTATTGTATTTATCAGCCAGCTTACCGCCCAATAAGTAAAATGGTCCCATAAACATGGAGAACATCATCATATACATACCGATGGTCTGTCCATTCAGATTAAGTTTTTCACTCATTATCAACGTAAGCATCGGCCATATTAAAGCTCCCATGCTTGTCATAAGCTTACCAAAAGCCAATACATAGATTTCTTTTGGTAAATGTGCATACATAGAAAAATGATTTTTTAGAAATCTCATGTCCTGATTCTCCTTTGTGACTTTCTCAATCTTTTCATGTGTGATATTCTGAATTTTATCACCCAATAATGGAGATTACAATAATATCGTCCAGATATTTGGTTTTCGCCAAATAGAAATCAAAAATAGCAGAACAGCTTATGCGTGGTCGCCATTGTGGGAAACAGTTTTCAGGCTCAGTCAACTATTACAACATACAGTTCATAACTACACTAATCATCATTTCTTTTTCCTCCGGTCTTGATTCGGCAATCATAATTGTCAATGCAACTAATGTAGAATCTTCTATTTTCTTTTTGCCATCTACAAACAATGCAGCATTTTTATCAAGAAAATAAAGAAACATAGTTGCGGCTATTCGCTTGTTCCCGTCAAAAAAGCTGTGGTTCTTTGTTACGAAATACAAAAGATTTGCCGCTTTTTCTTCCAGTGATTCATAAATCTCTATCCCACCAAAAGATTGATAAATATTGCCGATACTTCCTTTAAAAGAATCATCTTTTTCCTTTCCGAACAAATCGGATTCATCACCAAATTTCATACTCTGAATCACTTTCATACACTCTTCGTAAGAAAGAACATACGTTGCACGATTTCCTGTGGGACGTGTCATATTCTGATGATCATAAGAATCCAGCAAATCCAAAGCACTACTGTATTTCTCTATGACCGAAAGGACTTGTTTGCTGTCTAACTCCTCCTCTGTTCTTTTCATAATCCGTATCACCTCTCCCAACTGCTTGATACGGTTATCGTTTACTGCATATCCCTTTAATATGTAATTCTTTAATACAGAATTTGCCCAACGGCGAAATTCTACTCCGCGTTTTGATTTTACTCGATAGCCCACGGAGATGATAACGTCTAATGTATAAAAAGGAACTAGCTGTTTTACTCCATCAACACGCATTTTTTGCGTGTTGTTATTTCTATCCACTTCATTTTCCGAAAAAACATTATTAATGTGTTTTCTAATCGTCTTTTCATCTCTTCCAAACAGAAGAGCCATTTGATTTGCACTTAACCAAACTGTCTCATTCCCAACTGCTACCGGCAAAGTAATCGCTTTGTCTTCTGTCTCAAAAATTACAATTTCATTCTTGTTCATATTCTCCCTCCAATTTTATTCCGTTCTCTTTCAACCATTTCTGTGTTTTCACATAATACGCAATCAGTCTGAGCACGTAATCCGGCATCTTCCTTCTGCCGGCTTCCCACTCTTCCAAGGTCCTTAAAGGAATACCCATATACCGTGAAAATTCTGTTCTGTTCACGTCTAAAATGTCACGTACCTCTTTCAATGTACGAATCTGTTTTTCAATATTCTCTTTCTTATCCATCTTTGTCTCCCCTCTTATACACTCATTGTGTGGTTATCCTAGCACATTATATCAATAGATGCAACACCCAAAACAGGAATGATTTTATATCCAAGCCACCTCGAAAAACTCCGTTTTCCTCGGTGTTTGGCTTTCGCCATATATCGATATATCAAAAAGACACTCCTTGTAAGCAAGCTTACAGGAATGTCCCTTTGATATATCACTGCATTGCTCAATGCTCTATCATATTTTCAATAAAGATTCCATACCCGCTTGTGGAGTCCTGAACGAAAACGTGGGTTACTGCTCCAATGATTTTTCCATTCTGAAGAACCGGACTGCCGCTCATTCCCTGCACAATTCCCCCTGTTACTGAGAGAAGCTCCGGATCCGTAACGCGTATGACAAAGCTTTTATTTGTATCGCTGTGGTTCATATCTATTTTTGTAATTTCCGCCTGATATTCTTTTACTTCATCTTCTACACAGCATAAAATGGACGCTTTTCCTTCTGTCACTTCCTGTTTATATCCAACCGGCATTTTTTTCAGAGAAATCTGTTTTTTCCTGTCTCCTGTAAAGTGACCGTAAATCCCGTTTTTGCTATTTGTTTCAATGGAACCGATAATTTTTCCCGGCTCATAGCGAATCAGTCCGGAAAGCTCGCCGGGACTTCCTTTGGCGCCTTTCTGGATTCCCAGAATCTGCGCCTGATAGAGCGCTCCGTTCTGTATCTCCAAAAGCGCGCCTGTATCCACATCACTGATGCCGTGTCCCAGCGCTCCGTAATTTCCGTTTTCATCTACAAAAGTAAGCGTTCCAATTCCCTGAGTATCATCTCTCACCCATATTCCAAGCTTATATTCTCCCTGTTTATCTTTTGTCGGCGTAATGGAAACAGGAACCGTCTCCCCATTTCGCACAACATCAAGGGTCACTTCTTCTCCCTCGATATTTTTTAAATCTTCTATCAGGTCTTTTTTTCTGGAAATCTTTTCATCATTCAAAGCTACAATATAATCGCCCGGCTTTACAATATTCTTTGCCGGTTCTTTTGTTTCTCCGCTTTCCGAAAGAATTTCCCCTGTGTCAATAATGAGAACTCCCTCTGTCTCCATATACATTCCCACTGTACTTCCGCTTACAAAAATACTTTTCTGCGCTTCCGGTGTGACCTTAATCTGCTTAAAAGGAATGACACCCAAAAGTCTGCACGGCAGCAGATAACTACCGTTTCCGGATACAGGAACTGCCTCGTCAAAAGTGAGAAACGGTCTTTTCAGAAGCACCTCCACATTTTGGCTTCCTTTGTCTGAAACATAAATTTCGTCCGGTATTTTTCTGTCCAGGCAGCTATATCCCATATACCCCATAAACAGAAGGTCAAGCGCCAGACACCATAATACAAAACGCCTGTATTTCTTCTTCCTGTTCATCACTTCACATCCTTTGCCGCATATTTTTCCTCCTGTCAAAAAAAAGAGAGAAGGCTTCTTTAAGTCTCCTCTCTTATTATGCGGTCAAATCTTTTATTTCAGTCTTGTATTTTTATGTACCTGTGCCAATTCTTTCATTTCTTTTGCGTTTTCCAGAACAGCAGATGTAATCTCCGCGCCTCCCAGAAGTCTTGCAAGCTCTCTCACAGAATCTTCCTCGTTAAGAGGATGAATCTGTGTGGTTGTCTCGTTTCCCTTTACATGCTTTTCAATTTCAAAATGCGTATCTGCCATTGCGGCAATCTGCGGAAGATGGGTAATACAGAGAACCTGATGGTGATTTCCAATAACTGCCATTTTTTCGGAAACCTTCTGGGCGGTCCGACCGCTGATCCCAGTATCAATTTCATCAAAAATAAGCGTCTCCACCTCGTCTCTGTCTGCGAGGATCGCCTTTAAGGCAAGCATAATCCTGGAAAGCTCACCGCCTGATACAATCTGTCCCAGAGGCTTTCTTGTCTCTCCCGGATTTGTGGAAATTTCATATTCCACATCATCAAAACCGTTTGGTGTATAATTTTTCCTTCTGTCAAACCGGATTGCAAAATCCACATCAAGAAAGTTTAAATCTTTTAAACCTTCCACTACTTTTTTCTCAAGCTGTTCCTTATATTCTTGCCTGATTTTTGATAACTCATACGAAGCTTCTTCCAGTTTCTTTTCTGCCCTCTGCACTTTCTCTTTTGCATTCTGGAAATATTCCTCGTATTTTCTTAATTTTTCCAGTTTTTCAATCTGTTTGTCTCTATATGATAAAATCCCGGCAATTTCCTGACCATACTTCGCCTTTAAGTTATTAATCAAATCAAGGCGCCGCTCCACCTGATAAAAGGTTTCTTCATCAAATACAAGGTCGTCCAGATAAGAAGAAAGCTCTCTGTGAAAATCATTTAAAAGACTATCTGCCTCATTTAAAGTCTGGGAAAGAGATTCCAGTTCTTCATCATACTGGGTTACTTTTGTCATTTCCCGAAGAGCCGTTCCCGTCATATCCCCGGCTCCATTTTCATATCCGGTTATGGCGTGAACAGTCTGGAGAACCTCCATAATTTTTCTGGAATTGGAAAGCTTTTTATACTGGCGTTCCAGCTCTTCATCTTCCCCGGTCGTCAGCGCTGCATTTTCAATCTCCGTAATCTCAAACTCAAGAAACGCCATCTCCCTGTTTTTTTGTTCTTCGTCTATATCGAGAGCGTTCAGTTCTTCCAGACTTTTCTTATATTGCCTGTACTCTTCTTCCACAAAAGCTTTCTGAGGAAAAATCCGCTCTCTTCCATAGGAATCCAGAATTTCAAGCTGCTTGTCTCGATATAAAAGAGACTGATGCTCATGCTGCCCGTGAATATCAAGAAGACAGGCTGCTGCCGCCTTCATCTGTCCTACCGTACACGTCTCCCCGTTTATTTTACTGATGCTTCTTCCATCCATAATCTTTCTGGAAAGAAGAATCTGCCCTTCCTCCGGATAAAGCTCAAGAGCTTCCAGTTTTTTTAAAACTTTGGGATTTTCCACCTGGAACAAAAGCTCTACAAGAGCATAATCTGCATTTTCCCGAATCATATTCCGGGAAGTTTTTCCTCCCAGGATCAGTTGCATGGAACCGAGAAGAATGGACTTTCCTGCTCCTGTCTCTCCTGTTAAAATATTAAGTCCAGGTCCGAATTCCACCTCAGCTTCCTCTATCAGTGCAAGATTTTTTACATGAAGATGAACTAACATTCTGACCTCCGTCTATTAATTCTGTCCGTCTACTATACCGCGGATTTTTTCTGATACCGCTTCTGCCTGCTCCGATGTTTTTGCCACGCACATAATTGCATCATCTCCGGCAATACATCCCAGAATTTCTTCCCATTTCAAGGCGTCCAGGGCAGTTGCCACTCCCATTGCCATTCCCGGAACGGTTTTTACTACAATAATGTTCTGACCTACGTCCACAGAAAGAAGCGCATCCTGCAGTACGCGCGTGTATTTATCCCCCAGTTCCTGAGAATTATCCTGGAGAACAGCATAGCGGACTTTTCCGTCTTTTCCTGCCACCTTTGTCATTTTCAGAGCTCTTATATCTCTGGAAACCGTTGCCTGCGTCACTTTAAAGCCGGCATCGTTCAGTCTTGCGGCAAGCTCTTCCTGGGTATCTATATCGTACTTCTGAATCAGTTCTATAATTTTTTCGTGTCTTGCTACTTTCAACTTTATTCCTCCTAGCTGTTCTGCATTTTCTGCCTCAGCACTTCTACAAAACTCAAGTGATTCAGCTTCAGGATTTTTGTTTTCACAGAAGCCTTCTGTATCACAATTTTATCTCCTGTTACCATAGGAACGACTGCATCTCCATCAAAAGAAGCCACTCCTTTTTCGCTGTCCTGATGGCGTCCCCTTCCAATCTCCACAGTGATCACATCTTCAGCTGGAAAAATAATGCTTCTTGTATTCATAGTGTGAGGGGCAATAGGCGTCATGATCATCATGGAAGCACCTGGAGATACGACAGGACCTCCTGCTGAAAGGCTGTAACCTGTGGAACCGGTAGGAGTGGAAATGATAATTCCATCTGCATTGTAGGAATTTAAGTATTCTCCGTTTACATAGTTTTTAAAGCTTACTACCCGAAGATGCCCTTCTCTTCCAATTACAATATCATTCAGAGCTATATCTTCTCCCAGGATTTTTTCTCCTCTGTACACAGTCCCTTTCAACATCATTCGCTCTTCCACCTCGTAATCACCCTCGATCAGCTTATGAAGAGCCGGGTAGACAGACTGCCTGTCTACCTCTGCGAGAAATCCAAGAGTCCCCAGATTAATTCCAAAAAGAGGGATATTTTTGTGTACCACATCCCTTGCTCCCTGAAGCATAGTTCCGTCTCCTCCCAGGACAATAATACACTCTGTATCTTCTGGTATCAGATCCGGATTTGTATAGTGATAGGAATCCCCCTTTTTTTTCTGTTCCTGCTGTACATGGCAGATACAGCCGTTTTTCCTTAAATATTCTGCAATCTGTCCTGTTACTTTAAGCTCCTTGTCTTTCTCACTGTTTGTGATAATATAAAACTTGTTCATAACGCTTTCCTTCAGTCCAGTTCTCCATGAGCCTCTGCCACTACCTTATCCACCAGCTCTTCCAGGTTTTCTGAAATTTCTGTTCCCTCCGGACGTTTCTTTAAATGAAGAAGATATTCGATATTTCCTTCCGGTCCTTTAATTGGTGAAAAAGAAAGATGACACGGTTCAAGAAAAATACTGACAGCATAATCTCTGACTTTTTCAATGACCTCTTTGTGTACCGCAGGGTCACGGACTACACCTTTTTTTCCTACCTTTTCTCTGCCTGCCTCAAACTGCGGTTTGATAAGACATACAATTTCTCCATCTTCTGTCAGAAGATTTCTCACAGGAAGCAGCACCTTTGTAAGGGAAATAAAAGAAAC
>JAUNAX010000078.1 GCA_030527365.1 Eubacteriales bacterium | reverse complement strand
TGAAAAACCATATACGCTCCTGCATCACTCCCAAGAGCCACATTCACTTTCTTTTCAAAAGCAAGTCTTAAATTCCGTTCTCCTATTTCTATAATAGGGAGAAGCACTTTATCTTCGTATCTTCCACAGCCCAGAAGGTTTCTTACTGTTACAAGAGTAGGGGTCCACACTATTCCGCTTTCTCTCAGCATCTCTATCGTTTCTTCATCTACATAATTGCCATGTTCAATGCTGTCAGTTCCCGCTTCGATTGCAGAACGAACTCCATATACTCCGTTTGTGTGGCTCATTACAGTCATTCCCTCTCCATGAGCAATATGTACCAACTCTTTTACCTCGGCTGCCGGAAGAGGAGTTCCCGTGATTTTTCCCTGGTTGTTAAAATCAAGAAGCCCGGTTGTCATAATCTTGATAAAATCTGCACCCTTTCTTTTTGCCTCAAGAATAAGGGCATGGTACTCCTTCATGGTACTATAGGATTTTCCCACAATGCTTCCGTAATGTCCCTCTCTGTGAATGGCAAAAATGGGAGAGCGGTAATCGATCCCATACTCTGAAGCAAGTTCTTTTGCCCGCGCAGAAACTCCAAGCGCATCGCCGCCGTCCCTTATAAATGTAATTCCTCTTTTCTGATATTCCTGAAAACAGTGGTGAATAATTCTGTCCTGCACTCCGTTTTTATGAAGACTGACTGCCTCTTTATAATTCTTTCCATTCATAATCACATGCGCATGGCATTCTCCAAACATTTCTGTCACCTCTCAAAAAACTTCCGGATTTCTTCCTCAGTCGCAGAAACAGATCCCTGAACAAAGAAGGGCTTTCCTCCGCCTCTTCCATTTAACGCCTGATTCATTTCTTTTGTAAACTCACGAAGATTTCCATCTATTTCTCCCATCGCATACTTATATGTTCCGTCTCCGTTATCAGAAAAAACGGCGCAGCAGCCACAGCAGGTCTGCATTACGGCATCTGCAAGTTTTCTCACACTGTCCGACTCCAGATTTTTCTTAAAAACAAGAACACTTCCGGCACCTTCCCATTTTTCTGCCTCTGCTTTAAAAATCTCCTCTTCCATATCAAGGATTTTCCCTTTTAAGCGGAAATTTTCTTCCTGAAGGCGCTCCACTGCTTTGGAAGTCTCCTGCGGCTTTGCCGAAAGAAGAACCGATACCTTACTGTTTTCCTTTGCTATCTTTGAAAAATAATCTATCACACGCTTTCCGCTAATCATTTCCACACGCACTCCCTGTCGGAATTTCACAACAGACAGAAACTTGACGGCTCCGATTTCCCCGGTATGCGTAACATGAGTTCCACAGCAGGCGCAGATGTCTGTTCCCGGAAACTCCACAATGCGTACCTGACCTGTCAATTCTTTTTTGCTTCTGTAAGGAATATTTTCCAGTTCTTCCCTGGAAGGATATGTAATCTGAACCGGCGCATTTTCCCAGATTTTCTCATTTACCCTGTCTTCTATTTCCTGTAGCTGTTCCTCGTCCAGCACTCCGCTGAAATCAATAGTGATTACATCACTTCCCATATGAAATCCCACATTATTATACCCGTATTTCTCATGCACAAGACCACTTACCATATGCTCGCCGGAGTGCTGCTGCATCAGGTCAAAACGCCGTTCCCAGTTAATTTTTCCATGAACCGTAATCCCTTCTTCCAGAGCCTTGTTCGTATAATGAATCAATTCTCCGTCTTTTTCCTGGACATCTTTCACTTCTGCATCTCCAAGGCTTCCGGTATCGCAGGGCTGTCCGCCCCCTTCCGGATAAAAAGCACTCTCATCCAGAATAATTTCGTAACCATTTTCGCCTTCTCTGCACTTTAAAACTTTTGCATCAAATTCCTTTATATATACATTTTCGTAATATAAACGTCTTGTTTCCATCATGTCTACCTCTTTTCTAAAAAATTTCTTCCTATTATAATAACATATTTCATAATGATACAATCTTTCAGGTATCTTCTATTCCTGACAGTACCAGTATAGTCCCTGAAAAAAAGATTCGCAAGTAAAGAAATAGCAGTCTGTCTTAAGTGCTATTTTCTATAAGACAAACTGCTATCTGCTTTTATAAATAATCCTTCCGTACGGAATCGTTGATTGCTTTAATTTTCTCCGGCGCTATTTTATACTTTCTATCATAAGTGAGAAGTCCGTTTACCTCCTGCTCTACATCGCAGAGCTGGGTATAGCAGAACCCAAAAAGGATTTCAGAATCCGCAATATCTTTTAAGATTCTTCCGTACACTTCCAGAAATTCTTCCTCATTTTCAATGGTAGTATAGCCCCAGCCTTTTTCCCTGTCTTTTGCGTAAGCCAAACCGCCGAACTCTGTCAGAAGAACCGGTTCTCCCTGATGACAAAATCCATCTGCGTAAATCTGGCGTCCTGCAGGCTGCGCTTTTAATATATCCTCTTTTGTAGACAGACTTTTTCTGAAAATTTCCTGTTTTACAGGCTCACTCTGCTCCCCATGTGCATAATTATGTATCGCACAAATATCTGTTTTGGTAAGTTCCCACCCATCATTAGAAATTACAAGACGTGTATTATCCATTGATTTTGCATTATAATAAAGAGCGAGGGAATGTGCCTGCTGCATCTTGTCAAAACAGATATTCGGAACACCCCAGCTTTCATTTAACACAACCCAGGCAACAATACAGGGATGATTATAATCTCTCTGAATTGCTTCTCCCCACTCTGTGACCGTTCTCTGGGACGCTTCTATGGAATAGGAAGCACAGGCGCTGATTTCTGACCATACAAGAAAACCGATTTTGTCTGCATAGTATAAAAATACTGGATCCTCTGCTTTCTGGTGTTTTCTGCAGCCATTAAAGCCCATCGCTTTTGCCATCTCAATATCTTTTACAAAATCCTGTTCGTTTTGAGCTGTCATAAGAGAACCTGGCCAGTATCCCTGATCCAGAATCAATTTCTGATAATACGGTCTATTATTTAGGTATACCATTCCGTTTTTCTGCTCAATTTTCCGCATTCCGAAATAAGTAAATACCTGATCCAGGGTCTCCCCTTCTTTTGCAAGAATTGCCTTTACATTAAAAAGATTTGGAGATTCCGGTGACCAGCACCAACCGCCGTCATGATTCATGGTACGGAAAATATGGCGGTCAAAAAGAGAAATCTCCATGCGTCCGTAATCTTCCTGAAGCTCCATACCGCCCCGGAACACTTCTCTCTCTTTAAATGTAATTACAAATTCCGCATGACAGCCGCCGATTTTTTCTTTTAATCCCGCTGTTTTAAACTGAATCTCAACGGTTCCTCTGTCAATATCCGGAGTAAAATGAATATAATCAAAATGTACTTCAGATACAGGCTCCAGAAAAACACTCTGCCAGATCCCTGTGCTTCTTGTATACCAGATGGAATCCGGATCTTTCTTCCAAAACTGTTTTCCTCTTGGAATCGTCTCGTCTTTACACGGATCCCATACCTGAACACAAATTTCTTCCTCCTTCCATGTAAGCTCTTCTGTTATGTCAAAAGAAAATGACGTATTTCCTCCCTGATGGCTGCCCACTTTTTTTTCATTAATAAAAATACTGCAGGCATAATCTACTGCGCCAAAATGAATCCGTATTCTTTTTCCTTTCCATTTATCTGGAACGCAAAAATTCCTCTTATAAGTAACGGAATCACACATTCTGTTTTCATGAATACCGCTCATTTCACTCTGAAAGACAAAAGGAACTTCTATTTTACGCATATTTTCTCCCGGAAAACAAAAATCCCACTGTCCATTCAATGACAGCCATTCCTCTCTCTTAAATTCCGGTCTTGGATATTCACTGCGATACATTGTTATCTCTCCTCTACTTTTTTATAATTTCCAGATGTTCTCCCTCTTTTACCTGAAACATAACAGGATATTCCTGTCCATGAAGGGTGTCGTTTCCATGAGAAATCAGATACAGCTCTCCCTCCAGGCTTCTGAAAAGAGAAGAGTGTCCTGTATTTTCATCTAAAAGCAGCTCTTTTCTGTGATACCAGGGACCTTTGATGGAACCAGAAGGACTTTCGCACACTGCCACTACATATCCTCCGCTTCCCTTTCCCTGATAGCCCTTTACGGAATAGCTGGACCAGAGCATTACCAGAGTTCCGTTTTCCATTTTATGAAGAAACGGCGCATCTGTAAGATACCCGGTCTTACAAACTCTTGCATCCTTCATCTGACGAATCCAGGGAATCTCGTCCTTCTCTGTATCTACGATCACAACAGGTTCTGTATCACAAATATCTTTTAAATCTTCTGTCAGAGGAAGCGCCTTAATGGTTCCGAAATACATTTCCGTCCACTCATGACAGAACACAATCCACGGTTGTCCATCCTCCACATAAAGCGTTCCGTCCAAGCATTCGTGCCCTTTTAATGTAACGTGCCCTCTGCTGTGTGGATAATAAGGACCTTCCGGCAAATCTGCCTTTAAAATTGCCGTTCCTCTGTCCTCCCCAATTCCGCCTTTAAAAGTAGCAAACATATAATAACTGTCTTTATATTCATGCACCTCCGGCGCCCAGTAATTACGGACTCCCCAGAAACCTTTTTCCGGCTGAAATGCCACAAACGGACCCTCAAAATTTTTCCTGTCTCTACTCACATACACTTCAAAATATGGGTCTATATTGGCAGCGCCGTCACAGATTTCCATATTTGTTCCAAAAAGAAAATACAATCCTCTTTTTGTATCTGTAAACAAAAACGGGTCTCTCATATAAATATCTCCGGCTTTATATACGCCCGGTTCTCTTACGCCTCTTTTTAATCCAAGTTCTCTACTTAATTCCAACATTTGTAACTCCCTTTACAATATACTTGTTTACCATCAAAAACAAAAGAAGGGCAGGAAAAACAGCAAACACTGTTGCAGCCATCATCACACCCGGATCAACAAAGTTTGCACCCAAAACGAGGGAACCGATTCCCACTGTCACTGTCTTCATCTCATTGCTTTGAATGGCAATGGAAGGCCAGAGGTAATCATTATAAATATTCAAAAATGTGATAAACCCAAGGGTCATGACAACCGGTTTAATAGACGGGAAGATCACTTTTCGAAGAACCGTAAACAGAGAAGCTCCATCAATGATCGCCGCCTCCTCAAGAGCAACCGGGAAGTCTTTCAGGAAATTGTAGATTAAAAATACTCCCATTGCATTTGAGGTATATGGAAGAATCAGAGGAATATATGTATTTAACAGATCCAGATTCTTAAACATATAAAAAGAAGGAAACAGCGTTACAATTCCCGGAATAGTCATTACCCAGATAATCATCGTAATGATCTTTCCTGCAAAGGGAACATGAAGTCTGGAAAGGGCATATGCCGCCAGAATATCAACAGCCAGAACACAGAGCGTTCCGATACAGGTGATAATTGCCGTATTTGCCAGCCAACGGAATACAGGCGCTGTTGCCACATCTGCCAGAAGACTGGTGTAATTCTCCATTGTCCACACCTTTGGAAGAAGAGTTGAGGAAGATATGGACTCCGACATTCCTTTAAAACTTGTAAATACCATAAACAACAGGGGAATCAGACAGAAATAAGCAATCACAGCCGCAATGATAACTAATACAATATTAATTTTTCTGGAACGCTTCATAATTTATTTCTCTCCCTTCAATTCTTTTTTCTCTCTTGTAAGGAAATTCTGGAGAAGTGCAAAAACCATGACAACCACTCCCATTAAGAGTGCCATTGCCGTTCCCATTCCAAGATTATTTCCGTCAAAAATTGTCTGCTGGATCACCATAATCAAAGATTTTGTCGTCTGTGTAGGGCCTCCCTTTGTAATCAACTGAGGCTGTCCGAATACATTAAAAGATGCAATTACCGTTGTTAATGTTACAAAGGCAAACACACTTTTAATTCCCGGAAAAATAATAGATTTGAACTGGTTCCAGAAGTTGGCTCCATCAATAGAAGATGCTTCATAAAGTGCCGTATCAATTCCATTTAAAGCATTAATAAAAAGCATCATATTAAAACCGATAGTCCACCAGATTGTAGTAATCACCAGTACGATCAGGGCAAGCGGCTGCGCTTCCAGCCAGGGCACAGGCTGACTGATAATGTGCATTTTTACAAGCATATTGTTAAGAAATCCTCCGTTTCCGCTGAAGAGCCACACGAAGATAGCAGATACAGAAGTGACGGACACTGCGTAAGACATAAAGAAAACTGTTCTGAAAAATCCCTGTACTTTTTTTGGAAGATTATCAACCAGCAGTGCAAGCCCAAGACTAATAAGTACAAGAAGCGGTACGCTTACAAGTACAAAAATTACCGTATTTTTTAACCCCAGAAAAAACGCTTCTGAGTACATAGAATCTTTGTTAAATAAATCTAAGAAATTCTGAAGTCCGATAAAGCCCATGTTTCCTCTTGTAAGAGACAGCTTATGCAGGCTCATATAAATTCCATACACAAAAGGAGCCAACCAAAAAAGCCCAAAACACACAAGAAAGGGCGCAATAAATATTGTGGATTTCCATTTACTTACTTTCATATTGTTATCATTCCTTTCACAACACAGGAGGTTTTAAAAAGGGAGGACAAAGCCCTCCCTCATGCCTTTCTTTTAATCAGAAGCCTTCCGCTACCTGCTGCGCTGTCTTTGTCGCTTTTTCCAGCTCTTTCATAAGGTCTTCTTTTGTAAGGTCTTCTGTAGATACTACCATGTTAAATACATTTTCATTTAAGTATTTTAACTGCTCTCCTACATTGTATACCTGCGGAGCAATTTTGCAGTTTTCAAACTGCTCATAGTTCGCACACGCCAGAGGATATTTATCTGCCTCTTTCTGAATTGCTTCCATTGTTGCAATATGTGTAGGAGCCTGTCCTGCATCTGCCCAGTTAATCAGATTCTCTGGTGTGTAGAGATATTTCATAAACTCTGCAATACCGTCAAGAACTTCTTCATCTTCTACACGGGAAGGAACTGCGATCGTATGTGCATTTCCATACACACCTTTTTCTTTTCCAAGTGTGGGAACCGGTGCGATTCCAAGGTCATCTCCATATTTTTCTTTTGCAGCCTGATAATACCACGGACCTGTAAGAGCGATTGCAGTCTGTGTTCCACCTGCGCTTTCCTCATCCTGTACAAAAGTCTTAAATTCTCCGTCAAGACCTAATTTTGAAGGGCTTACCTTATCTGTGAAAACCATATCATGGAAAGTCATAAGTACATCTGCGAATTCTTCTGTGTCGAACTTTAAAGCCTCTCCGTCCTGAAGCTCGATTCCGTTCTGATTTGCCAGCGTCATGTAATAATATTCAACAAGCCCAAGTCCAGGGACTCCCATCGCGTATGTATTCGGGTCTTTTGCCTGAAGCTCTTCATTTAATGCTTTAATATCCTCATATGTCTTTGGAGCTTCCGGACAGAGCTGCTTATTATAGAACATAACGAGTGGGTGAATATCAAGAGGGAACGCATATGTCGTTCCGTCTATCTGAACAATCTCCTGTGCAGCTTCCAGATAATCAGTAAGTTCGATTCCCGCTTTTTCATACACAGAAGAAACATCCTGAATCATTCCATCATCCGCAAAAGTTTTCAGACGGTCTCCGTGAATTACTACCAGATCGTATTCGCCAGACTTAAATTTCAGATAATGATCTTTTTCCTGAGACTCCACGATTTCATACTTATCCTGAGATTCGTTAAAACCGTCTGTGATTTTTCTCATATATTCTCCGTCTCCGCCTGTAAATCCGTTCAAAAAACGAATCTGTACTTTATCATCTGCCTTTACTTCTGTCACACCCTGTGCGCCGACTCCAGTCAGGATCATGGAACAGGCTGCTGCTCCTGCCATCAGAGTACTGATTATTTTTTTCGTTGTCATTTGAGTATCCTCCTTTAATTACATGATATTTGTAATATTTCACTGTTTCTTTTTTCTCCGGAGTTATTAGTTTCATTTTTCATGTAACTTTTTCTATAATTATACATTGTTTTTTTACAATGTCAATACGATTTTTGTGTATTTTACCTTGTCATAAACCTTTTTGTTACATTTGCACTGTAATAAACTCATAATTTTGTTACATTGTCACAAAAACTTTATTACATAAAACTTGAATGTTTTTTCCTTTCATGGTATACTTTTCCTGTAACAAAGGCACAAAATTTCGTTTAAAAGGCAGGATAAACATATGAAAGAACACATTGAACTGGATTTTTCTGAAAAAGAACAGATTTCAAAAGTTGCGAAAGCTCTCTCTTCCAGCGTACGCCTTGAAATTCTGGATATTCTAAAAGAAAAACCATTAAACATCAGTGAAATTTCCGAAAAAATGGGAATACCTATTTCCAGCACTGCTCTGCATATAAAGGTTCTGGAAGATTCCGGCATCGTAATTACCCAGTCCATGCCTGGACTTCGTGGTTCTCAGAGAGTATGCGGACTGAAAATCAATCAAGTTACCATGACGCTTCTTAACCAACAGGAAAATTTCTCGAAAGATAATATCTACACAGAAACCATGCCCATCGGCAATTATTTTGACTGTAAAATCGCCGCCCCCTGCGGAATCGCCTCAGAAAACACCTTCCTTTCTTCTGAGGATAGCGTATATGGTTTTTACAGCCCGGATAAACATACGGCACAAATTCTCTGGTTTACCCAAGGGTACCTGGAATACCGTTTTCCCAATATTCAGATGCAGAAATTAAAACATATTAAATCTCTGGAGTTTTCCATGGAAATCTGCTCCGAGGCTCCAGGATATAATAATTCCTGGAAATCCGATATTACATTCTGGATTAACGGAAGAGAAATCGGCTTTTTCACTTCTCCCGGTGATTACGGCGGACGCAGAGGGAAACAGACACCACAGTGGTGGGATAATAATATGACGCAATTCGGCGTACTGAAATCTCTTTCTATTACAGAAGAGGGAACTTTTATGGACGGAGAATTTTTTTCTCCGCTTGCGCTATCTGATTTTTCTCTCCGTGATAACCCATATATCTCTTTTAAGCTGGGTGTAAAAGAAGACGCGCACTATGTAGGAGGACTGAATCTGTTTGGAGAAAAATTTGGAGATTATGCCCAGAATATTTTAATGAAAATAATCTACTGATTTTGAAGTCTTCCAACCTGTCGCTGCGTTATAATAAGTGAACGGGTAGAGAAAGGGGCTGATCACATTTCACAGGAAGAATATCTGGCATATTTAATAGAGCAGTACCAAAATTTAATATATTCTATATGTCTGAAATCAATCGGAAACCCCTTTGACGCTGAGGATTTAACACAAGAAGTGTTTTTGTCCGCCTATAAAAATCTTTCCCGTTTTGATGGTATGTACGAAAAAGCATGGCTCAGTAAAATAG
>JAUNAX010000077.1 GCA_030527365.1 Eubacteriales bacterium | reverse complement strand
CTTTTCCTCAGCAGAAAAAACATTCCCACTCCGGCAATCCCTGTAAAAATGGAAATAAACTGCGATGTGGAAAGTACTCCCACACTTCCTCTTATCAAATCTCCCCGGGAAAATTCAAGAATAAACCGTCCTATGCTGTAACATACAAGGTAGGCTGCTGCCACCTCTCCGTCTGCTTTTTTGTGCTTCGCAAGATACAAAAGCAGCGCAAAATGTAGAAAATCAAGGACACTGGAATAAATCTGTGTAGGAATCAGCGGCACACCATTTGGTGCAAAATCAGAGTCCCGAAATGTAATGGAAAGAGGACAGTTTGTCTCTCTTCCGTAGCAGCACCCGGCAAGAAAACATCCGATTCTCCCAAAGCCCTGGGCAAGAGCAACCGAAGGCATGACAAGATCAAAAAAAGCAAGAAAATTCAGCTTTTTCACCCTTGCATAAATATATCCCGCAAGAATGCCGCCTATAATTCCTCCGTACACAACAAAGCCGTCCATCATATTTTTAAGGTAATATAACGGATCTTCCATAACGTCCTTCCACTCTGTGATCCAGAAGAGAAGCTTTGCAGAAAGAAAACCTCCAAGCACACACCAGATTACAATATAAAAAACGTGCTCATAAGGCAATCCCTGTTTTCTTGCTCTGTATTCCGTCACAATGTACGCTGCAAAAATTCCAATGGCAATCATAAGCCCGTATCCATATACAGTAAACGGGCCGATTGTCAGTAATTCATTTTTCATCAAAAACTCCTTTTTCTTTCAAAAATTTGAGAATCCGTCCATTTCCCTTATCGTTAAGAGATAAACCGTTCCAATTTTCCGGCTCGCCCTCTCCGCAGACATCAATTCCCAGAAGAGGAATCCCGTTTTCCCTTAAATAAGCAAAAAGCTCTTCCAAAAAATCAAACAGCTCCTCTTCTTTTGTGTCTCCCTGGCTCCACCCGGTACAGGCTTCCTCCTCACAGAGAATATCCCTGTCTACAGATATATATAATGGAAGGGAAACTTTTCCCACATACTTTTTAATAAGATCTTTCTTCCCCTCTTTATATGCTTCCCACAATCTTTCCCTTCCAAAAAACTCTGTTTTTTCCTGAAAAGAGGTTTCCACTTCCTCCCAGTCCTTCTGAGGCGGCCCTGCAAGAAAAACCTTCTTTAAATATGGCTGTGTTTCCAGAGCATGGGCAATCCAGCCTCCACAGGAAAGGATTCCTCCAAAAGCCGGAAGCTGCATATCTGTGTGATTGTCAAGCACAAGAAGCTGAAAAGGCTCGCTTATTTTTTCCAGCCAGAGCCTTGTCATATAATGATAATTCCCGGAATCCAGAAAATGAATCCCCTCAAAAGAAAAAGAGGTCATTCTTTTTTGAAGGCTTTCCCACGCCTCATCATCACAATAGCAGTTTGTACCTGGAATATCCTGAGCAGAAATCCACTGTACCTCTTCTTCCTTCCAGAAATTTTCCTCCCGGTATACCCCGGAAAAATCCATAAGAATGACTTCGTTTTTCAATCTTTCCACTCCTCCAGAATTTCTTCTTCCGGTATTTCTTTCTCCGGTACGTCTCCCTCATATGCAGGTTTTCCGTCTGCTTCTGCCGGTTGTTCATCTTCCACAGGTTTTCTATCTATTTCTGCCGGTCGTTCATCTTCCGCAGTTTCTGCCGTTTTATTCTCTCTGTGTAAATCTCCTTTCCATTCCGGAATTTCCTCTGCTGCCTCTACAGCTTCCTCCGTCTCCGAAGCATCCTCTCCATTCTTTTCTTCTGTCTTCTCTACAGACGCTTTCAGTCCTCTTTTTAATAAAAAATAAAAGATAAAATCTGCCGCTCCGTTTACCATAAGAATCCAGCCATTAAAAAAAATAGTTGTTTTTGTTTTCACAAACGGATTCGCCATCATAATTCCACCCAGAACAATAAAAATCAGGCTGATGAAGAGAAATACCTGCCATTCTGTTCTTTTTCTCTTTCTAAGCTGAAAACTTCCCTTTAATTTCCAGATACTATCTACCAGAACAAAGGCGCCAAGAAGAAGGGGCAGAAGCTTTACAACGATTACAGGATTAAAAAATAAAAATCCTCCCAGGACAAGAACAATCACGCCTGTAAACAAATCCAGAATCGTAGCAGAGTCCTTTCCTCTTATGTAAATCGAAAGATGATACAAACCTGCCGCCGCCAAAACAATACCGAAGACCACTTTACAGATGATATTTACTGTCTGTGCCGGCATAAGAACAAGGCAAAGTCCCAACAATACATAAAATCCGGAAGAGATCATCTCTCCCCTTAAAATACGGGCAATCTTTTTTCCCATAAGCCATTCCTCCATCTCTGTTAAGTTAAAACAAGTATACCCCCTTTCGCCGCCTTCGTCCATAACATTTTCCCTTGAAGTTTCTTCTTTTACTCCTTATAATAATAGTGATAATATATGTGAAAAGAAAAAGAAAGAAGGATAAAAATTGAAGAAAAACTCGAAAAAAATCCTTATTCCTGCAGCCCTCCTTTTGACAGCAGGAATTATTTTTGTGTCTGTCCGCCTTTCTCTCCCAAAAGATGACAACTGTGCTGAAAATGTAGCACGCCTTCAGGAAATGGAAGCCGCTGATATTTCCCAGACAGAAAAGGAACTTCAGGCTCTGAAAAATTCCGATAAAGATGCAGCGCTTTCTCAGCTTCAGGAGGAGATCTCTTCCGAGAGTACCGTTATGGACGAGGTCCAGATCCGTCAGGCATTTCAGGGCAGCGTTATAATTGGCGATTCTATTACAGAGTCTATTGTGGAATACGGCTTTCTTGATACAGACGTTGTTGTAAGTAAACGTGGACTTTCTATTGCCCATGCGGACGAACAGATTGAAACGGCGATAGGGCTTCACCCATCTGTGATTTTTATGGCATTCGGTTCCAATGACCTGGAAGAATATGGAGAAAACTCTGCTGCTTTTATTGATGCCTACAGACAGCAGATACAAAAGCTTCAGAAGGCGCTTCCTGATTCCCCCATTTACATCAACGGGATTCTTCCGATTTTGCAGTCTGCCATTGACGAAATCCCGGAGCTTGGAAATTATCCCCGGTATAACGAAGGACTTCAGGCTCTCTGTGAAGAAATGGGCTGCACCTTTATTGATAACTCTTTTATTATAGAAAACAATGAAAATATGTATGAGCCGGACGGTGAGCACGTTGTTCTTGACTTCTATCCAAAATGGCTTACCTATATGGCGGAAACGGCAGGACTGTAGCTTATGAAACAAAAAAAATATCTTTTTATAAAAATTGCACTGACAGCCTTTCTTCTTGTGTATCTCGCGGTTCTTTACACAGCCGACAGAGCAAAGGACATTCCAATGGAGGAAATTGCAGCCTCTATGGAGCAGGATGCAGACATTACGGCGCTTCAGAAGCGGGAGCGCGCAGATTTAAAACATTTTTATCAGATTTCTGATGGAGACACAAAAGGCTACTTTTTTTATAAGGCAGTCTCCCCTATGTCTGTGGAGGAAATCCTTATTGTAAAAGGCAGGGATAAAAATCAGGCTGCTGCTTTCCTTGAAAACATGGAAGCTCATCTTGAAAGTCAGAAAAACGTATTCGGAGGCTACGGAACAGACCAGATGGCGCTTCTCGGCGATGCAGTAGTGGAAACCCGCGGAAACTATGCCTTTTATATGTGCGGTCCGAAAGCCTCTGTATGGCGGGAAGATCTCCTGTCCCTGATTTCATAGAATGGAGTAAAAAGATTATGGTATTTTCCAGTATATTTTTTATTTTCGGCTTTCTGCCGATTTTTATGCTCCTGTATTATCTTGTTCCCCGGAAATTACAAAATCCGGTACTGATAATCGGAAGCCTTTTCTTCTACGCCTGGGGTGAGCCTGTGTATGTGGTACTCATGCTTTTCTCAGCAGTTTTTAATTATTTTATGGGGCTGGATCTGGAAGCTTCCGGCTTCAATCACAAAGCAAAGAAGCGGAGTCTGATTTTTGCTGTTATTATCAATCTTTTCATCCTCTGTTTCTTTAAATACAATAAGGAACTTCCTCTTCCCATTGGAATTTCCTTCTACACCTTCAAAAATCTTTCCTATATTTTTGATATATACATGGGAAAAATAGAAGCGCAGAAAAACTTTGTGACCTTCGGTGTTTACAGCACCATGTTTCCTCATATGGCGGCAGGTCCTATTGTCCGCTATGCAGATATTGAGAAACAGCTTGTACGCCGTTCTATAAGTCTTGCAAAATTTGGAATCGGTGCGGAATATTTTATCAAAGGACTTGCAAAAAAGGTACTTCTTGCAGATAATCTTGCTGTCGTTTACGGAGAAATAAATGCACTTGGCAGCAATGCCTCCATGCTTACTGCATGGCTCGGTCTTATTCTTTACACCCTGCAGATTTATCTTGATTTCAGTGGATACTCAGATATGGCGATCGGACTTGGAAAAATGCTTGGCTTTGATTTTCAGAAAAACTTTGATTACCCCTACACTTCCCTGAGTGTCTCTGAGTTCTGGCGCAGATGGCATATTTCTCTCGGAAGCTGGTTCCGCGATTACATCTACATTCCTCTTGGGGGAAACCGTGTTTCAACAGGAAAGCATATCCGCAATATTCTTATTGTGTGGGCACTTACCGGAATCTGGCATGGTGCAAGCTGGAACTTTGTCCTTTGGGGACTTTATTATGGACTTCTCCTCCTTCTGGAAAAGTTTCTGTTACAAGATATTCTGAAGCGTGTTCCTCCTTTTGTATGCCGTATTTACACAATGCTTTCCGTAATGATTGGCTGGGTATTTTTCAGCCAGACTACTTTCTCCGGCATTGGCAGAACCTTCGGAACACTCCTTGGCTTCGGAGCTTCCGCCTTTGCGGATACTGCGTTTTTATATTATCTGAAAACCACCTTTATCCTGCTTGTTATCAGTATTCTTTCCTGCAGCAGTGGTCTTCAGACACGATTTAAAAGAATGATGAAACGCAAACCCAAAACCGCCATTGCCATAAATCTTCTGCTTTTTATTCTGGCAACGGCATACATGGTATATAACTCTTACACCCCGTTTTTATATTTAAAATTCTAAGACGGACGCCTGACGTCTTTGGAGGTACATATGAAAAAACGAAACTATAAATACTTTTTTCACTACATGGGAATTGCCTTTTTTCTGGCGCTGCTCCTTGTTTTTCTCATTAATATTTTTACACCTGATAAGGGCTTTTCCCAAAAAGAAAACCGTGTTCTCGCATCAAAACCGGAAGTTACTCTTCCCCAGATAACGTCCGGAAAGTTTTCTCCAAAATATGAAACTTATGTAAATGACCAGTTTCCACTTCGTGATACCTGGGTTACATTAAAAGCCGGCTGTGACCGTCTCATGGGAAAAACAGAAGAAAACGGCGTTTATCTTGGAAAAGACGGCTATCTTATGGAAGCGTTTAATCCGCCGCCTCAGAAGCAGCTTGATGCTACCTTAAATGCAATGACCGATTTTGCTCAAAGTCATTCCAATATCAAGCAGTATGCACTGATTGCCCCAAATGCTGTAAATATATTAGAAGAGAAGCTTCCCTTTGCAGCCCCGGCAGTTGATCAGAATCCCTATATTGATACCTTAAAAGATATATTGAACAAAGCAGGTGTTACTTTCATCGATGTGCGCGACACTTTAAGCGATCACAAGGACGAGGGAATTTATTATCACACTGACCACCACTGGACAACACAGGGCGCATGGTTTGCTTTTATGGAAACTGCAAAAATCATGGAAATAGACGCCTCTTCTCCCAAGTATGAGCCTGTCCCTGTGTCCGAATCCTTTCAGGGAACGCTCTCTGCAAAAAGCGGCTTCCGCTCCGGCAAAAAAGAAGAACTTTCTGTTTTTCTTCCATCGGAAGACGCCCCATCCTCTGTTATAAATTACGTGGACGAACAGAAGAAATCAGGAAGCTTTTATGCAACAGAACAGTTAAAGGGCCGTGATAAATATGCACTCTTCTTTAACGGAAATCACCCACAGGTAAAAATCAACACACCCGTAGAGAATAACCGTACGCTCCTTATTTTAAAAGATTCATATGCAAACTGCTTTGTACCGTTTCTTGCTCCCCACTATCGGAATATTATTATGGTTGACCCAAGATATTACTACGGTGACCTGGAAAAACTGATTCAGGTAGAAAACGTACAGGAAATCTTATATCTCTATAATGCTAATACTTTTTTCAATGACACCTCTCTTGAGCTTGCCCTCACAGCTCAGTGATTTCTGCATAAAAAAACTCCGCGGCAAAACCGCGGAATTTTTTTATCCCTCACATGTAATAAATTTACCATCTACAATCAGCACTTTACACTCTCTATACTGTCTTATTTTTTTATTTCACAACGGTTTTATAAAAAATTCAACATCCAGGTTCTCAGAAGAAGAGATACGGTACTGCTCATGAACCGGAGCTCCCCAGCTGTCGTCTCCGCCTACTCCCATCTGCTTTGCAAGAATACGCACCCAGGTATAATGAGGAACGGAAAGCTCCTCTTTATGAGATGCAGCATCAAGCTCACGTGTGCTCCACGGAAGTACGCCTGCCTCAAAGGGTTGTCCTGCTGCTTCAAAGCGAAGACCTGTCCCTTCTTTGTCACTGAGCTCCAGCCATCGCACACCTGTCCTGTTTCCGCATTCCTGAGGAACAAGATAACCAGATACATTTTTCTTTGCTGTAGTCTCGAAAATACCGAGACGAGCCCCTTCACAGCGGTCAATATAATTTTCCTCAGGTCCCATTCCATAGTAACGCACATTATGATATTTTTCTTTCAGACGCCACTCAAGACCAAATGCCGGAATATCAGGAAATCCTTTTACTCCCTGATAAGAAGCGTGAACCTTTATGCTTCCGTCTGCCTTTGCCGTATAAGAAACAGAGGCTTTGATTTCTTTACTTACAGGAACTGCAAAGTCAAATGTAACAGTTACGCTGTTTTCTGTTTCTTTCACAGAAACATTTTCCACTTTGCTGTAGACTCCCGCATTTGACCAGCAGCCACACTCATATCCAAGACTGCAGCCACGGTCGTTATCTGTGAGAGCGCGCCAGAACGTAAGCTCCGGTCTTCTTGTAATAAACTCTTTCCCATTATAACACAGAGAAGCGATTCCTCCTTCTGTCTGTGAAAACATGGCTGAGAAATTTTTTCCCTTCACACCGATATTTACATCTCCGTGAACAACAGTAAGTGGCTCGTTTTCTTCTTTATATTCTGTTGGTTTTACTGTCCAGGTTGTCTCTCCAAACGCAGTCTCAAAGCCTTTTTCTGCCCATATAGTGTCTTTGGAAAGACAGGCAGAAACACGTATTGTATATTCGCCGCTCTCTGTAAAAGAAAACTTTGGAAGCGGAATATATTTTTCAGAAAGTGGGCTTATCTCTGCTTTAAATGCGCCGGATTCCACCTCTTTCCCATCTCTCAGAAGCACATAACAAAAATCCAGATTTTCTGTAGAAATATAATTATTTCTGTTCTCAATCCGTACTGCATCCTTCTCCGGAAATATGCGAACAGGTGCATACAAATACTTTACTTCCTGCGCCTTTGGTGAAACCTTTCTGTCGGAATATACAATCCCGTTTGTGCAGAACTCATAATCTGTTGCTCTGTCGTCAAAATCACCGCCGTAAGAGAGAACCTTCTCTCCCTGGTCGTTGATTCTCTCCACAGCCTGGTCAATATAATCCCAGATAAAACCGCCCTGATATTTTTCGTAAACGTCTTCCAGATCTGTATAAAGCTTCATGCCTCCGCAGGAATTTCCCATTGCATGCATATACTCACAGCTTATGTACGGCTTCGCAGGATCTTCCTTTAAATACGCCTCAATCTCTGCAGGCTTTGCATACATTCTTGATTCCATATCTGTAATATCCGGGTAATTTCTATTCCAGAATCCCCCCTCATAATGGACAAGTCTTGTGTCGTCCACACTATGAAAAAAGTCTGTCATTGCCTGAATATCGTCCCCTGCATAAGATTCGTTTCCACAGGACCAGATAAGGACAGAAGGGTGATTTTTGTCTCTCATAAACATGGAATTTGCCCTGTCAATAACAGCCGCTTTCCATTCCTTCAGACTGCCAGGTACATTCCAGGAAGGCTCACAGGCTCCCATTTTCTGCCAGGAACCATGACTTTCCAGATTTGTCTCATCTATCAGATAAATACCATATTGATCACACAGACGATACCATAAAGTCTGATTCGGATAGTGAGAAGTACGCACAGCATTGATGTTATGCTGTTTCATAAAACGCACGTCCCATAGCATCTCCTCTTTTCCAATGGCTCTGCCCTTCTGATAATGAAATTCGTGACGGTTTACCCCGCGGAAAACAATTCGTTTTCCATTTAAGAGCATAAGCCCGTCCTTCATCTCAAAACGGCGGAAGCCAACCTGTTCTTTTACCACTTCTATCAGCGTCTTATTCTTATCATAAAGGCGGATAAAAAGCTGATAAAGTACAGGCACTTCCCCGCTCCACGGTCTGATTTTTTCTATTTCTTTTGCGGAAAAACTTCTTGTTTCTGCCGGTTTTTCCTCTTTAAAAATAAGATTTCCTTTCTTATCAAGAAGGCTGATTTCTATGTATGCACCTTCTTTTTCTCCGAAAATCTCCCACTGAAGAGAAAGATTTCCTTTTGTAAAGGAATCATCTAACCCTGCTTTTACAAATAAATCTCTCACATGAAGCTTTGGCACTGCATAAAGGTACACGTCACGGAAAATTCCGGAAAAGCGCCAGAAATCCTGATCTTCCAGCCAGCTTGCACTGCTTCTTTTATATACTTCTACTGCCAGTCTGTTTTTTCCTTCTTTTACAAAATTGGTTACGTTAAATTCGGAAGGAGTAAAAGTATCCTCACTGTATCCCACAAACTTTCCATTCATCCACACATAAAAGGCGGTTTCCACACCCTGAAACGAAAGAAATAACGGTTTTCCCTTTAAATTTTCCTTTAAAGTGAACTCTTTTACATAGCTTCCCACAGGATTATATTCTTTTGAAATATGCGGGGGACGAAGCTCTTCCTGCCCGTCCCAGGGATACATGGTATTAATATATTGATTCTTATCGTATCCCTGCATCTGAATATGCCCCGGTACTGTAATCCTGTCAAAATGACTGTCATCATATCCTTCCTCAAAGAACTCCTTCTCTCTTTTTGATGGGTTCTCTGCGTAAGAAAACTTCCATATACCATTTAAGCACTGTGCAAGAGGCAGCCTTTCTTCCAGACATACCTCTTCTTCTTTTTCATAAAATAAATGGTCTGAATGGGCTTTTTCTCTGTTTACCTGAAATACTTCCGGGTTTTCCAGCCATTCAAGAGACGCTCTTTCTGCTGTCATAATTCTATCCTCCATGAAAAATTTATCAGCCTTCTACAGAGCCTGTTATATTTTATTGTTAAATTAAAAAAGAGCCTTAATCTTTAGGCTCTTTGTAGAGGTGCCACCCGGATTTGAACCGGGGATAGAGGTGTTGCAGACCTTTGCCTTA
>JAUNAX010000076.1 GCA_030527365.1 Eubacteriales bacterium | reverse complement strand
AACCCTGGACACCCTGATTAAGAGTCAGGTGCTCTACCAACTGAGCTAATCGCGCGTATTCATTTGTTTTATTTCCTTAACGCAAGAAATATAATACCAGATACCAGATGTAAAAGTCAATACTTTTTTTATTATTTTTTAATTTTTTTTACATTTTTTTCTTTTCTTCTCTTTTTTCCTCTTTTTGCGTCATATTTTCCAGCATACGGTTCACCTCATCTGCAGATTTTCGGATACGTCCAAGCTGGCTTCCAAGTCTTCCATGTTCATAGCCAAGCTGAGTCAGTTTATTTTTCAGGCGACTGTTTTTCTGTCTCATAAAAGCTCCCTGATACCCTCCGGTATTCCCTGCCTTTTCTTATTCTATTCTATGCCGCGAAAAGAAAAAATATGTATTTCCCCATCTTCGCAAAGCATTTTTCTTCTTATGGAAAGACTGTCCAAAATCTATTGCTTTCCCGGCAAAGAAGAACGGTGAGGTACAAAACATATATCTGCTTTGCCCCTCACCAAACACCAGGGACAGCTTATGCTTCCCTGTCAATAATCATTTTATAGATGGGATTTCCCATAGAGGAAAATTTCTCCTCATACTCTGTCATCACATTGCCCGCATTCATTTTTTCATCGTGATGAAGATCGAAGGTGTGCTCCAGAAGACGCCATTTTGTTTCTTCCACCTCTTCCAGAGAAAATAAGAATAAATCTTTATTATCTGTCTTAAATTCCACTCTTCCCTCGGGCTTTAAAATTTCATCGTATCTTGCCAGAAATTCTCTTGAAGTCAGGCGGCGTTTTGCATGGCGCGCTTTCGGCCACGGATCGGAAAAGTTCAGATAAATTTTGGATACTTCACCTTTTTCAAATATTTCAGGAAGGATTCTTGCGTCAATACGCATAAATTTAAGGTTGGGAAGACCTTTTCCTTCTTCTGTAAGCTCCTCCATTTTCTGCAGAGCACGCAGAAGAACACTGTCGTACATTTCAATTCCTACATAATTAATGTCCGGGTTAAGAGCAGCCAGTTCCATAAGGAAACGTCCTTTTCCCATTCCTACTTCTATATGAAGGGGCTGCTCTTTGAGAAATACGCTGCTCCATTTTCCCTTATTTTTTTCCGGTTCCTGAATTACAAAAGAGCTTTCCAGAATGGCGTCTTTTGCCCCGGGAATATTTCTTAATCTCATATATGTCTGTATCCTCCAACTTTTTTATACATCATTAATATACACGCCTTCTTCCCACAGGGCAACTTTTTATTGTATTTTTCGCGAAAAGGTGTATGATAGATAGGGAGATAGACAGATTATTAACAAAGGAGGTTGAAGATGGAACAGATACTGAACAAGTTATCGGAAATCGAAACCACTGCCAATGGCATCATGGAAGAAGCTGATAAGAAAAAGCAGGAACTTTCCGCTGAAATGGAAGAAACATGCAAGGCTTTTGACAATCGTCTTGAACAGGAAACCGAGCAGGAAATCCAGAAAATCCGACAGGATCTGGAACGCCAGAAGGACGTCCAGCTCACTGCCCTTTTAAAGGACACAGAGGCAGGATTCGCCCAGCTTGATTCTTATTATGAAAAAAATCACGCAACCCTTTCCCGGGAATTATTTCAGAAAATTATTGAAATGTAACAGACCAACAATGGAAAGGAAGTGAAACACATGGGAAATGTCCTGTCTTACAGCGGTCTTTCCACAAAAATCCGCGCTATGCAGAGCCGTCTCGTCAACGAGCAGCAGCTTCAGGAAATCGTTCAGCTTCCGGGGGTTCCCCAGGTAGCCGCCTATCTGAAGCGTACACCGGAATACTCCAAAGCGTGGTCTTCTCTCGACGAGAATGATATACACAGAGGGGAAATCGAAAAACTTCTGAAAAAATCCATTTTCGGAAATTTTTCCAGAATTTATCATTTCGCCAATCAGGAACAGCGAAAATTCCTGGCGCTTTACTCCAAGCGTTATGAAATCCGCGTCCTGAAGGAGATTATGACTAACCTCTTTGACCACAGGGACACCGACCCTGTAGACCTTTCTCCGTATCGCGATTTTTTCCGCCAGCATTCCAAAATTGATCTGGACCGTCTGGCATCATGCCGCAATATGGAGGAATTTATAAATGCCCTGAAAGGCAATGAGTTTTACGCTCCTCTTGCAAAAATCCAGGAGCACGAAAGTCCTCTGCTTTTCGACTACGGAATGGCACTGGACCTCTATTATTTTACTCAGATATGGAATATCCGTAAGAAGCTGTTTAAGAAAAATGATCTGGAGGAAATCACAAAAGCATACGGAGAAAAATTCGATATGCTGAATCTTCAGTTCATCCAGCGTTCCAAACGATATTTCCATATGGAACCGGCAAACATTTACGCTCTGCTGATTCCCATGAACTATAAACTGAAAAAGGAAGAAATCAACGCACTTGTAGAGGCTCCTACCTACGAGGAAGCAAAACGTATTTTTTCCAAAACTTACTATGGTATCCGGTATGAACACCTTACAGTTGCAAACCTGGAGGAATTTTATAATTACATTCTCCGGAGCATTCTGGAGAAAGAAGCACGAAAAGATCCCTATTCTGTGGCTGTTATCTATTCGTACCTGTATCATAAGGAACATGAAGTCACTCGTCTGACGATTGCCCTGGAATGTGTACGTTACGGGGTTGCACCAGACGAGACCATGCGGTATATCCGCAATAACTAATAACCCGGAGGTAACAACGTGATTGAGAAAATGAAGTTTCTGAGTATTACCGGGCCAAAAACGGATATTGACCGGGTGGTAAACACGTATTTATCCAGATATGAAATTCATCTGGAAAATGCACTTTCTGAACTTACCACTGTGGAAAATCTTTCTCCGTTTCTGGAAATCAATCCTTATCGTGAAGCCTTAAATACCATCAACGGTTTTTACGAAGAACTGGAAAACCCGGAAAAAATCTCACCAGCCAAACTGAAACTGGAAGAAGCGCTCTCCATTGTCCGCCGTGTAAAAGAAGAAACGCAGGAGCTTGCCGACACAAGGGCACGCCTGGAAGAAGAGTTCGAACACGTTACGGAATCCCTGCGAATCATCCGCCCTTTCCGAAACATCAATTATGACCTTTCTTCTATTTTAAAGTTCCGTTTCATTCATTACCGTTTCGGACGAATTGAAAAAGAGTACTTCGAAAAATTCAAAAATTATATTTATGATAACCTTGACACCGTATTCATTAAATGCGAGGAAGACGATGAATATATCTGGGGAATTTATTTTATGCCCCACCACGAAGCCCACAAGGTAAACGCCGTTTATTCTTCCATGCACTTTGAGCGTATTTTTATCCCTGATGAGTACAACGGCACTGCCACAGAAGCTTTCACAGAACTGCAGAAGCAGTATGATTCCATTCAGGCGCAGCTTGAAGAAAACAAAAATGCAAGCTTGAAATACCTGAAGGACAACAGCCGTGATATTGTTTCCGCAAAAGAGGCGATTTCCCATCTTTCCAGAAATTTTGATGTAAGAAAAACGGCTGCCTGCACCCACGGAGAAAAAGATAACTTCTACATTCTGTGCGGTTGGATGACAAAAAAAGATTCCGACGCCTTCCTCGAGGACATCAAAGACGACCACAGGATTTTCTGCCTTGTGGAAGATGAAGAAGGGGCAGAGCAGGTAACAGGAAAGGCAAAAACGCCTCCTACAAAACTGAAAAACCCGAAACTTTTCAAACCTTTTGAAATGTATGTAAAAATGTACGGTCTTCCCGCATACGGCGAGATGGACCCTACCTGGTTTGTAGCCATTACCTACTCCTTTATTTTCGGCGCCATGTTCGGAGATGTGGGACAGGGACTTCTCCTGGCAGTTGGAGGATTCCTTCTATATAAATATAAGCACATTGAACTTGCAGGTATTATAAGCTGTGCCGGAGTCTTTTCCACTTTCTTCGGATTTATGTTCGGAAGCATCTTCGGATTTGAAGATATACTCCCCGCTTTATGGCTTCACCCCATGAGCAACATGATGACTGTGCCTTTCATTGGAAAACTGAATACTGTGTTTATTGTTGCCATCGGATTTGGTATGGGAATCATTCTTCTCTGTATGATTTTCAATATTATCAACTCTTTCCGCGCAAAAGATACAGAAAAATCATGGTTTGATACAAACGCAGTTGCAGGTCTTATTTTCTACGGCTCTGCTGTTGTGTGTATCGCACTGTTTATAACAGGACACAGCCTCCCCGGAGGAATCGTTCTCTTTGTTATGTTCGGAATCCCGCTTCTTATGATTTTCTTCAAAGAGCCACTTACTGCTCTTGTGGAAAAAAGAGCAGAGGTTATGCCGAAAGAAAAAGGAATGTTTGTTGTCCAGGGTATCTTTGAAATGTTCGAGGTACTTTTAAGCTACTTCTCAAACACACTCTCCTTCGTGCGAATCGGCGCTTTTGCCGTAAGCCACGCAGCTATGATGGAAGTTGTGCTTATGCTTGCCGGCGCAGAAAGCGGCAATCCAAACTGGCTGATCGTAATCCTCGGAAACCTTTTCGTCTGCGGTATGGAAGGTCTTATCGTGGGCATTCAGGTACTCCGTCTGGAATACTACGAAATTTTCAGCCGTTTTTACAAAGGAACCGGAAGAAAATTTGAACCGTTCCGTTTCAGATAATTACAAATCCAGATAACTACTAAATTTTAAAAACAGGAGGTCATTATTATGACAGTTATGACACAGATCGTATTAGCAATCGCACTTGTACTCAGCATTATCCTTCCTTTCGGATACTATCTGATCGGAGAAAAAAACCGCGGTCGTTATAAAACAGCTATTGGCGTAAACGCATTCTTCTTCTTCGGAATCATGCTCGTTGCCATCGGCGTTATGTTTGCAGGAACTTCTTCCGTACAGGCTTCTGCCGGCGCAGCAAACAGCGGTCTTGCTACTGGTATGGGATACCTTGCAGCAGCTCTTGTAACCGGACTTTCCTGTATCGGCGGTGGTATTGCCGTTGCCAGTGCGGCAAGCGCAGCTTTAGGCGCAATCAGCGAAGATCAGAGTATTCTTGGTAAATCCCTGATTTTCGTAGGTCTTGCAGAAGGTGTTGCCCTTTACGGACTTATCATCTCCTTCATGATCCTGGGACAGTTATAATATGCAGATGTTTTTAATCAGCGACAACGTAGATACCTACACAGGAATGAGACTGGCAGGTGTGGAAGGCGTTGTGGTACATGAGCATGACGAACTGAAGGAAGCTCTTCAGAACGCCATCGCCAATAAAGAAATCGGTATCATTCTTCTTACAGAAAAATTCGGAAGAGAATTTCCCGAAATTATTGACGATGTAAAGCTCCGCCACAAAACGCCTCTTATCATCGAAATTCCTGACAGACACGGTACTGGTCGCAAACCGGATTTCATCACTTCATATGTAAACGAAGCAATCGGACTAAAACTATAGGCAGGTGACGTTATGACAATCGAAGAAAAACTGCAGCATTTTTATGACTCCTCTGTTGAGGAAGCTTATCAGGAGGCTGCTCAGATGATCGAAGAGCACAAAAAAAATCTGAACGAAATGCTGGCTGAACATAAGCACTCCCGGAGACAAAGCGCAGAGGCTGAAGTAAAAGCAGAATCTGAAAATGCCCGCCGCGAAGTAAACAAGGCGCTTTCCGCCCAGCAGCTTACAATCAAGCGCAACTGGACAAAGAAACAAAACGAACTGAAAGACAGACTTTTTGCAGAAGTGCAGAGCTTATTGGAAGACTTTGTAAAAACTCCGGAATATGATTCCTATCTTTGCAGAAAAATCAAAGAAGCACAGGATTTTGCAGGCGAGGACGAGCTTCACATTTATCTTACCCCGTCTGACAGCTCCCGCCTGGAAACTCTTTCCCAGAAAACAGGCGCTGCCCTCCGTCTTGCAGACGAAGAATTTATCGGAGGAATCCGCGCCATTATCCCGGGCAAAAACATATTGATCGACAATTCTTTCCGCGAGGCATTCCTTGCCTGCAAAAAAGAATTTAAGTTTGACGGAGGTCCAAGATATGAGTAAAACAGGTATTATTTATGGAATTAACGGCCCTGTCATTTATTTAAAAGGCGACTGTGGATTTAAAATATCAGAGATGGTATACGTTGGTCCGGAAAAACTGGTGGGAGAAGTTATTGGTCTGAAAAAAGGCATGACAACTGTCCAGGTTTTTGAGGAAACAACAGGCTTAAAGCCGGGAGAAACTGTTATCGGAACAGATGACGCCATCTCCGTTCTTTTAGGACCTGGTATTATCCACAACATTTTTGACGGTATTCAGCGTCCTCTCGGAGAGATTGCAAAACAGTCAGGAAAATACATCTCAAGAGGTGTCAGCGTAGACTCTCTTGATACAGAAAAAAAATGGGACGTACACATTACTGTAAAAGAGGGAGATGTGGTAGGACCGGGAACCATTATTGCGGAAACACAGGAAACAGTTTCCATTGTTCATAAATCTATGGTTCCTCCAAACATCTCCGAGGCAACTGTCGTAAAAACAGTAAAAGACGGCTCTTACAATATTCTTGAGCCAATCGTAACTCTCGAACTTACAGACGGCAGTACAAAAGAGCTTGCTCTTGCACAGAAATGGCCGATCCGTATTCCGCGCCCTACACACCACCGTTTCCCTGCAAGCACTCCCCTTGTAACAGGACAGCGTATCCTGGATACCCTTTTCCCTATTGCAAAGGGCGGCACAGCAGCCGTTCCCGGCGGTTTCGGAACAGGAAAAACCATGACGCAGCACCAGATTGCAAAATGGTCTGACGCAGACATTATTATCTACATCGGCTGCGGAGAACGTGGAAATGAGATGACACAGGTTCTTGAGGATTTCAGCAAACTGATCGACCCGAAATCCGGAAATCTTATGATGGACAGAACTACTCTTATTGCAAATACCTCTAATATGCCTGTTGCAGCGCGAGAAGCTTCTATCTATACAGGTGTAACACTTGCGGAATATTACCGTGATATGGGATATGACGTAGCCATCATGGCAGACTCCACCTCAAGATGGGCGGAGGCGCTCCGTGAACTTTCCGGACGTCTGGAAGAAATGCCAGCCGAGGAAGGCTTCCCTGCCTACCTTGCATCAAAGCTTTCTGCCTTTTATGAAAGAGCCGGAATGATGCAGAACTTAAACGGAACAGAAGGCTCTGTTTCCATTATCGGAGCTGTTTCCCCGCAGGGCGGCGACTTCTCCGAGCCGGTTACACAGAACACAAAACGTTTTGTGCGCTGCTTCTGGGGACTTGATAAATCTCTTGCCTATGCGAGACATTTCCCGGCTATTCACTGGCTTACGAGCTACAGTGAATACCTTGAGGATTTGACTCCCTGGTACAGAGCAAACGTATCTCCAAAATTTGTCTCCGACAGAAATCAGATTATGGCAATCTTAAACCAGGAAAGCTCTCTTATGGAAATCGTAAAACTGATCGGAAGCGACGTTCTTCCTGATGACCAGAAGCTGACACTGGAAATTGCAAGAGTAATCCGTCTCGGATTTTTACAGCAGAATGCCTTCCACCAGGAAGATACCTGTGTTCCAATGAAAAAACAGTTTGAAATGATGGAGATTATCCTCTATCTCTATGAAAAAGCCCGTGCTCTCATAAACAGAGGAATGCCTGTATCTGTTCTCAAAGAGGACAATATTTTTGAACGTATTATTTCTATTAAATACGATGTACCAAACGACCATCTTGAACTTTTCAAACAGTACAGAGAAGACATTGACGCCTTCTACAACAAAGTTCTTGAGAAAAACGGCTGATTAAGGAGGAAAAGTTTATGGCAATCGAATATTTAGGTTTAAGTGAAATAAACGGCCCTCTTGTCGTCCTGGAAGGGGTGAAAAACGCCTCTTTCGAGGAGATTGTTGAATTCCGTATGGAAGATGGAACTGAGAAAATCGGCCGTATTGTGGAAATATATGAAGACAAGGCAGTAATCCAGGTATTTGAAGGGACAGATAATATGTCCCTTGGAAATACCCACACACGCCTTACAGGACATCCTATGGAAATCGGACTTTCCCCGGAAATCCTTGGACGTACTTTTAACGGCATCGGACAGCCCATTGACGGACTGGGAGATATTACTCCTGAGGTAAGCCTTAACATTAACGGACTTCCTTTAAATCCTGTCACACGTGAGTATCCGCGAAATTATATTAATACCGGTATTTCTGCTATTGACGGACTTACTACTCTGATCCGCGGACAGAAGCTCCCTATTTTCTCCGGCAACGGTCTTCCCCATGATAAGCTTGCTGCCCAGATTGTAAAACAGGCTTCTCTGGGAGCAGACTCCGACGAAAACTTTGCCATTGTATTTGCTGCAATGGGTGTAAAATACGATGTTGCGGAATTTTTCCGCCGTACCTTCGAGGAAAGCGGCGCTTCCGACCATGTTGTCATGTTTTTAAATCTGGCAAACGATCCGGTTGTAGAGCGTCTCCTCACTCCGAAAATCGCCCTCACAGCAGCGGAATACCTTGCCTTTGAAAAGGGTATGCACATTCTTGTCATTCTGACAGATATTACTTCTTTCTGTGAGGCAATGCGTGAGGTTTCCTCCTCCAAAGGAGAAATTCCTTCCAGAAAAGGTTATCCGGGATACCTTTACAGCGAACTTGCCACTCTTTATGAGCGCGCAGGTATTGTAAGCGGCGGAACAGGATCTGTTACCCAGATTCCGATTCTTACCATGCCAAATGACGATATTACCCACCCGATCCCCGACCTTACCGGATATATTACAGAAGGTCAGATCGTACTTGACAGACAGCTTCACGGACAGGCAATTTATCCGCCGATCAATGTTCTTCCGTCCCTCTCCCGTCTTATGAAGGACGGCATTGGAGAAGGCTTCACAAGAAAGGATCATCAGGACGTGGCAAACCAGCTCTTCTCCTGCTATGCAAAAGTTGGCGATGCCCGCGCTCTTGCTTCTGTTATCGGTGAGGACGAACTTTCTCCCCTTGATAAGCGGTATCTTGTTTTCGGAAAAGCATTTGAGGCAGAATTTGTAGGACAGACGGAAACAGAAAACCGTTCCATCACAGAAACCCTTGATAAAGGCTGGGAACTTCTCGGTCTTCTTCCAAAAGAAGAGCTTGACCGTATTGACACAAAGATTCTTGACGAATATTACAGAGAAACAGTCCGTTAGTGAGGTGATCGCATGGATCCGAATACTTTTCCCACAAAGGGAAATCTTATACTTGCAAAAAACTCCCTGGCTCTTTCCAGACAGGGCTTTGAGCTGATGGATAAAAAACGTAACATTCTCATACGGGAAATGATGGATTTAATAGACCAGGCAAAAGACATTCAGACACAGATAGACGATACCTTCCGAACTGCCTATGCAGCTCTCCAGAAGGCAAATATGGAAATCGGAATCGCCTTTGTACAGCAGATTTCCTACACGGTTCCCATCGAAAACTCTATCCGCATCAAATCAAGAAGCGTTATGGGAACGGAAATTCCTCTTGTAGAATACGACAAGAGCAGCAATGTTCCCACTTATGCTTACTACAGCACAAAAATGTCTCTTGACGAAGCAAAGGCAGCCTTCGAAAAAGTGAAGGAGCTTTCCATACGCCTTTCTATGGTGGAAAACGCAGCAATCCGCCTTGCCACCAATATTAAAAAGACACAGAAGCGCGCCAACGCCCTGAAAAATATCACTATTCCCAAATTTGAGGCTCTTACAAAGGACATTACAAATGCCCTGGA
>JAUNAX010000075.1 GCA_030527365.1 Eubacteriales bacterium | reverse complement strand
TAAGTTACATCTTTTAACTCTATTGACATAAGGCACTCACCAATTCTTCTTTCGTCAGTATTCCCTCCGGAATGGACACGCCGGATTTTCTCAGTTCATGGGAAAGGAGCGTAACCTGCGGCACATCAAGACGGTATTTTTTGAGCGTGTCCACCTGGGAGAAAATCTCCTTCGGCGTTCCCTCTAAGACCACGTTTCCTCCGTCCATGACGTAAACCTTATCTGCGTGGATTACCTCTTCCATATAGTGGGTAATGAGAATTACCGTCACTTTTTCCTTCTGATTCAGCTCCCTCACTGCCTCAAGCACTTCTTTTCTTCCGTTTGGATCAAGCATGGCAGTCGGTTCATCCAGCACAATACATCTGGGGTGCATTGCCACAACGCCGGCAATGGCAACACGCTGTTTCTGTCCGCCGGAAAGCTTGTTGGGAGAATGATGGCGATATGCTGTCATTCCCACTTTTTTCAGGCTGTCGTCCACACGTTTCCATATATCTTCTGTGGGTACTCCCATATTTTCAGGTCCAAATCCCACATCTTCTTCCACAACGGTTCCGATAATCTGGTTGTCCGGATTCTGAAAAACCATTCCCGCTTTCTGGCGGATTTTCCAAAGCTCCGGCTCTTTTGATGTATCCATATCGTCCACCCAGAGCGTTCCCTCTGAAGGGAGCAAAAGAGCGTTTAAATGCTTCGCCAGTGTAGATTTTCCCGAACCGTTATGGCCAAGAACTGCCACAAACTCGCCCTCTTCTATCTCCATGTTTACATCATTTACTGCTCTTTGCGTATCTTCTACATTTCCATTCTCATCATATTTCAGATAATCAAATCCCAGCTTTAATGCCTTGATGATTCCCATTGTCTTTTCTGCTCTCCTTCGTAGCAATGTGCTTTACGCCTTTTGTTCTTTTTCCGTTTCTTCTCCAAGACCGGTAAGCTCGTCCATCAGATTCCAGATTTCTTCTCTTCCCTGCTTTGTCTCAGCAGAAAAAGGAATAAGGATTCCCTCTTTTGGAAGCTTCAGCCCTTCCCTTACTGCCTTGATACTCTTCTGTACCTGGCTTCGTTTCAGCTTGTCAAGCTTCGTGGCAATAATAATCGGCTCGTATCCGTTATGGAGGATCCAGTCATACATCTGTTTGTCGTTAGCGGAAGGCTCGTGGCGTATATCCACCAGAAGAAAGACCGCTTTCAGATCCTTTGACGTATGAAGGTATTTCTCAATCATTTTTCCCCATTTTGCCTTTTCAGACGGGGAAACTTTTGCGTAACCATATCCGGGCAGATCCACAAGATACATAGCTTCATTAATATTATAAAAATTAATGGTCTGCGTTTTTCCCGGCTGGGAACTTGTGCGCGCAAGCGCCTTTCTGTTCATAAGCGCGTTGATCAGTGAGGATTTTCCCACGTTTGATTTTCCCGCAAATGCAATCTCCGGACGCTTTGTTTCCGGAAGCTTACTTGTAATGCCGCACACAATATCCAGTGATACATTTTTTATAATCATTGGCTGTTCCTCTCTATTTTACAAGCGCTTTTTCAAGCACTTCATCCATTGTCTCCACAAAGGTAATGGTAAGTCCCTTTGTAATTTCTTTATCCAGCTCCTCTATATCCGGACGGTTTTCTCCCGGAACAAGAACTTCTTTTATTTTTGCATATTTTGCAGCAAGAAGCTTTTCTTTTAAGCCTCCGATTGGAAGGACTCTGCCCCTTAAGGTAATTTCTCCTGTCATGGCAAGATCAGCCCGCACCGGTTTTTCCACAATAGCAGAAAGCATAGCTGTTGCCATTGTAATACCAGCTGAAGGACCGTCCTTTGGAACTGCCCCCTCCGGAATATGAATGTGAATATCATGCTCCTGAAAGTATTCCGGAGCGATTCCATATTTATCTGAAATGGAACGAATGTAGGTAATGCCTGCCTGAGCAGATTCCTTCATCACATCGCCAAGCTGCCCTGTAAGAAGAAATTCTCCTTTTCCTGGCATTACGTTTACTTCTATCTGGAGGGTATCTCCTCCAACCTGGGTCCAGGCAAGACCTCTTGAAATTCCGATTTCATCTTTTTGATTTGCCATGAGATAATTAAACCGCTCTTTTCCCAGGAAATCCGGAAGATTCTTCGTTGTCACCACAACGCGCTTCTTTCCTTTTTCCATAATGGCACGGGCAGTTCTCCTGCAAATTCTTCCAATGCTTCTCTCCAGATTTCGAACTCCAGCTTCTTTTGTGTAATTGTTAATCATTTTTCCAAGAGCAGCCGACTGAATGGTAAGGCAGCCTTCCGGTACACCGTTTATTTCCATCTGACGCGGAATCAGATGCTCTTTTGCAATATGTTCCTTCTCGTTTTCAGAATAACCGGAAATCTCAATTAATTCCATTCTGTCAAGAAGAGGGCGGGGAATGCCCTGGACATCATTCGCTGTTGCCACAAAAAGCACCTCGGAGAGGTCCTGAGGAAGCTCTACATAATGGTCTGTAAAATGGCTGTTCTGTTCCGGATCCAGCACCTCAAGAAGCGCAGAAGAAGTATCTCCCTTATAGTCGCTGCTTGTCTTGTCAATTTCGTCAAGAAGCATCAGCGGATTGCTCACACCCACCTGCTTTAATGCCTCTGTAATACGTCCCGGCATAGCGCCTACATAGGTTTTTCTATGTCCGCGAATCTCTGCCTCATCGCGCACACCGCCAAGGCAGATACGGACGTATTTCTTGTTCATTGCCTCTGCAATGGAACGGGCAATGGAAGTTTTTCCTGTTCCAGGCGGTCCTACAAGACAGAGGATCGGACTTTTTCCCTTTTTCGTCAGTTTTCTCACAGAAAGAAACTCCATAATGCGCTCTTTTACTTCTTTTAAGCCGTAATGACCTTTCTCAAGGACTTTCCACGCTTCCTGTAAATCATCAGAATCTGTGGAGCGTTTCTCCCAGGGAAGCGCAAGAAGCGTCTCAATATATCCTCTTAAAACAGTTGTTTCTGCAGCATTATTATTCATGCTCTTAAAGCGCTCAATTTCTTTGCCTATTTTTTCTTTTACTTCTTTTGAAGCTTCCAGCTTTTTCAGCTTGTTCTTAAATTCTTCCGCGTCATCTACTGTGTTTTCTTCTCCCAGCTCCTCACGGATCAGTTTAAGCTGTTCTCTTAAAATATATTCTCTCTGATTTTTGTCAATCCGGGCTTTTATTTTTTTCTGAAGATCTTTCCCGATTTCCACCACTTCAATTTCATTTGTGAGAATCGCACCCAGAAGCTCATATCTGTCTCTTAAAGAAACTGCCTCAAGAAGCTTCTGGCGGTTCTGATAAGAGAGGGAAAGATTCACAGAAATCTGTTCCACAAGCTCTTCCAGATTTTCTATGCTTAAAATCTGATTTACAAGTTCCCTGCTTACTTTTCCACTCTCCCCTGAAAACTGCTGGAACAGCTCCCGAAGGCTCCGGCACATTGCCTCACGGACTGCCGGAGGATATTCCTCTTCCTCTTCTGCCGTAAGAACAGATACCTCACTCTCCAGAAACGGGGCTTCCTGTGAAAAGCTTAAAAGCTCTGCTCTCTCTGTTCCCTCCACAAGAACACGGAGAAGGTTTTTCGGAAGCTTTACTACCTGTTTAATATAAGCAATGGTTCCCACATGATACAGATCGGAAATCTCCGGTGTTTCCACTTCCGGATCCTTCTGCGTTACAAGAAAAATTTTCTGATCGTTCAGCATTGCCGCCTCAATCGCCTTTACAGATTTCTCCCGGCTCACATCAAAATGCACGATCATTCCCGGCAGAATCGTAGTTCCTCTAAGGGCGATAGCAGGTAGTAACTGAATTGGGTTCATCATTTATGTCATTCCTTCCTAAGCGGTTTCCGGCTTTCCACTCTTTCTTGTACGTGTGTTTCTCCGAGGCTTCTTCTGCTCTATCTGCTGCGGCGCCTCTCCACGCTCAAGCTCCGGCTCTCCGGTCCCCTCTACTACTTCTTTTGTAATGGTACATTTGCGTATCGTATCATCTGACGGAATGGTATACATCAGATCCATCAGGGAATTTTCCATGATGGCACGAAGCCCTCTGGCTCCTGTCTTTCTCTCAAGAGATTTCTTTGCCACAACCTCAAGAGCCTCGTCCTCAAAGTCAAGTTCCACTCCATCCATTTCAAATAATTTGTGATACTGTTTTGTAAGAGCATTTTTCGGCTCTCTTAAAATACGGATCAGCGCCTTTTCGTCCAGAGCTTCCAGAGAAACCACTACAGGAACACGTCCGATAAACTCCGGAATCAGACCGAATTTTACAAAATCCTCTGGCATCACGTCCTTCAGCACTTCTCCTACATTTCTTTCTTCCTGTACTGCCACCTCAGCACCAAAGCCGATGGATTTTGTATTCTGACGCGCCTCGATAATTTTTTCCAGTCCGTCAAAAGCACCACCGCAGATGAACAGGATATTTGTAGTATCAATCTGGATAAATTCCTGATGGGGATGTTTTCTTCCACCCTGAGGCGGAACGCTCGCAACGGTTCCCTCCAGAATTTTCAGAAGAGCCTGCTGTACACCCTCTCCTGATACATCACGGGTAATGGACGCATTTTCTGATTTTCTTGTGATTTTATCAATCTCATCAATATAAATAATTCCGTACTGAGCTCTTTCTATATCCCAATCTGCTGCCTGAATGATCTTCAGAAGAATATTCTCCACGTCTTCTCCCACATATCCTGCTTCTGTCAGACTTGTAGCGTCCGCTATGGCAAACGGCACGTTTAAAAGTCTTGCAAGCGTCTGTGCAAGAAGAGTTTTGCCTGATCCTGTTGGTCCAAGCATAAGGATATTACTTTTCTGAAGTTCCACATCTGAATTTCCAGAAGCAGTCACACGTTTGTAATGATTATATACAGAAACAGACAGAGCTTTTTTTGCAGCCTCCTGTCCAATTACATAATCGTCAAGAATTTTATGGATTTCTTCCGGTTTCATCAGGTTAATCCCGGAAGCGTAATCCGGCTCCTGACCGTACATTTCAAATTCTTCTTCCAGAATTTCCGCGCAGATGCCAATACACTGGTCGCAAATAAAAGCGCCGTCCGGTCCTGCAATCAGTTTCCTTACCTGATCCTCAGATTTATGGCAAAAGGAACATCTGACTTTTCCATCTCTTATCTTTTCTGCCATGAATTTTCTACTTTCCTTTCTATATCCTATATAGCAAGATAAGACTCCTGCGGTTTACAGGAGTCTTTGTCAATCAAGGGTTATCATTTGTGCACAACAACACCATCAATTAAACCGTAAGCTTTCGCTTCCTCCGCAGACATATAATTGTCGCGGTCTGTATCCCGTTCTACAACCTCATATGGCTGTCCGGTGTTTGCTGCAAGAATCTCATTTAAAGTTCTTTTTGTTTTTGCAATGTGATCCGCTACAATCTGGATTTCTGTAGCCTGTCCCTGTGCTCCGCCTGATGGCTGGTGGATCATAATGGTGGAGTTTGGAAGGGCAAATCGTTTGCCCTTTGTTCCTCCTGCCAGAAGGAATGCTCCCATACTTGCTGCCATACCAAGGCAGATTGTAGAAACGTCACATTTAATATATTTCATGGTATCATAAATTGCCATACCGGCTGTCACAGAGCCTCCCGGGCTGTTGATGTACAGCTGAATATCTTTTCCCGGATCTTCTGCCTCCAGAAAAAGGAGCTGTGCCACAATCAGGCTGGCGCTCACGTCGGTTACTTCTTCCCCAAGGAAAATGATTCTGTCATTCAGAAGCCTGGAATAAATATCGTAGCTTCTTTCTCCTCTGCTTGTCTGCTCAATGACATAAGGTACAAAACTCATAATTACCTCCTGCAGTTATTACTGCTTCTCTGTGAAAATCAATCGAAATCAGGATTATGCCTCTTTTGCTGCCTCAGCAACGAAAGTAACAGCTTTCTGTACAGCCATATCCTTCTTCATCTGTTCCATTTCACGCTCTCCAACCAGTTCTTTTAACTTGTCTGCTTCCATTTTGTACATAGCAGCCATCTTGGAGATTTCTTCATTTACTTCTTCATCTGTTGGCTGAATGTTTTCAACCTCTACGATTTTTTCAAGAACAAGTCTTGTCTGGATTCTCTTGAGAGCCTGCGGTTTCATGTCTTCCATCATTTTCTCTGCTGTCTGACCTGTGAACTGGAAGTACTGTTCCATAGAAAGACCCTGGGACTGCATTCTTCTTCCGAAATCATCCATCATCTGACGGCACTGTGTATCGATCATTGCTTCCGGAATTTCCATCTCTGCATTTTCAATGATTTTTTCGATAGCTGCGTCTTCTTTTGCACGAAGAGCTTCTTTTTCTTTGCTCTCTGTCAGATTTTTCTTTACATCTTCTTTGTATTCTGCAAGTGTATCAAATTCAGAAACATCTTTTGCGAAATCATCGTTAAGCTCCGGAAGCTCTTTTGCTTCGATCTTCTTAACGTCACACTGGAATACTGCTGCCTTTCCTGCAAGCTCTTTTGCCTGATACTCTTCCGGGAATGTCACGTTTACTTCTACGTGGTCGCCTGTTTTTGCGCCAACAAGCTGCTCTTCAAATCCAGGAATAAATGTATGAGAACCAAGTGTCAGAGGATAAGCCTCGCCTTTTCCGCCTTCAAATGCCTCGCCGTCTACAAATCCTTCAAAGTCGATTGTGACAATGTCACCATCTTCTGCTGCGCGGTCTTCTACAGTGATTGTTCTGGAGTTTTTCTCCTGCTCACGTTTGATGGAAGCTTCGATTTCTTCCTCAGTTACTTCGATTTCAGCCTTCGGAACTTCTACGCCCTTGTACTCGCCTAATGTAACTTCCGGTTTTACAGCAACTTCTGCTGTAAAGATAAGCGCTTTTCCAGGCTCCATCTGTGTTACGTCGATCTGCGGCTGGGAAACGATTTCCAGTTCACACTCGGAAAGAGCTTTGCTGTAATGCTCCGGAATCAGAGCGTTTACTGCGTCCTCAAGGAAGATTCCTTTTCCGTACATCTGCTCGATCATTTTTCTCGGAGCTTTTCCTTTACGGAATCCAGGAATGCTGATTCTGCCTTTTGCTTTCTGGTATGCGCTCTGCATTGCCTTTTCTAAATCTTCAGCGGAAACTTCGATTGTAAGCTTCGCCATGTTTTTTTCCATTTTCTCCACCTGTAAACTCATTTTGTATGTTCCTCCTTAATTTATATCAGGTTAGTTAATTTCTGCATTTTATCCTACTATGCTTAGGATACAGTCATTGTGATAGTATAGCACAAGCAAAATCAAAACACCAGTGTTTTTTTAAAAATATACGATAGATTCTGCGATTTCCTGCGCTTTTTCCATTCCCTCAAGCTGTCCGATAAGAGACAGGGCAAAATCTATGGCTGTTCCAAGTCCTCTGCTTGTTGTCACATTGCCGTCTACGGCTACAGGCTCTTCTGTGAGAACAGCTCCTTTTAATTTTTCCATAAAGGAAGGATATGAGGTTGCTTTTCTTCCATCCAGAAATCCCAGTTCTGCGAAAACACTGGGCGCTGCACAGATTGCCGCAACTTTTCCACCTTTGACGTAAAAGCTTTTCAAAAGTTCCGTAAGAGGCTTATATTCGCCCAGATATTTTGTTCCCGGCATCCCTCCCGGAAGCACCAGCATATCTGCATCTGAAAAATCTGTTTCCTCAAAAATGCTGTCTGTCAGAAGCGTAATCCCATGAGAGGTTGTAACCTCTTTTGAATCTTTAATGGAAACTGTTTTTATATCAATTTCTGCTCTTCTCATTAAGTCAACAACAGTCAGACCTTCTATATCTTCAAAGCCATCTGCCAGAAAAATATATACTTTGCTCAATTCAAAAACCTCCTGTTCTGATGAAGTCCTGTTTTCTGCGCTTTTTTCGGGATTTATTATACCATTTCCCTTTCTTTTTTACAATAAAAAGGGTATACTGTTCTTACATTTTTAACATATATAAGGAGGATTTTATGGAGATTGAAAGAAAATTTCTGATAAAAAAAGAGCAGATTCCTGAAAATCTGTCCCAGTACCCCTGTCTTCATATTGAACAGGGCTATCTCTGCACAGATCCTGTTGTGCGCATCCGCCGTCAGAATGATGAATATTATCTTACTTACAAATCAAAAGGACTTCTTTCCAGAGAAGAATATAACCTTCCTCTGACAGAAGAATCTTATTACCACCTGAAGGAAAAAGCGGACGGTATCGTTATCTGTAAAGACCGATATGTCATTCCGGAAAAAGACGGACTTTCTATTGAGCTTGATATTTTCCACGAAGCATATGAAGGGCTTCTTCTTGCAGAGGTGGAATTTACCTCTGAGGAAGCAGCCAAAAGCTACGTCCCTCCTGCATGGTTTGGAGAAGACGTCACCTTTTCTTCAAAATATCACAACAGTACATTAAGTAAAGGAGACTGGGTGCTGTAACCACTGACTAATCTCTCTCAATTTTTGTATCATCAAATAGAAACAGACAGCTTCTGATGATACCACTCTTATCAAAAACTGTCTGTTTTTATCATATAAATTCCTTATAATTTCTTTCCTTTTTCCGCCGCTGCACAAAGAGCCTCAAATACTGCGCTTCGGAATCCATTTTTTTCCAGCATACGCACACCCTCAATGGTAGAGCCTGCCGGAGAGCAGACCATATCTTTCAGTTCGCCGGGGTGCATTCCTGTCTCAAGGAGCATTTTTGCACTTCCGAGAACAGCTTGTGCAGCCAGACGGTACGCCTGTTTTCTTGGCATTCCCTGATGTACCGCCGCATCTGCCATTGCCTCCAGGAACATAAATACATATGCCGGAGAACAGCCTGTCACTGCGCTTAACCCTTCCATGAGGCGTTCCGGAATCACCTCCGTACAGCCAAAACTGTCTGTAATCCCGCAAATTTCCTGTTTTTCTTCCTCAGATACCTTCTCGTTAAAGCAGACTCCTGTCATTCCCTCGCCTACCTGCGCCGGTGTATTCGGCATCAGACGAACAATTTTAAGAGGCTGTCCACATTTTTCTTCCAGCCAGGAAAGCGTTTTTCCCGGAGCAATTCCAACGAGGATGTGTTCTTCTGTGAGAACCTCTTTTATCTCTTCTAAAACCTCCTCGTAAAACTGAGGTTTTACTGCAAGAACAACAATTTTTGCCTGCTCTGCCACCTTACGGTTTTCCATTGTTGTGACAACTCCAAGCTTTTCTCTGCTTCGTCTGCTGCCTTCCTCCGTAAGATTCGACACGATGATCTCCTCTTTTGTGAAAATTCCTTTTTTCAGAATTCCTCCGATCATGGCAGACGCCATATTTCCGCAGCCTATAAATCCGATTTTCATCCTGCAGTCTCCTCCTTATAATACAAGGGAAGGCGCTGCATATACACGAGCGCCAAGCTCACTATCCAACATGTAAAGGCTCTTTGCATCTCCGCCAAAAAGTTCCATCTTCTTAATCAGATCAGAAGCTTTTGTCTCTTCTTCTCCCTGCTCTTTTACAAACCAATCGAGAAACTGCATGGTACGGAAGTCTTTCACCGTATAAGCTGCATCGTAAATATTGTGAATCAGTCCTGTTACATACTGCTCATGTTCATATCCCTGTTTCAGAGCATCCATTTTATCATTCAGCTCTGCATCCGGTCTTTCAATGGTGTCCAAAACTACACGACAGTCGTTATTCTGAAGATACTGGATCATCAGCATGGCATGGTCACGCTCTTCCTGCGCCTGCACACGATACCAGTTTGCGAATCCCTTCAGACCTTCTTCCTCATAATAATTGGAAAATTCCAGATACAGATAAGCAGAATAAAATTCTTT
>JAUNAX010000074.1 GCA_030527365.1 Eubacteriales bacterium | reverse complement strand
GCACAAGGGACTTTATCACTGCTGTTGACGATTCCGGCATTATTGTAATCCGGGAACTCCAACCCTCGGAAGGCATAAAAGAACTGGAAAATATTGCCTGTATGCTTGTAGATATGTTAAACACAGAAGCAATGACGCCTGCCTGGGTGTCTTACAGCAATATTGCCGAGGACATCAACCACCTTGCAGGCGCCTACAAGGAAGCACGAACAGCTCTCGAAGTAGGAAAGATTTTTTACGCAGATAAAAATGTATTCGGATACAGCCGCCTTGGAATCGGACGTCTGATCTACCAGCTTCCTGTTGAAATCTGTGAAATGTTCATTGAGGAGATTTTCCAGAATGAAACGCTGGATTCCATTGACCCGGAAACTCTGAATATCATCCGCACATTTTTTGAAAACAACCTGAATCTTTCTGAAACCTCAAGACAGCTTTATGTGCACAGAAACACTCTCGTTTACCGTTTTGAAAAGCTTCAGAAAAAATTCGGTCTGGACCTTCGAAACTTTGAGGACGCTCTTACCTTCAAACTTGCTATGATGGTCGTTGATTATATTCATTATTCCAGAACTTACTGAAGAAGCATGATTTTCTCAGGTGGAAAATAAATACGGCAGGGCACAGATTTTTCATGAAAATCTGTGCTTTTTTTTGCCCGCATCCACCAGATAGGCAAAGCCTCCGGTTCTTCTTTTCGCCGTATGAGATACTGTTCCTCAAATGGTGTTTCTGATTCTTCTATTACGTCCATAGAAATTATATTTTCTCCCCCATTAATATAGGAAGGAATATTTTTTTCCTCTGTCAGCCAGTGCCCTCTGATTGCCGCATGTGTGTGACAGGGAAGAACCTCTTTCTCTGTGGAAAGTATCATTTTCCAGTCTTTTGCATATATATGATGACTGTCAAGTCTCTGAATTTCCGTAATATTTTTACAGCCTGTAAGGCGGGCTGCTTCCACCGAACCCGGATCATCAAAAATACTTCTTGTCTCTCCGGAAACAAGAATCCTGCCGTCCTTTAGAAGAGTCAGCTCCCTGCAAAACTGAAACGCCTCTTCCCTGCTGTGGGTTACAAGAACCATATCGCCCTTATAATCCTTTAAAAACTCTTTCATATCTCTTTGGAGTACGTCTTTTAAATAACTGTCAAGAGCAGAAAAAGGCTCGTCAAGAAGAATCGCGTCCGGCTCTCCTATCATCATTCTCGCAAGCGCAGCTCTCTGCTGCTGTCCTCCGGACAGCTGATGGGGATAGCGTTTTTCCAACCCTTCCAAATGGTATCGCCTGATATACTCCTCTACCTTTTTGTCTCGTTCCCCTTTTTTCCCACGAAAACCGCAGCCTATATTTTTTTCTACTGTCATTGTCGGAAAGAGCGCGTAATTCTGGAACAAATACCCAACTTTCCGCTTCTGCGGTTTTTCATTGATTCCTTTTTCTGAATCAAACACCGTTTTTCCGTTGATTACGATTTTCCCCTTATCCGGCGTCTCAATTCCTGCTATACAGCGAAGAGTCATACTTTTTCCGCTTCCTGAAGCCCCCAGGATTCCCATTGAGGAGGAGGCATCTGTAAGCTTTACCCGAAGAGAAAAATCTCTGAAGTTCTTCTCAATATCCACATATAAAGACATCAGAGCCACCTCCTGCCTTTCATTCCTTTTCCGGAGATAATATTAATGAGCGCAACGATCACAAAGGAAATCAGCACGATCACCACTGTCCAGAAGCCTGCTGTTCCGTAATTCCCCGCAGCTGTCTCCGCTGCGATCGCAACAGAAACTGTCCTTGTTTTTCCCAGAATATTCCCTGCAAGCATAGAGGTAGCCCCGTACTCTCCCATCGCTCTGGCAAAAGCAAGCACTGTGCCTGATGCAATTCCCGGCGCAGCAGAAGGTATAATGACTTTCCAGAAAATTTCCCTGTCGCTCATTCCAAGGGTCTGCCCTGCATAAAGAAAATTCACGTCCACCTGCTCAAAAGCCGCTCTCGCATTCCGGTACATAAGTGGAAAAGCAATCACAGCCGCCGCAATGACGCAGCCCTTCCAGGTCTGCACGATTTTAATATCAAAATTTTCGAAAAGAAAGCTTCCCAGGGGGCGCTTTAAACTAAACAAAAGCAAAAGACAGAAGCCTGCCACTGTAGGAGGAAGGACAAGAGGCATGGTGAGAAGTCCGTCCAGCACGCCTCTCGCTGTCACAGAAAGTTTCATTACCTTTCTGGCACAGAAGATTCCCAGAAAAAAGGCAATGACAGTTGCTATAAATCCTGTTTTCAAAGAAATCCACAGGGGACTCCAGTCTATTTCCGCAAGAAATTCTGTCATTCTGCCTCTTTGTAAGCGGCAAATCCATATTCCTCAAACACCTTCAAAGCCTCCTCACTCTGAAGGTATTCCAGAAATTCTTCTGCTGCTTCCGTGTCTGCCTCTGTTGCTTCCTTATTTTCCACAAGACCTGCCGGATAAAGAACCGGCGTCTTAAGGCTTCCCTCCGGCGCTTCTGCGATTACTTCTACTTTATCGCCCACAGAAGCTGCGTCTGTTGCATACACAACGCCAACCTCATTGCTGCCTTCGCTTACATTGGCAAGCACCTCTGTCACATTTTTTCCTTCGTTGATCTCCATTTTTTCCACTTCTTCTGCAATTCCCAGATTTTCAAAAATTTCACGGGCATACTGTCCTACGGGTACGCTGTCTCCTGCAAGAGCAAGATTTGCGGCGTCTGTGATATTTTCAAAACCAGTTACCTTTGTCTCCTGCCCTGTGGGCTTAATAAGAACAACCTTGTTTTCCAGAAGATCTACAACGGAAGCTTCCGGAACCAGTTTTTCTTCTACAAGAGCATTCATCTGCTTCTCTGCTGCTGAGAAAAATACATCGCATCTTGCCCCTTCCTCAATCTGTGTCTGCAAAGTACCGGAACTGTCTGCATTATAGAGGATTTCCACATCTGGATATGTCTCGTTGAAATCTTTCTGGATTTCTTCCATTGCATTACTTAAACTTGCCGCAATAAAAACGTAGATTTCTCCTTTTAAATCACTTTTTTCTTTCTCATCCGCCATAACAGGTACAACGGAGGAAAACAGGACTGCGCCTGTCATAATAGCTGCAACCATTCTTTTTTTCATATCACATTCTCCTTTTCATTTATTTTTATCATGTTTTGTTCTGTTTCATTTATTTTACTTAAAATAGAGCAGGTTGTCAATTTGATTTTGTCGTGTTATGATAAGATGTATAATATCTTTTTAGCACGTCCTGTCATGTGCCCAGAAAGCTTATCCTACAAATTCACAAAGAAACGAGGTCTAAAATCATGAAATTAAGTGCAAGAAATCAGTTAAAAGGCAAAGTTGTAAGTATCCAGAAAGGAGCTGTAAACTCCATTGTATCTATCGACATAGGAGGAGGCAATATTATCACAGCCACCATATCCTGCAATGCTGTAGAAGAACTGAATTTACAGGTTGGATCTGATGCTTACGCTGTGATCAAAGCTACAAATGTTATGGTAGGAATTGATGAATAAATTTTACACTGCCCAGGAAATCGCGGATAAACTGAAAATCAAGAAAAATACAGTATATGAACTGATCAAAAGAGGGGAGCTTTCTTCCTCAAAGGTTGGAAAGCAGCTTCGTGTAAGCGAAGAACAACTCGCCCTGTATCTGAAAGCAGCAAGCTCCAGCCCAGGTCAGGAGACATCTCTCAGAGCGCCGAACTTTCAGCCGGAAAGCTCTCTTCTGAAAAGAGACTATCTTCTTCATTCAAACGGACTGATCCTCTGCGGACAGACTTCTCCTGCTCTTGAACTGCTTTTAAGTCAGATGTCCATACACCCGGACGGTATTCCGGTGCTTCAGTCCCATATGAACAGCTACAACGGGCTTTACTCCCTCTATTTTGGAAAGGCGCACATTGCCTCTGCAAGCCTTTCTGTGGAAGATATTTGCCGCCTTGTTCCCGGTACACAACTGACAGCTATCTGTCTTTATGAGTATCCTGTAGGGCTTTATGTACAGAAAGGAAACCCCAAGCAGATTGAAACAATCCGGGATCTGACGCGACCTGATATTACCTTTGCAAACAGAGAAAAGGGAAGCACACGCCGGATTTTCCTTGACCGGATTCTTCTGAAAGAACAGATTTCTCCCGAAAATATTACCGGATATGAAAGGGAACTGGTGTCTGATCTTTCTACGGCAGCTGCCATTATAGACGGCAGCGCGGACGCAGCTCTTGGAGAAGAGCTGATTATACGCCAGACAAAGGCTCTGTCCTTTCTTCCCCTGGAAAAGCTTCCCATGTATCTTGTTATGGAGACAGCCTCTATGGAGAAACCGGGATTTTCGCCGCTTCTGGAAATTATCCGCTCTGAGGAATACCGGACAATCCTTAAAAACCAGACAGGGTACGACACTTCACATACAGGAGAAGTTCGGAATCTGCCATAAATCAAAAAGAGCTGTGCATGAAAGAAATTTTCTTTCATACACAGCCTTTTTGCAGTTTGCTTTTATTCGTCCCGCGCCCAGTCTCTTGTACACTTCACAGCTTTTTTCCAGCCTTTTAACAGCTTCTCTCTCTTTTCTTCGCTGATAACCGGCTCAAATGTTTTTTCCATGTTCCAGTTTTGTTTTACTTCCTCTGCATTTTCCCAGAATCCCGTTGCCATGCCTGCAAGGTAGGCTGCGCCGAGAGCTGTTGTCTCAATACAGCTTGGACGCACCACTTCTCCGCCCAGAATATCTGCCTGGAACTGCATAAGAAAATCATTGGCGCTTGCCCCTCCGTCCACACGGAGAGAATTTAAGTGTACTCCTGCATCTTTTTCCATTGCACGGATCACATCGTGTACCTGATATGCAAGGGATTCCACAGTTGCACGAATCAGATGAGCTTTTCCTGCTCCTCTTGTAAGACCCAGAACTGCTCCTCTTGCGTACTGATCCCAATAGGGAGCGCCAAGCCCAGCAAAGGCAGGCACAACATACACGCCGTTTGTATCCGGTACAGACAGACAGTATTTTTCTGACTCCGAAGCTTTTTCCAAAAGCTCCAGTTCATCGCGAAGCCACTGAATAGCCGCACCGCACACAAAAACACTTCCCTCAAGAGCATATCCCGGAGTTCCGTCCGGATTTACGGCAATGGTAGTCAAAAGTCCCTGCTTTGACTCTACCGCCCTGTTTCCAGTGTGCATCAGGAGAAATCCGCCAGTTCCATATGTATTTTTTACGTCTCCCGGCTGGAAGCAGCACTGACCGAAAAGCGCAGCCTGCTGATCTCCTGCTGCCCCGGAGATAGGGATTCTGCCCCCAATAAGACTTGCGCTTGTGTAACCGTAAACGCAGCTGCTTGGCTTTACCTCCGGAAGCATATTTTCCGGAATCCCCAAATAAGAAAGAATTTCCTTATCCCACTGCTTTTTGTGAATATCAAACAACATGGTTCGGGAAGCATTTGTATAATCCGTTACGTGAACTCTTCCTTTTGTCAGCTTCCAAATCAGCCAGGTATCTACTGTTCCGAAGAGAAGATCGCCTTTTTCCGCCGCTTCTTTTGCACCGTTTACGTTTTCAAGAATCCACTTGATTTTTGTCCCGGAAAAATAAGCATCTGGAATCAATCCCGTTTTCTTTCGGATCACTTCCCCAAAACCGTCTTTTTCCAGCTTTTCAATCATATCTGCAGTTCTGCGGCACTGCCACACGATTGCCGGATATATGGGATTTCCTGTTTTCTTATCCCATACGATCGTCGTTTCTCTCTGGTTGGTAATACCGATTGCTTCAATATCTTCTGCGTCAGCGCCAATGAGGCTCATTGCCTCAATGGCAACCCCCATCTGGGACGACCAGATTTCATGTGGGTCATGTTCCACCCAGCCCGGTTTCGGATAATACTGGGTAAATTCCTTTCGTGCCACACTGCACATTTTCCCCGCTTTGTCAAAAAGAATGCACCGGGAACTTGTTGTTCCCTGATCCAGCGCCATAATATATTTCCCCATAATAACACCTTTCTGTATTTATCGCCGCTGTATGCAGCTCCTTCTTATCATCTTCCTGATAATCACGCAAGGAAATTTTTTCCCACAAAATATCCGAGCACAAGAACACCGAGTACAATACGATACCAGCCAAACGCCTTAAAATCATGTTTCTTTATGTATCCCATCAGGAACTTGATGGCAAGAATGGAAACAACAAACGATACAAGGCATCCTACAATGAGAATGATAATCTCTGTTCCTGTAAAGGCAAGACCGAATTTTATCAGTTTTAAAAGACTCGCTCCAAACATGACAGGAATTGCAAGGAAAAAGGTAAATTCAGCTGCTACAGTTCTTGATGTTCCTGCCAGAATACCTCCAATGATCGTAGAACCGGAGCGCGAAGTTCCGGGAATCACGGAAAGAACCTGGAATGCACCGATGATCAGCGCTGTTTTAAAGGAAAGTTCCTGAAGATTTCTACATGACGCCCGTCTTCTTTTATTATAATTTTCAATAACAATAAAAAGAACGCCGTATACGATCAGAGCGATTGCCACGACCACATAATTATTGAACTTTTCTTCGATTATGTCATTAAACGGCAGCGCAATGATAATCGTAGGCAGACAGGCGACAAAGATTTTAAACCACAAAATCCATTTTTCCTTATCACAGAACTGCTCCACAAAAAGATAAGCCCCTCTCTGTAAAGAAGGCATCTTGTTTGCCATTGCTCTCTGACGCTTTGTAAGCGGCCGGATATAAAAAGGCCACAGTTTATTCCAATACAAAAGAATAACTGCAAGAATTGCCCCCAACTGAATGACAACAAAGAAAAATTCTTTAAATTCCGGCGAAACATTCAGCTTGATAAATTCGTCCACCAGAATCATGTGTCCGGTGCTGCTGATAGGAAGCCATTCTGTAATTCCCTCTACAATACCAAGGAAAATTACTTTTAATAATTCTAAAATATCCATTTTTTCCCCTTTCTGAATATAATTGAGGACGGAGCTTTCAAATTCCCCCGTCCTCTAAATTATATTATCTTTCTGCGATTGTTGCAATATCAATCAGGCTTAAGTTGTGAAGGTCTGTATTTTCCAGACTTGTCACAAGCGCCTCTGCCGTATCAAGGCTTGTAAGAACATTGACGCCTGTCTCGATTGCATTTCTTCTAATTAAGAAGCCGTCCTTCTGATGTTCCACACCCTGCGGCGGCGTATCAATGACAACATCAATCTTATGTCCGAGAATCAAATCCATAAGGTTCGGTGCAGGCTGCTCCAGCTTATTGGTACGGATCACGCGAATGCCGTTTTCTTTCAGAACCTTTGCAGTTCCTCTTGTGGCATAAATGCGGTATCCCTGTGCCTCAAAGCGTTTTGCGATTGGAATAATATCCTCTTTGTCCTCATCTTTTACTGTGATGATCATATTTTTGTGTTTTGGCAGGCGGATTCCCGCTCCCAGGAACGCTTTGTAAAGCGCCTCATTAAAGGTAGAAGCAATTCCAAGACACTCGCCTGTTGATTTCATCTCCGGTCCAAGGCTTATATCTGCTCCTCTGATTTTTTCAAAGGAGAATACCGGCATTTTAATGGCAATGTGCTCTGCCTCAGGCTGAAGTCCCGGCTCATATCCCATATCCTTTAATTTGTATCCGAGGATTACCTTTGTTGCAAGAGGAACAATCGGGATTCCTGTTACCTTGCTGATGTACGGAACGGTACGGCTGGAGCGTGGATTTACCTCAATTACATATACCTCTTCTCCACATACAATAAACTGTATGTTGATCATACCTACTACATGAAGGGCTTTTGCAAGACGGCGTGTATATTCTGCGATGGTTTCCTTTGCTGTCTCGCTGATCGTCTGTGCAGGATACACGGAAATACTGTCTCCGGAGTGGATTCCCGCACGTTCAATGTGTTCCATGATGCCGGGAATCAGGATTTCTTCTCCGTCGCATACTGCGTCTACCTCAATTTCTTTTCCCATCAGGTACTTATCCACAAGAATTGGATGCTCCTGAGCAATCTGGTTGATGATGCCGATATATTCTTCCACATCTTCATCACTAACTGCAATTCGCATTCCCTGTCCTCCGAGAACGTAGGAAGGACGAACAAGAACAGGATAGCCAAGCTGTGCTGCCGCTTTTTTTGCTTCCTCTGCTGTGAAAACAGTGTGTCCCTTTGGTCTTGGAATCTGGCACTGCTCCAAAATCTTGTCAAACAGCTCTCTGTCTTCTGCTGCATCTACGTCTTCTGCAGAAGTACCCAGAATTTTTACTCCCATTTTCATAAGAGCTTCTGTAAGCTTAATGGCTGTCTGTCCGCCGAACTGCACCACTGCACCGTCCGGTTTCTCCATATTTACCACGTTTTCCACGTCTTCCGGTGTCAGCGGTTCAAAATAAAGCTTATCTGCAATATCAAAGTCTGTACTTACAGTCTCCGGATTGTTGTTGATGATAATTGTCTCGTATCCTTCTTTTGCAAATGCCCAGGTACAGTGTACAGAACAGAAATCAAACTCAATACCCTGTCCAATGCGGATCGGACCGGAACCAAGAACAAGGATTTTCTTTTTGCCGGAATCGGAAACAGCCTCATTTTCTGTCTCTTCATCTCCATATACAGAATAATAATATGGCGTTTCTGCTGCAAATTCTGCCGCGCAGGTATCTACCATTTTATAGGCAGCTCTAATACCAAATTCTTTCCGAAGCGTTTTGATTTCTTCTTCTGTTTTTCCGGAAAGAGAAGCAATCACAGAATCTGGGAACTCCATTCGTTTTGCCTCAAGAAGAAGTTCTTTTGTAAGCTCCTGTGTTTTCAGCGCCTCTTCCATTTCCACTAAAATGGAAAGCTTGTCAATAAACCACAGGTCAATTTTTGTAATATCATGAAGAATTGCTTCCGGGATTCCTCTTCTCACTGCCTCTGCGATTTTCCAGATTCTTCTGTCGTCTACAATCTTTAATTCCTCTAAAAGCTCCTCATCGGAAAGCCCTGTAAAGTCATAGGACATCAGGCTGTCTACGTGCTGCTCCAGAGAACGGATTGCTTTCATAAGAGCTCCCTCAAAGTTATGACAAATACTCATAACCTCTCCGGTCGCTTTCATCTGTGTTGTGAGAGTTCTCTTTGCCGTAATAAATTTATCAAATGGAAGACGGGGAATTTTTACAACGCAGTAATCCAGCATCGGCTCAAAACTTGCGTATGTCTTTCCTGTAATCGCATTTGGAATTTCGTCCAGAGTATAGCCCAGAGCGATTTTCGCCGCAACCTTTGCAATGGGGTATCCTGTCGCCTTACTTGCAAGAGCAGAAGAGCGGCTTACTCGCGGGTTTACCTCGATAACACAGTATTCAAAGCTCTCCGGGTGAAGGGCATACTGTACGTTACAGCCGCCTGTGATTCCAAGCTCTGTAATAATATTAAGAGCGGAAGTACGAAGCATCTGATATTCTTTATCCCCCAACGTCTGAGAAGGAGCTACAACAATAGAGTCTCCTGTGTGTACGCCTACAGGGTCAATGTTTTCCATGTTGCAGACAGTGATACAGTTTCCCGCACTGTCACGCATTACCTCATACTCAATTTCTTTCCAACCTGCAATACAACGCTCTACGAGAACCTCTCCCACTCTGGAAAGACGAAGACCATTTTCCAGGATTTCGCGAAGCTCAACCTCATTATTCGCAATTCCGCCGCCGCTTCCTCCAAGAGTGTAAGCAGGACGGAGCACAACCGGGTATCCGATAGTGTTTGTAAATAAAACGCCGTCTTCTACCGTTGTCACAACTTTAGAAGCAGCAACCGGCTCCCCGATTTTTTCCATTGTATCTTTAAATTCCTGACGGTCCTCCGCCTTTTTAATTGTTTCTGCTGTCGTACCGATAAGACGCACATTATGTTCTTTTAAGAAGCCTTTTTCCTCAAGCTCCATAGCAAGGTTTA
>JAUNAX010000073.1 GCA_030527365.1 Eubacteriales bacterium | reverse complement strand
TTTCAAAACGCTCTTTATATGCCCACTGCCAGGAATAATCAAAATATGCAGTAAAGCCAAGGCGTTTACATCTCTCTTCATAAGCAGCTCTCCACTTTGGATCCTCTGTGTTTTCCGCCTCATAGTTTGCTGTATCAATATAGTGAACTCCCGCTGCAAGGCAGGCATCCATGATCGTAAGATCCTGATATGGAAGAGCCACGTTTAAAACTGCGTCCGGATTGTAAGACTTAATTAAGGCAGTCAGTTCCTCCACATTGTCTGCATCTACCTGTGCAGTTGTAATCTTTGTTTTTGTTGTCGGCGCAAGCTTTTCCTTTAAGGCATCGCACTTGGAAACCGTGCGGCTTGCAATCATAATCTCCTCAAAAACCTCGCTGTTCTGACAGCATTTGTGTACGGCTACAGAAGCCACTCCGCCGCAGCCAATAATCATTAATCTGCTCATTATATATTTTCCTCCTCTTTTAATAAATCTTCTATGTATTTTGGAAGCATAAATGCTCCTCTGTGAAGATTAGGCGTATAATACCATGTTTTAATTCCCCGCTTTTTCCACCGCTCCGGATTAAAATCACGAAGAGGGTGATATTTCTTGGAAGCAAAGCCAAACATCCAGTAGCCCGCAGGACAGGTGGGAATACTTGCCTGATAAACACGGCTTATGGGAAAGCTTTTATAAACCTTTCTGTGCATGGCGCGGAAAGCCGCCTCATCTTCATCATAAAAAGGGCTTCCATGCTGGTAAACCATAATCCCGTCTTCCCGAAGGGCGCGATAGCATTTTCCGTAAAACTCTCTTGTAAAAAGCCCCTCCGTATGTCCAAACGGATCTGTGGAATCGTTGATAATCAAATCATACTGATTCTCACAGCGCCTTAAAAAACGAAGTCCGTCAAGATTTGTAATCTTTACTCTTTCATCGTCAAACCCTTTCGCTGTTTCCGGAAAAAATCTGCGGCTTACCTTTACAAACATTTCGTCCGGTTCCACCACATCAATCGTCTCAATTTCCGGATATTCAATACAGGTTCTGGCAACACCGCCGTCCCCGCCGCCGATGATCAGTACGTTTCTCACATGAGGATGTACCGCCATAGGCACATGTACGACCATCTCGTTATATATAAACTCATCTGCTTCAGAGAAAATAATTTCTCCGTCAAGAACAATCATTTTTCCAAACTCTTTTGACTGGAAAACATCGATTCTCTGATATTCGCTTGTGGCACTGAAAAGCTGTTTGTCTACTCTTATACTGGTCTTTACGTTTTCAGTGTCCATCTGGGAAAACCAAATATCCATTTCGCCCTCCTTATACCATTACGCTTAAATATTCCACCTCCGGGTCCTTTGTTCCCTGAAGAGAGCAGCCCTTTTCTTTCGCATAGGAAATATACTGGATAATCTCTTCCGTTATCCGCTCTCCCGGTGTAAGAATGGGAATACCGGGCGGATAACACATAACAAGCTCTCCACATATACAGCCTGCCGTCTCTTTTAAAGGAAGCTGTTTTTTCTCTGCATAAAATGCTCTCTGGGGAGACATAACACACTCCGGTTTAATAAAATCTCCACAGTACAAATCCCTGGAATCCTTCTGATAAGTATGGCGAATATCCTCAAGAGCTCCCACAAGACGCTCTATATCCTGAATTCTGTCTCCAATGGAAATATATGCCAAGATATTTCCTATGTCTCCAAACTCAATTTGAATATCGTACTCATCTCTTAAAAGGTCGTACACCTCGATTCCGGTAAGTCCGATTCCCTGAGTATAAACAGAAAGCTTCGTCACATCGTAATCAAATACGCTGTCTCCGTCAATCAGCTCTTTTCCGTAGGCGTAATACCCTCCGATGGCGTTGATCTCTGCTCTGGCGTACTCTGCCATGCGCGTCACCTTTCCAAAAGATTCCCTGCCGCGAAGAGCAAGATTTCTTCTTGAAATATCAAGGCTTGAAAGAAGAAGATACGATGCACTTGTTGTCTGGGTCAGATTAATAATCTGTCTCACATACTCCGCGTCCATATTTTCTCCACAGAGAAGAATGGAACTCTGAGTTAAGCTTCCGCCGGACTTGTGCATGGAAACGGCAGCCATATCCGCACCTGCCGCAATTCCTGAAATAGGAAGCCCTTCCCCGAAATAAAGGTGGGTTCCATGTGCCTCGTCCGCCAGCACCTTCATATTCCTCTCATGTGCCATCTCCGCTATTTTTTTTATATTAGAGCAAATCCCATAATAAGTAGGATTGTTTACAAAAACTGCCACTGCGTCCGGATTCTCGTCCATTACCCGGCGCATTTCCTCCACTTCAACTCCCATAGCGATGCCGATTTTCGGGTTTACCTTTGCCTCCACATACACCGGAATTCCACCGCAGAGTACAAGGGCATTAATCACACTTTTGTGTACATTTCTTGGAAGAATAATCTTATCTCCTGCCTTACAGACAGAAAGAATCATACTCTGCACAGAGCTTGTTGTTCCATTTACCATAAGGAAAGCATGTGCTGCCCCAAAGGCTTCCGCAGTCAGCTCCTCTGCCTCTCGAATAACAGACACAGGATGCCCCAGATTATCAAGGGGCTTCATGGAATTTACGTCAAGTCCTACACATTTTTCTCCCAGTAGATTCACAAGCTCCGGATTTCCTCTGCCTCTCTTATGCCCAGGTACATCAAAAGGCACGACCCTTCTTTTTCGAAAACGCTCCAACGCCTCATACACAGGCGCGGATTTCTGTTTTTCAAAATTCAATTTTTTCTCCCTCCGTAACCCCAGTTTCTTTTTTAATTGAAAAAAAGCAAGCGGAACCATCCACCTGCTTTCATAACGTCATTAGAAATTCTGTTTTCTATGAATATTTCAGAGTATCGTCTGTAAACTACCAGCTACTCTTATTGACCGTTTCACAAGATGACATGCTTACGCACTGATTATAAAGTAATCAACTTATAAAATTTGAGCTTTTAACTCAATCAATAATTCGCTTTGCAAAACATACTCTGTTTTACTCACTGCACACATTATAATTTGTAAAAGAAGCTTTGTCAATAAATAGAAGAAACAATTTTAACCTCTTTTAAAAGTTTCTCAAAATCAGCCTTCTGGCAAAGCTTTGTTCCTTCCCGCAAAAGAGAGCCGCCTGCTGCCGCAACAGCAAAACGAAGCATGGTTTCCATATCTCCCTTTTGCTGGATTGCCATACACATTCCAGCCACAAGAGAATCTCCTGCCCCCTGAATCCCTTTTACAGAGACAGAGAGCGCAGGAGAAAATAAAGTCCCCTCTTTTCCCACAAGGAAAGCGCCCCTTTTTCCCATAGAAACGCATACATAAGATACCCCTGATTCCACAAGAGACTCTGCTGCCTCCAAAATCTCCTCATCTGCCTCAAATTTTCTTCCGAACAGTGCTTCCAATTCCTCCATATTCGGCTTGATAAGATAAGGTTTTCCCTTAATTCCTTCTTTCAGAAGTTCTCCCGAAGCATCAAGAATTACCCTGATTCCTTTTTTTGCCGCTTCTTCTATAAGCCTTCTGTAAATATTTGACGGCACTCCTGGAGGTACGCTTCCGCTTAATACAAGAACAGACGTCTTCTCAAAGACTTCCTCCGCCTTTTCTATAAGAAGAGAAACTGCTTTCTCAGAAACCGACATTCCCTTCTCATTTATTTCTGTGAGCACACCTCTAGAAGAATCAAAAATCTTGAGATTTATGCGAAGTCCTCCCTCTGTTTCTACAAATTCACATGGAATGGAAAGACTGCTTAAAAAGCCCTCCAGCTTCTCTTTATCCTCTTTTGGGCAAAATCCCAGGCATAATGTTTCCTGTTCCAAATTTTTAAGAACAGCGCTTACGTTAATGCCTTTTCCGCATACATCTGTCTGCACATTCTTCGCTCTGTTGGTTTCGCCACAGCGAAAAGAATCCACGGTAACTGTTCTATCAATGCAGGGATTTAAAGTCAATGTAACTATCATATTTTTTCGTCCTTTAAAAATCCAAATGGTTCTTCTTCTCTTAGAAAGTGCATCAACATATACGCACACATAATCGCAACTTTTTCTTCTTTTAAAATACGCCGTACTTCATCTCTGTCTGCAAGAACAATCTCGATTTCCTCAGAATCCTCCTGACAATCCTTGCTGATTTTTCCATCTGCGTATCCGTAAACAGTGGCACAGGATTCATCTGTCATGCCAACTGTAGTAAAATACGGCTTCTCATACATTTCCGGAACAGAAATGGGGTGGAGGGTAAGACCTGTCTCCTCATAAAGTTCTCTTTTTGCTGCCTCATGGAAATCCTCCCCTTTTTCCACAAGTCCTGCCGGAAACTCATAAATATAATCGTCAATCGCATATCTGTACTGGCGCACAAGAACAACCCTGTCTCTCTTTTCTCCGTAAAGGCTGTAGATGATTACGCCGTCCGGTGTATTTTTCTTTGTGCGAAGCTTGAGGTTTTCTGTCTTCTCAGCTCTTGACGCCACATAATAAGATACCGGAGTATTATGAATGCTTGTTGCGTCCACAGCATACAAATTCAAATGTTTACAATCTGTAAGCTTTTCTACTTTATTAATTTTCCCCATATATGTCCCGCCTTTCTTACCTTTTTAATCTGCCCTTAAAATCACACGGAGCTTCTTATAAATAAAAAATACAATAACAGAAGTTAATGTGTATTTCACGAGATTAAAAGGCACAATAATTAATATAACAAATCCAAGAAGCCCGTTGACTCCGCTGTTTACTGCGCTTCCCATCTCAATAAAAGACTCTATTGGCACACCGAATGCCTTTCCATATGCAGGAAGAAGCAGGTAAGCATTCAACACGCAGGCAAAAATCGTTGTAATAACAGTTCCCACAGCCATTCCCATAACCGCGTGTTTTCTGCTCTTTACATAATGAAACCTGTAAATCAGTCCTGCCGGAACTACAAAAGCGCAGCCCATAAGGAAGTTTGCAATGTCTCCCACTCCTGCTGTGATTGTTCCTTTTGTCACAAGATGCACAAGAATCTTTACAAGCTCAATCAGTATTCCCGCTACAGGCCCCATTGCGAAGGTTCCCACAAGAACCGGAATTTCCGAAAAATCAAGCTGATAAAATGCCGGAGCCAAAAACGGAAGAGGAAACTCAAAATTCATTAAAACCCCTGCCACTGCCCCCAGCATTGCCACCTGTGCAATGGTTCTTGTCCGCGTCCTGTCCATCGCGTTTCCGCCTCTTAATACCTGTTCACTCATCTTTCATCTCTCCTTTAGAATTATTCTTCTGGCTTATATAGCCATTAAAAAGAAAATTCCTTATGCCCCGTATTTCTATATACAGGAAAACCCCCGGAAATAAACTTCCGGGGGCACTGAGATTTTTAATGAAATTTACATTCTTCTCTCATCCAGACTTTACTGTCGGTTTTGGAATTTCACCAAATCAGCCGCTTGCGCGGGTCGCGGACTATACCGCCGGTAGGGAATTCAGCTGATGCTGTCACCCAACCCCGAAGAAATTTTCTTTTTATACGCTCATTATAGTCGCATTCTTATAAAATTGCAACAGATAACTTCCTTATCTCTCGTTTTCTTTCTGATATACATGAACGTCAAGCTGATTATATGGAATTTCAATTCCATTTGCATCAAACTCTTCTTTGATTCTTTCATTTAGCCGCCATCTTGCAGGCCAGTAGCTATCTGTAGGAACCCACACACGAAAGCCCATGATAACGGAGCTGTCTCCGAGGCTGTCTACAAATACTACCATACCCTCGTCTTCCTTTGTATCCGGATCTTCCTTTAAGAGCCGTTCCAGAATCTCCTTTGCCTTGTGCATATCCGACTGATAGGAAATTCCTACTTTTATCTCAAGCTTTCTCTGATCTCTTGCTGTCACGTTTGTAATAATGCTGTTTGAAAGGGTTCCATTTGGAATTACCACATGCTTATTGTCAATGGAAAGCAGCGTAGTATAGCAGATCTCAATTTTTATAACTGTTCCTTCACAGCCCAGCTGTCCGCTCTGAACAATATAATCCCCAACCTGAAAAGGCTTAAAAAGAAGAATCATCATTCCGCCTGCTATATTTGCAAGACCGCCCTGGAGAGCCAGACCGATCGTCACACCTGCCGTTCCCAGAAGGGCTGCAACAGAGGATTCCTTCACTCCAAAATATGTGGCAATATTAAAAATAAGAATCACGTACAACACTACTTTGGAAAGAGAACAGGCAAACTGCACTACTCCTTCATCAACATTTGCTCTCCCAAGAGAACGGCGCATTACCTTTAAAAGCCATCGTATGACTTTGCCGCCCAGCCAGAAAACAAGAAGGGCTATTACAATGCGAATGCAAAAGCCGGTAATGGCTGGCAGCTTATCTTCTATATACTGCGGAAATTTATTAATCTCCTTACTTATTTCCTGAACCTGGGCTTCCATGCTTTCTCCTTTTTATTAATAGTAAAATTTTCTCATTGCTGTACAAATTACAATTACCTGTACAATGAAAATCAGCGGAACCGAAATATAAAATTTTGGTTTTCTGGTTTTATGATGAAATTTTCTCATTCCAAACCATGCTCCGAAAGATCCTCCCGCCACTGCCAGAAGAAGCAGAAAACTCTCCGGAATTCTCCACTGTCCCTTTTTTGCTTTTTCCTTATCAATACCGTAAATAATAAATGTCAAAACATTGATTATAATAAGATAGTACAGAAAATACTCAAGCATTTTATTTTGTTCCCTTCATAGAAAGGCTGATTCTCTTTTTCTTCATGTCTACGCCAATGACGCGCACATCTACAACATCGCCAACGCTTACTGCCTCCAGCGGGTGTTTGATATATCTCTCACAGATTTCAGAGATATGAACAAGTCCGTCCTGATGTACTCCAATATCAACAAATGCACCAAAGTCGATTACATTTCTTACCGTTCCTTTTAAAATCATTCCCTCTTTTAAGTCTTTCATATCGAGGACGTCTGTACGAAGAATCGGTTTTGGCATCTCGTCACGAGGGTCACGGGCAGGCTTTTCCAGCTCTTTTACAATATCCTGAAGAGTCAGCTCTCCCACACCAAGCTCCTGTGCCATTTTTTTATAGTCTTTGATTTTACGGGAAAGACCTGCAAGTTTTCCCCCTGAAATATCCTCTGTTGTATAACCGAGGCATTCCAGAAGCGCAGATGCCGCCTCATAGCTTTCCGGGTGAACGCTTGTTGCATCAAGAGGATTTTTTCCATCTGCAATTCGCATAAATCCGGCACACTGCTCAAAAGCCTTCGGACCAAGCTTTGCTACCTTTAAAAGCTCTTTTCTGCTTGTAAATCTTCCGTTTTCTTCACGATACGCCACGATATTTTTTGCGATTGCTTTAGAAATACCGGAAATATACTCAAGAAGAGAAGCAGAAGCTGTATTTAAGTCTACACCTACTTTATTTACACAATCCTCTACAACACCGCCAAGGGCTTCTCCAAGCTTTTTCTGATTCATATCGTGCTGATACTGCCCTACACCGATGGATTTCGGGTCAATTTTTACAAGCTCTGCAAGCGGGTCCTGCACACGTCTCGCAATAGATGCCGCACTTCTCTGTCCTACGTCAAAATTCGGAAATTCCTCTGTTGCCAGCTTACTTGCAGAATAAACGGAAGCTCCCGCCTCATTTGTGATTACATACTGCACTTTCTCCGGAATCTCTTTAAAAAGCTCTACGATGACCTGCTCAGATTCTCTTGATGCAGTTCCGTTTCCAAGAGAAAAAAGTGTGATATTATATTTTTCAATCAGTTTTTTCAGCGTTTCTTTTGCTGCCTTGATTTTTGCATCTGTTGTAGGCGCTGTAGGATAAATAACGGTAGTATCCAGAACTTTTCCTGTTGCATCTACAACTGCAAGCTTACAGCCTGTACGGAATGCCGGGTCCCAGCCAAGTACAACCTGTCCGGAAATTGGAGGCTGCATAAGAAGCTGCTCCAGATTTTTTCCAAATACGCTGATTGCCCCGTCCTCTGCCTTTTCTGTAAGTTCGCTTCTGATTTCACGCTCAATAGCAGGTCCGATCAAACGTTTATAGCTGTCTTCTACAACTGCTTTTAAAATAGGAGTTGTATTTGGATTATCGCGGACAATCACCTGATGCTCCAGATACCGGAGAATTTCTTCCTCTGGAGCGGAAATTTTTACTGTGAGAATCTTTTCTTTTTCTCCACGGTTAAGAGCAAGCACACGATGTCCTGCCAGCTTTTTCACCGGCTCCTCAAACTCATAGTACATCTCATAAACAGACTGCGCCTCTTTATCTTTTGCAGCAGAGACAACGGTTCCTTTTTTAGCTGTAAGATTTCGAATATAAATACGGTAATCCGCTTCATCGGAAACTCGTTCTGCCAAAATATCCATTGCTCCGTTAATTGCCTCCTGAGCAGTGCGTACTTCTTTTTCATCGGAAATAAAAGCTTCTGCTTCCTGCTCCGGCGTCTTATCTGTCATCTGCAGAGAAAATATATTTGCAAGAGGCTCCAGACCTTTTTCCTTTGCAATAATCGCGCGTGTACGGCGTTTCGGACGATACGGACGGTATAAATCCTCCACTACCACAAGGGTCTGCGCTTCCTGAATCTGTTTTTTCAGTTCTTCCGTAAGCTTGCCCTGGTCAGCAATGCTTCCCATTACCTGCGCTTTTTTATCTTCCAGATTGCGAAGATATGTAAGACGCTCGTGAAGAGAACGAAGCTGCTCGTCATTTAAAGCGCCTGTTGCCTCTTTTCTATATCGGGAAATAAAAGGAATGGTGTTGCCCTCGTCAATCAGCTTGACTGCTGCCTCCACCTGCCATTTTTCTACATGAAGTTCCTGTGTAATTACCTGAATAATATCCATATATTTCTGTCTCCTCTACCTGTTTTCACAGAGTTTTTATCTAATATACCTTATCAATGGAAAAAGAATTTGTCAAGAAAAAGAAGCCGCCGCACAAGCGACAGCTTCCATATACATTACTATCTCAAAATATTCCAATATACTATCACATAAAAACCAGCACTAAGAAGACCCAAAACCCAGGTACTGATTCCTATGCTTTTTTCTTTTTCTGTCAGAAGATGCTCCGACAGCTTTGACTTTTTCAGCACATACCAGATAATAATGTGCATCAATAACAGAAGCGTTGTAACAAATAGCTGTACGTCCTTCATACTGTCACGCATATACTCCTTTATATTTTGCGCTTCCCTCCATGTAGAAATGTGCACATTAATATATCCTGTTATAATTATGGGAAAGATTTCCAATAATCCAGCTATTTTCCAGTAAAGCTTTTCTTTTTTCATAGAGATAACCTCTCAACAAAGCAACTAACAAAATCCTTATGAAGCCTCGCTTTCCTCTGCTGAAGTTTCTGTCTCTTCAATCTATTCTGGAGCATATCCCAGTTCTTCTCTCAATTCAAACGCTTCACCTATACTGCCGACTCCAAAAGACAATCTATACATTCTTTCTTCGTCCGGTACGAACAGGCACTGCATGTTAAGAACTGAATTTACCTCTCCGTCTTTCTCTTCTCTCCACTGATAACTCCTGACTACACCGACATTATCGACTATATTCTCAATCTTTCTTACCGGCTCTCCATACTGTTCTGTAAGCCGATACAAAACATTCTCGGAAAGTTCTGTCAGATCTCCATCATACTTTCCCATTTCTTCCGGTTCCACCCCAAAACAAAAAGTAACATCTGTTACGCCATCTTTCAGAAAATTCATTTCCATGTATCCTGCTTCTCCCTGAAATTCTACAGGATTTTCAAGATTCGTCCATTCTGGTAGCAACTCTTTTGCTTCTGGGAGAGTTACGCCTGTCGCTTCTTCTATTTCTTCCTTAGAAGCAAGCCACGGGATTCCTTTGTAACGATATTCTCCATCTGTACAGAAAGCTGTTAAATCTACAAGATCTTCTTCGTCCGTACTCTCAGATTCTTCTGTTTCTGCGGACACTTCCGCTGCATTTTCGGTCTCCTCTGCTGCAAACACCATACTTGTGCTGCTCATGCAGATACTTGCTCCCATAAAAAGGGAGAGACATATACGGGACACACTCTTCTTTTTCATTTTCCACGCCTCCTTTGTTCTGGCAAATATGCCGAAATAAATGGTGTTATTTTACGTGTTCTAAGTTTTTTAATTATATCATATCGTATTATAAATATCAATATTATTAT
>JAUNAX010000072.1 GCA_030527365.1 Eubacteriales bacterium | reverse complement strand
TTCCTCTCTGGGATTGCTCCCTGTGTACTATTCTCTTCATCACCATAATTATTTATTGAGTTTATTGTATTCGAAAAAGTTGGGAGTGTCAAGGGGGAGAAAGGAATTTCTACCATTGCGCTTCGCAGACAATAACAACCTATTTCTTCATGTGATTTTTTATCTATTCATAAAATTTTTCTTGACAAATAACAGTTTTACTTATATCATAACTTACAAGAAACGAAGTTTACTACCGTACAGCTATTGCTCATGCGGCTCGCTCGTTTCTTTTTTTGTTCTTACCAGATCATAAAGATACAGTTTTCCATCTGCATCATATACCGGTATTCCAAATTTTGTATTATAACGATACCAACCCAATTTTGCTTTTTCTCCATGCTTATTATTATAATCGGGATACTGTGCTTTTTCTGTTGCAATTTGAATCAGTTCACCAATAGCAGATGTCATATTTGCTTTTGCCTTCGTATTTGCACCCTTTAATCTTTTTGTATCATTTGAATGACTGAATTCATCTGGAAAATCTGAACCAATATATATTTTTTCTGAAGTTTCTGTTATCTCAAAATATTTTCCAATATACTCTTTGAGGTATTTTTCCACTTTGTTCCAGTCAATTCCTCGTCTTGATTGAAACCGTATATCATTGATAATAACTATTGGAGAACCTTCCAAAAATTCGTCTCCGAGAGCCGTAAGAAAAATAACCGGAATCTCATATTTTGCCTTAATCGCCGTACAGGCGCTGTATCCGTTTCACTCTGCCAGAGTCACATCAAGAAGAACAAGTTCAAATTTATCTTTTCAAGCATCTGAAGAGCTTTTGCCTGCCCGTCAGACGCTTTTACCTGAAATCCTTCCTCTCTCAAATACGCCGTAAGATTTTCCACAATATCTGCATCGTCTTCTATTAATAATACTTTTGTCATATTCATCCGCAATACCTTCTCAGTTCGTTTAATCTCTTAAAAAACATCTCTGCCCAGTCTGTCGTTTCACTGGCATCTCTTTCACCCCTTTTTCAAGATACCACCATTTTATCATGTTATGAAGTAGGGTACAAGGAGGGGCGGACTACTCTTGATAAAAGTAAATACTTTCATTTCTGTCCGAATTTTTTCAAAAATACATTTCTTTTAAACACCACATACGTCACAATGTAATACACAATGTAAATCCCCATAAAAAGAACTATGCTTTTTCCAAAATATATTCCTGGAAAAGAAGTGGTAACTCCTGTTGCCCGTACAAAGAAATTGCTGAAAGTAAGAATCAGCTTCCCGCTTATCACAATCGCAAGAAGAGCCGGACAGAGATAATAGGCTGCAAGCTGGATCCGGATAATTTTACAGATTTCTTTCTGTTTCAATCCCATTTTTTCAAGGACATCATACCGGAATTTATATTTTGCGGAATCGCTTAACTGCTGTACAGAAAGAACCGTCACTGCCACACATACAAACACAAGACCGATATAAAACATAGGCAGCATAACAGAAGCAAGAAGAACCTTTACTTCCGGAATACAATTATCGCGCACAAGATTTACAGCAGCATACACTACCATATTATCAGAACCGATACAGCTGTTTCCTTCCAAAGCAGGCGCCGCATCTCCATCAAACTCTCTCTCTTCTTCCGTAAGATTTTCAAGCCTCTTCTGCAGATCTGCCGGCGCTTTTCCTTTAATATCAGCTGCCATCTCTGCATAATAGGGAGTCATTCTCTCAAGTACCCTGTCCGGAACAATCACAAGGTAATCCCCGCCATTATGCCCGTCCTGTGAAAAAGCATCTGTATAAAGACCTCCGAAAGAAAGAAGGGCCTCTCCATCTTTATCTGTAATTTTAAGGTCTTTTCCTATATTCTTCGCATCGTCTTTCAACCTGTCTTTTATCTGTACTGCATATTCATTTTCCCTAAGAGAAACTGGTTCATATCCCAGCATTTCCCTTAAATGGTTATAATCTGTGATTCCCATATATGTATCGTAAGTACAGTAAGTGCCGCCATTTTTCAGCATATCCTGTATCTTTTTCATATCCGAAGAACCGTTATTTTTCCGATACATATCTCCCCACTGCTCTAAATTTGTAAGCATCCATGTATTTACCTGATTGCCTTCATCTGTATAAATATGATAAGTGTACATTTCTTCTGTGTCTGTATATTTCTCCAAAATTTCTCTCTCATCTTCAAAATTGTCCTCCGGATCTGTACTGTTTACTAACACATCAAAAGGAAATTTTACGGGGAGTATCTTATCTTCATAATCACTGAACACAAGAGCCAGGGAAGCCCCCATTAATGCCAGAGTAAAAAGAGCAGTAAGAGTTCCCATCGTAAACTGCATGGTGCGTACTTTTGAGGCAAACTGCCGCAGAAGAAAAAGGTTCTGCCCTCTGTAAATCCCCTTTCCTTTTTTCCGCACATAGCAGGTGATCCAGGCAGACAATCCCATATAAAAAAGATAAATCGTAAGGACAAGTCCAATGATAAAAAGGACAATTTCTCCCGTAGAAGTCAGATGAGTAAATACGGTCCAGAACAGAAGTATAAAAAGGACAGAAAGTGGAAAAAGAAGCTTTTTTATTCCTTCATGCCCCTCTTTTATTTCCTCATTTTTCCTGGAACTTTCCATAAGGTCATGGATATTCATTTTTCGAAATCGCCTTTTGCACCGGAAAAGCGCGAGAAAATAACAGCCGCCATAACAGAGAACTGTCATGAGAATCGTCCAGTGATTAAAAGTTACATGCGGCACATATTCCATATATATCATAGATGCCATAATAGACATAAGAATCTGTGAAAGAAGGATTCCCAAACCACACCCGATAATAAGCGCCACGCTTCCAAGAAGAAGATTTTCCCTTACATACAGGCTTGCAATCGTTCTTTTTTTCATTCCGAGAAGCATATAAATTCCAAATTCACTGCCTCTTTTTTCCATCATAAAGCGAATCATATAGTGAATCAGCCACGCCATAATGAGCACGATAAAAAAAGTAGCAAGTCCGATCATAATCGGCATGACCGCATCTTCTTCCATCATTCCTGTAAACTCATTTTGAAAAATCAGGCTGTTAAACGCATACATGAGAGCCGAAACGACTGTCATGGTAAGAATATATATAAGATAATCTTTTGCGGAGCGTTTCATATTCCGATAAGCCAGTTTACCTAACATCTGCCATCTCACCTCCTGTCAGAGAAAGCACATCCAGAATTTCCTGCAAAAATACTTTTCTTTCCTTTTCTCCCCGCACAAGCTCATGAAAAATTTTTCCGTCCTTTAAAAACAGGATCCTGCTGCAATAGCTGGCGGAAAAAGCATCATGTGTTACCATAAGAATTGTTGCTCCCATACTTCTGTTCAGCCTTGTAAATGTCTCCAGAAGTACCTGCGAGGAATGGGAATCCAGCGCTCCTGTAGGTTCGTCTGCCAGAAGAAGTTTTGGGTTATTGATCATTGCCCGCCCACAGGCGCACCTCTGTTTCTGTCCTCCTGACACCTGATACGGAAACTTGTCTTTTATCTCCTCAATATCAAGAAGACGCATCATTTTTTTACATTTTTCCTGTATATTTTTCCTTTTTTCACCCTGTAAGGTCAGCGCAAGTATCATATTTTCTTCCAGAGTAAGCGTATCCAGGAGATTATATTCCTGGAAAACAAAGCCAAGATTCTTTTTCCGAAATTCAGAAAGTTCATCCTCTGAGAGTTCCGTAATGTCTGTTTTTCCATAATAAATATGCCCCGCAGTCACACTGTCAATGGTTGCCAGCATATTTAAAATCGTGGTTTTTCCGGAACCGGAAGGTCCCATAATCCCTACAAATTCTCCCTTTTCCACTTGAAAACTTACACGATCCACCGCTTTTGTAATATTCGTACTGTTTCCATAATATTTCTCCACATCGCATACACGTATATTCTCCATATCTGTCCTCCTGTTTTGTCCGTCCCTGTATTTTACATCTTTTATTTTAGCAGGATTTTCTCTTTGTTGTATAAAAATAGCTTAAAGTTATCTTACGTTTTCGAAAGATAACCTTAAGCCTCCTCTCTTGCAATATATGTGCTGATTGGAAATTCCAGACGAATTTCCGTTCCTTTCCCGTATATGGAAGTTGCCGAAATCCCTATCCCAAGTCTTGTACAGAGCTTTTTACAGAGATAAAGTCCCATTCCCGTGGAGCGTTCATGGGTTCGTCCGTTTGTTCCTGTAAATCCTTTTTCAAAAATTCTGGAAAGCTCCTCTTTTCTGATTCCTGTTCCGTTGTCTGCCAGCACAAGTGACACTCCATTTTCTCTTTTCTCAGAAAAAATACGGAGAGCAGGAGCTTCTTCATTTTTATATTTTACGCTGTTTAAAATCATCTGATTTAAAATAAAAACAATCCATTTTCTATCTGTATAAGCAAAATCCTCACAGGCTACCTCTGCCCGCATACAATTCTCAATCAGAAGAAAACGATTCTTTTCCAGTACCTCAAAGACGACTTCCTTTAAAGCAATTTTCCGGATCATATAGTCCTTATAAACATTTTCCGAACGTGCATAATAAAGAACCATGTCCACATAATTTTCAATTTTCTGATTCTCAGTAATGATCTTACGAAAACTTTTCCCTGCAAAGTTTTCCTTACTTCTCCCATTTTCACAGATAAGAGAAATCCCTGTAATGGGCGCTTTGATTTCATGAACCCAGCTTTCGATATATTCTTTATACTCCTCCTGTCTCTCCTTGACCTGCCTGATTTCCTCAATTACAGATTTATTGGATTTTCGGATAAATTCTCTGTATATTTTATCTTCCAGACGCCAGGAATCCGGCATGAGTTCTCCCAGCAAATACCGTTTATCTGTATGTTCCAGAATAGCTTTCATCTCCTTAAAATAACGGTCTCTACTCACATAGGAAGTAAGAAGATAAACGCTCAGAATCAAAATCCATACCAGGAGAATCAGCATACCATTTCCCCTGCTGTACCCGGTAAAGCGAAGAAAGCCATATAGCCCAATCATACAGACACTTTGCAATACCAGCATAAGAATTCTATCCTTTAAAAATTCTCCAAATCTCATATTTTATATCCTACTCCTCTTTTTGTTTCTATAAAATCGGAAACTCCGAGAGTTTTTAATTTTTCCCGGATTCTTGTCATATGCACACTCAGGGTGTTATCATCAATAAAAATCTGATTCTCCCACAGGTATTCAATTAAATCCGTTCTTCCCACATAATTTCCACTGTTTTGAAACAACATATGAAGAATTTTCATCTCATTTTTTGTAAGCTCCGCGCTTTTTTCTCTGTAAAAAAGACAGCATTTTGAAATATCAAGCGTTACCTCTTTTCTTGTAAAGCTTGTTGTCTCTCTTATCCCCTTTGTACGCTTTAAAACGGCGCCGATTCTCGCAAGTAGAATGGGAACCTGATACGGTTTTGTAATATAATCGTCTGCTCCTCTTAAAATTCCTGTCAGCTCGTCCATGGAATCTGTCCTGCTTGTAAGAAAAATCACAGGAACTTCTGTTTTTCCCCGAATCTGAGTACAGAGGTCAAAACCGGAAATACCCGGAAGATTCACGTCAAGAAGAATCAGATCGGGAGCTTCTTTTATAATCTTCTCTGTAATATCTGAAAAACTCTCAGGAGCAAGCGTTTCATAGCCAGCATTTTCAAGGAGAATCTGAAGCTCATTTCGTATGATGATTTCGTCCTCTATGATGATGATTTTCATATTTCGATTCCTTTTATTTCTCTTAAAATTACTTTTTTATTTTCTATTATACACAATTATATATACAAATCCAACCTTCATTTCTTCGCTCTTAAATCCATTTTCACTAATCCTGCCAGCAACATTCCAAGCAAAACTATGGTGTCCACTGCCAGAAGTAACACAATATTTTTCACAATACCATACAGAAAAAGAATGGAAAAAACTTCTGCAGACAAAGCCACAAAACATATATAATTTGTAAGATATTCTGCGATAATCTCCCTGTAAAAATTTCTTACCTGAAGCTTTACATAGAGAATCGGACGGAGCAGATAACGAATGACTGCACAGAATACCGGATAAGCAAAAATAAACTTTTTATTTACCATAGAAGATACCACTCCATTATTCCACTGTACAGGAATTTCCGGCGGAAGTTTCTCATAGAATAGTACGGCTGTCATAAGACACAAAACGGTCAGAAAAACCCACATCGCAAAACTTCCCCACAGATACAGAAAGCTTACAGAATCCAGTTTGAAAACCGGAGCATTTTCTTTCCAGTAATCTGGAAGTTCTTCTACATACTTTTCTACTTTTAATGTATCGTATGTTACATTTTCCTCTTCCAGGATTTTTTCGCACATATGCTGCGCCTGATTTAACTCTGTAATCTGTCCTTTCAAAACTTCTCCCTGTTTTTTCATAACCTCACAAAGAGTAGTCTGTCCTGAAATAATATTTCTAATTTCTTCTATAGAAACGCCAAGTGTACGAAGGTATGCAATCTTTTTAATATCTTCTACATCCTTCTCTGAATATTCTCTGTATCCATTACTCTCATTCCTGGACGGCTCAATGAGCTTTTCCTTTTCGTAAAAGCGTACGTTGGAGCGGGTAAGCCCTGTCTGATTCTCCACTTCTTTTATTGTCATGTTCCCTTCCCCTTTTTCAGAAAGATTTTTTCTTTTATTTTAAGGTATAAACAGGGTTTACAGTCAAGAAATTTTTAAGAGCTTTTATAATTTCATATATTTTATTATACAGTAGAGGCAGCTTCGGTCTCCCAAAGCTGCCTCTACTGTACCTCAATATTCATAATTCATATTTTTGTCTCCTCTTGACAGCCTCGCGATAAACCTGCTCATCTGTCCTTGCAGAAACAACTATGATTTTCATAGTATCTTCCATTCGTTCTATCTTATATACTACTCGAATTCCCAAATCGCGAAATTTAATTTTTAAAAGGTTTGTAAGATTCACACCGTTCTTATTTCCCAACGGCTTTCCGTATCCCCCTTCTTGAACAGGAAGCGGATTTTTGCTTACTTTTTGAATTCCTTTTAAGACTTGAATCGTGGCAGAACGCTCCAGCTTTTGTATATCTTTTTTTGCTTCTTCCAAAAATTCTACACTCCAGCTCATTCTATCTCCACTTCCTCCGCTCCTTCAAGATCTTTCTCGCTGATTCCCAAATCTGCCATAACGGATTCCATCGGTATGGCAGGTTTTGTTCCATTTTCTTCCAGTCGATTTGTTGCTTCTAATAACAACATATAATTTTCTTCTATTTCCGTCAGTCTGGTGTATTCTTCCGGTGATAAAATAACAGCGGAAGGCTGATTATTCTTCAGTACAAACAATTCTTTTGTTTCTCTGAGCCGATTAAAAATTTTTGTTGCCTGTCCTTTGTTAAATAATGAAATCGGCACAAGACAATCCATAATATTTGCCATCAGTCACACCTCCTTGTCTTTTATTTTTATTATACTCATATGCAGCTAAAATATCAACTTAAAACAGTGAAAATTTATAGTTAAATTATCATTATTTCTATCTTGAATTTTATCCTGTATCTTCACTCGCTTATATCAAAGCTTAAACAGGCAGCTTCGGTCTCCCAAAGCTGCCTGCTCTTATAAATGATTTTCTTATATATTTTTCTTCATAAGCTCTTTTCCTGAAATTCCAGGTTCGGTCATGTTTTCCGGATCTAAAATGCAGTCCAGCTCTTCTTCTTCAAGAAGTCCTTCCTGTAAAATAAGGGTACGTACAGATTCTCCTGTTTTAATTGCTTTTTTCGCAACGTCCGCCGCTTTCTGGTATCCAATATGAGGACAGATTGCAGTGATAATTCCCACGCTGTTTTCTACAAGATAACGGCATCTTGTCTCGTTTGCTGTGATTCCCTCAATACAGTTATCCACGAAGGTCTGTACTGCGTATGCCAGTGTGTCGATAGACTGGAACATACAGTAGAAAATAATCGGCTCAAATGCGTTCAGCTCCAGCTGTCCTGCCTCTGCTGCCATTGTAATTGTCATATCGTTTCCGATTACATAGAAGGCAACCTGATTTACTACCTCCGGAATAACTGGATTCACTTTTCCCGGCATAATGGAAGAGCCGTTCTGTTTTGCCGGAAGATTGATTTCGTGGAATCCGGCTCTTGGTCCTGATGACATGAGACGAAGGTCATTTGCGATTTTTGACAGAGTAACGGCACAGGCTTTTACTGCTCCGGAAACTGCCACAAACGGGTCAAGGTTCTGTGTTGCGTCAATTAAATCGAATGCCTGGACAAAATCCATAGCGGAAACCTCATTTAAGTTTGGAACAATTCTTTTTAAATATGCCTCGTCTGCATTAATACCTGTTCCGATTGCTGTTCCACCCATATTCAGGCAGCGCATCTCGTCCATCGCCTTGTCCATACGGTGAATGTCGCGCATAACTGCAACGGAATATGCCTTAAATTCCTGTCCCAGACGAATGGGAACTGCGTCCTGCATCTGTGTACGTCCCATTTTCAGAATTCCATCAAACTCATCTGCCTTTTTACAGAGAGACTTATGAAGACGGAGAAGCTCTGTTTTCAGATTTTTAAGAAGACGGAGAGACGTCATTTTTCCTGCTGTCGGGATAACGTCATTTGTGGACTGACCGCAGTTTACATGATCGTTTGGATTGACAATGGAGTAATCTCCTTTCTGTCCTCCCAGAATCTCAATGGCACGGTTTGCAATAACCTCATTTGCATTCATATTCACAGAAGTTCCTGCGCCACCCTGGATCGGGTCTACAATAAAGTCCTCGTGAAGTTTTCCTGCCAGAATCTCGTCACAGGCAGAAACAATAGCAGTTGCAATGGATTTGTCCAGAATTCCCACCTCACAGTTTGTGATAGCAGCTGCTTTTTTTATGTATGCAAGACTGTTGATGATTTCCGGATGCATATTTAATCCGGTAATATGAAAATTCTCTGCTGCACGCAAAGACTGTACTCCATAATAAACATTTTCCGGAACGTCCTTTGTTCCGATGGAATCTTTTTCTACGCGAAAATCCGCAAGTGTTTCTTTCATTACTTTTCCTCCCGTGTACACTGTATGTACGTTTTCTCTTGACCTTATTATAGGAAACCATTACAATATAATCAAATACATATTAAAATATAAATAGTATAATTTTAAAGTTATGGAGGAGTCCATGTTTCAGGGAATGCACTACATATATGCAGTTTACAAGGAGGGCAGCTTTTCCAAAGCAGCCAAAAGTCTCTTTATTTCACAGCCTTCTTTAAGCGCTACCGTAAAAAGAATCGAGGAAAAAATCGGATACCCTGTTTTTGACAGAAGTACCAAGCCTCTCCAGCTTACAGAGCCGGGAGTACAGTATATCCGCACAGTGGAAAAACTCATGTCTGTGGAAAGTGATTTTACAGAATATATAAATGACTGGGGCGGACTTCAGACGGGAAATCTTACCCTTGGAGGAAGCAGCCTTTTTTCTTCCTGGGTTCTTCCCCCTCTTATGGCAGAATTTTCCAGAGAATACCCTCTTGTAAAGCTGAAATTAAAAGAAGAAAATACGACAGAGCTTACCGCTCTTTTACAGAATGGAAAAATTGATCTTATGCTCGATAACGGAATTATCCAGGAAGAAAATTTTTCCTCCTGTATTTACCAGGAGGAACATCTTCTTCTTGCAGTACCTGCCTCTTTTTCTGTAAACAGCAGGCTTTCCGCCTTTCATATTCTGCCGGAACAAATCCGGGACAAAAGTTTTTTAAATCCGGAGATTCCCCCTGTCCCTTTAAGATATTTTGAATCTGAACCTTTTATTATCTTAAAGCCGGAAAACGATACGCGAAAGAGGGGAATGGGAATTTTTAAGGAAAATCATCTGACACCGAAGATTCTCTTTGAACTTGACCAGCAGATGACTTCCTATAATATAACGTGTTCAGGAATGGGAATTTCTTTTATCAGTGATACCCTGATTTCCCGCGTTCCCTATCACAACAATGTGATTTTTTACAAGCTGTCCGGTCATTACAGTCACAGAAGCATTTATTTTTACTGGAAAAAAGGGCGATATTTAACAAGAGCAATGGAAGAATTCCTCCGCATGGCACAGGAAAAGCTCTGACTTTCTAATCTTCCACATTCAGCATTCTATACCCTATTCCAATATGAGTCTGGATGTACGTTGGTTTTTCCTTATCCTTCTCCAACTTTTTTCGAAGAGAAGCCATGTATACGCGAAGGGAAGAAATATCACTTCCCACACCATTCTGCCATACTTTTTCCAGAATAAACTGATACGTCAGAACCTTGCCTACGTTCTGGGCAAGAAGGCAGAGAAGGCTGTACTCCAGGGGCATAAGATGAAGCTCCTCCCCGTCAAGTTTTACAACCGCTGCGCTGTAATCAATTTCCAGCCCTCCGTTTTTAAAAACACTTTCGTTTGTGTTAT
>JAUNAX010000071.1 GCA_030527365.1 Eubacteriales bacterium | reverse complement strand
GATTGGGAATCCGTACAGGAAGAACCTCCGGTTCTTTCTCTGTCTCATCAAAGTTTGGAAGAAAATCCACCACATTTTTATCAAGATCCTCAAGAAATACCTCCTGGGTCAGCTTTTCCAGACGCGCTTCTGTATATCGCATGGCTGCCGCGCCGTCTCCTTCTATGGAACCGAAATTTCCGTGACCGTCTACAAGAGTTTTTCCTTTTTTAAACTCCTGCGCCATCACAACAAGCGCCTCATAAATAGAGCTGTCTCCGTGGGGGTGATATTTACCCATTGTATCTCCCACAATACGGGCACATTTTCTATATGGTCTGTCATAACGGATTCCAAGTTCATACATATCATAGAGGGTTCTTCTCTGTACCGGCTTTAAACCGTCCCTCACATCCGGAAGGGCTCTTGATACAATTACGCTCATGGCATAGTCAATATAAGACTTCTGCATGATTTCCGAATAATCCGTGCGAATAATATTGTCCTGTTTTGTTTCCATAATTCATCTATCTCCTAAATATCAAGCTCTGCATCCTGTGCGTGTTCGTAAATAAACGCCTTTCTCGGGGGAACTTCGCTTCCCATAAGAATTTCCGTCACACTGGAAGCAAGACGGGCATCTTCAATTTCCACACGCTTCATCATTCTTGTTTCCGGGTTTAAAGTGGTATCCCAAAGCTGCTGGGCATCCATCTCTCCAAGACCTTTATATCTCTGAAGAGTAAAGCTTCCCGGCTTATGGGTTTTCCGGTAACGCTCAAGCTCCTTATCATCGTAGAGATACTCCTCCTGACCTTTTTTCGGCATTGCTTTATATAAAGGCGGCATGGCAATATATACGTGTCCCTCATAAATCAGCTCCGGCATAAACCGATAAAATAAGGTAAGAAGAAGGGTTGAAATATGAGCACCGTCCACATCTGCATCTGCCATAATCACAATTTTATCATAGCGAAGCTTTGTAATATCAAAATCATTTCCGTAGCCTTCGGAAAAACCACAGCCAAAAGCATTGATCATGGTTTTAATTTCCGCATTTGCCAGTACCTTGTCAATAGTCGCTTTTTCCACGTTCAGGATCTTTCCTCTGATGGGAAGAATCGCCTGATAATTTCGGTCTCTCGCTGTTTTCGCAGAACCGCCTGCGGAATCTCCCTCCACAATAAAAATCTCGCAAAGAGCCGGGTCTTTTTTCTCGCAGTTTGCAAGCTTTCCATTGGAATCAAAGGAATACTTCTGTTTTGTAAGAAGATTTGTCTTTGCCCGTTCCTCTGTCTTTCGTATCTTTGCTGCTTTTTCCGCGCAGGAAAGCACAGTCTTTAAAACCTCAAGATTCCTGTCAAAATAAAGGACAAGCTGCTCGCCCATTACTTTTCCCGTTGCTCTTGCCGCATCCTGATTGTCAAGCTTTGTCTTTGTCTGCCCTTCAAATCTTGGCGCCGGATGCTTGATAGACACAACAGCTGTCATGCCGTTTCGAATATCCGCACCTGTAAAATTTGCATCTTTTTCCTTGAGAACGCCAATTTCACGGGCATATGTATTCATAACAGTCGTAAAGGTTGTTTTAAAGCCTGTAAGATGAGTCCCTCCCTCTGCATTATAAATGTTGTTACAAAATCCGAGAACGTTTTCCCGAAACTCGTTTGTAAACTGAAAAGCAGCCTCCACCTGGATTCCTTCTGCCTCACCTTTTATATAAACAGGCTCATGCAGGGCTTCTACATTGTGATTCAGATCGCGAATAAAACCGATAATTCCCTCCGGCTCATGAAACTCGATTTTTTCCGGCTCCTCTTTTCTTTTGTCCTCAAAACAGATAGTAAGTTCCGGATTTAAGTATGCTGTTTCATGGAGACGGCTTTTTACCTCTGTTGCTGAAAATCTTGTCTTTTCAAAAATTTCCGGATCCGGAAGAAAATTAATACAGGTTCCTGTCTGTTTCGTTCTTCCAAGCTTTGGAAGCAGTCCTTCTTCCAGCTCAAGAGCGGGAATCCCCCTTTCATAGTGATCATGGTGAACATATCCGTCCCTGCTGATTTTTATATCAAGATATGTGGACAAAGCATTAACAACAGAAGAACCTACGCCATGAAGACCACCGCTTGTCTTGTATGCAGAATTATCAAATTTTCCTCCTGCATGTAAAGTAGTAAAAACAAGGCGTTCTGCAGAAACACCTTTCTCGTGCATATCTACAGGAATTCCTCTTCCGTTGTCTTCCACTGTACAGGATCCGTCTTTTTCCAGCACTACATGAATTTTGCTGCAGTATCCTGCAAGATGTTCGTCCACCGCATTATCTACAATTTCATATATCAGATGGTTCAATCCTTTTCTGGAAACACTTCCTATATACATACCAGGACGCTTTCTTACTGCCTCCAGTCCTTCCAGAACAGAAATACTGGCTGCATCATAGGTGTTCTTTTTTGGCATTCTTCCATTCCTTTCTAAACTTGCGCATTTAAAACCGGCACTTGCAAAAAGTGCCGGTCTGTTTCTTTCCATATTGTATATCAGAAAACATGTTTGGTCAACACTAAATTCTCTTTGTTTTTCATGCTATTTCTCTTTTTAAAATTTTTTTTATTTTTTTGAAAAAAAGACTTGCATTTTATCAAAACTTGTTATATACTAAGCAAGTCGGTTGAGACAACACAAAAACATATGACATGAGGCCAGTTGGTCAAGGGGTTAAGACGCCGCCCTCTCACGGCGGAAACACGGGTTCGATTCCCGTACTGGCTGCTTTAAATATCAATATTCTGATATTTATCAAAATCAAAACATATGTCATATGGCCAGTTGGTCAAGGGGTTAAGACGCCGCCCTCTCACGGCGGAAACACGGGTTCGATTCCCGTACTGGCTGTTTTAAGCATCGAGATGATTCTCGGTGCTTTTTGTTTTGCTTGCAACTGCACAAACTCGGATAAAAGCAGGACATACGCCCCACTTTTATCCGAATACAGTTTTTATTTCCTATTTACTCCTCTACATCTTCCGCAGGTTCTGCTGGGATAAATACCCTGCTTTTTTCTTTTTTCGCCTGTTTTTCCTGTGCCTGCTCCGTTGCTTCCCGGCAAAATTCCATCTGAGAATTTATAAGAATCTTTCCTCGTTTATCCTGCTTCTCATAACTACCATCACTTTTCAGAAGATGAGCTTTTACATTATCTTTAAATTCCAGAGTCAAAATATGGACCAGTTCCTTTTTGATGGCTTCATCTTCCACCGGAAATACAATTTCCACACGACGATCAAGATTCCTCGGCATCCAATCTGCACTTCCCATATAAATCTCTTCGCTTCCTCCATTATGGAAGTAGAAAATACGGCTGTGCTCCAGAAAATCTCCCACAATAGAACGCACATGGATATTTTCACTCACGCCCGGAATGCCCACCTTCAAACAGCAGATCCCCCGGACAAGAAGATAAATCTGTACACCGCAGGAAGAAGCATAATAAAGCGCTGCCATAATCACAGGATCACACAAAGAATTCATTTTTGCCACAATATAAGCAGGCATTCCCTTCTTTGCGTGTTCCGCCTCTCTTTCTATCAGCTTCAGGAAACGGTCTTTCATCCAGATTGGCGCAACAATCAGCTTATTCCATTTCTTTGGCTCTGAATATCCGGAAAGCATATTAAAGACAGCAGTCGCATCTTCTCCGAATCGTTCATCGCATGTAAAAATACCACAGTCTGTATAAATTTTCGCTGTGGAATCGTTATAATTTCCAGTTGCCAGATGCACATATCTGCGGATTCCCGTTTCTTCCCGGCGCACCACAAGGGTAATTTTACTGTGAGTTTTTAAGCCCACCAGTCCATAAATAACATGGCAGCCTGCTTTTTCCAGCTTTTTCGCCCACACAATATTATTTTCCTCGTCAAAACGAGCCTTTAATTCCACAAGAACCGATACCTGCTTTCCGTTTTCTGCCGCCTGAGCAAGAGCTGCAATAATCGGAGAATTTCCGCTGACACGATAAAGTGTCTGTTTAATAGCAAGAACCTCCGGATCTTTTGCTGCCTGACGCACAAAATCCACCACAGGGTCAAAGCTCATATAGGGGTGATGAAGAAATACGTCCCCTTTACGGATTACCTTAAAAATATCTTTTTCTTCCCGGAACCGGGGCACAGGAGCAGGAACGTACCTTGGCGTCCTGTATTTGTCAAATCCTTCCTGTCCATAAACCTTCATAAGCATGGTAAGGTCAAGAGGACCGCTTATCTCAAAAATATCCTCTTCCTTAATTTCAAATTCCGTTTTCAGAATTTTTAAAAGACGTTCATCTGTCTTTTCCTGGACCTCAAGACGGATTACTTCGCCCCACTGACGCTTTTTCAGCTGTTTCTGAATTTCCACAAGAAGATCTTCCGCTTCGTCCTCATCAATAGTAAGGTCTGCATTTCTCATAATACGGTACGGATGCGCGCAGACTACGTTGTAGCTCAAAAACAACTTTTCAATATTCCGTTCAATAATTTCCTCCAGAAGAATGACTGTTGTGTCTCCCTTTTTCGCAGAAGGAATCTGAATCACTCTCGGAAGAACAGACGGAACCTGCACAGTGGCAAACTCCAGTTGTTCTTTCCCCTTCTTTTTATCCTTTTTGGAAATGAGAGCCCCAATATTTAACGTCTTATTCCGGATAAGGGGAAACGGTCTGGAGGAATCCATTGCCATGGGCGTCAGAACAGGATACACATTATCCTCAAAGTACCGGTCTACAAACTCACCCTGTTCTTTATTTAAAAGTTCATGCTCCACAACAAGGTGCATTCCCGATTTTGCAAGAGCCGGGAGAAGAGAACGGTTCAAGGTAGTATACTGCATATGAACAAGCTCATGTGTCTGAACACTGATTTCTTTTAACTGTTCTTTTGCCGTCAGACCTGCAATATCTGTTTTTGAATAGCCTGCATGAACCTGGTCTTTTAAAGATGCCACACGCACCATGAAAAATTCATCAAGATTTGACGCTGTAATGCTTAAAAATTTCAGTCTTTCAAAAAGAGGAAGACTCTTATCACGGGCTTCACTTAATACTCTGTCATTAAATTTCAGCCAGCTCAATTCTCTGTTCCCGAAATATTCCGGCTTTTCAAATTTTTTAATATCCATATTTCCCTCCCGCAGACGTTCCTGCCTATATTCTTCTCTTCCGTCTCAGCACAAGATGGATTCCAAAAACCTCTTCAAAAAACTCCACCTTATCTCTCAGCAGCCCAAGCTCCAGAGAAAGATCTCTCGGAGAATCCACGATCACAGAAAGTTCTCTTTCTTTTAATACCGTTCTTATGTCTGTCACCTTCTGATAATGACTTCTGTCCATCGCATTTGCAATCCGGAGAATTGCCGTAAGCTTTGCGATCAGAAGATAATTGTCCCTGTCCGTCGTCGTTCCGCCTTCATACGTGCCGTACTGGCGAAACTCTTTTGTATTATAGCGCACTACATTTGCAATAATATTTCTCTCTCTTGTGGAAAGACCGATAATTTCCGTTTCCATAATAATCCGATAGGAACATTCCGACACATCTCCCATACTGATATACTTTCCACAATCGTGAAGAAGAACTGCAATCTGTAAAAGAAGCCGCTCTCTTGCCCCCATTCCGTGTACTTTTTTGATGCTGTCGAAAATGGCAAGTGCAATCTCCGTTGTTCCGTTAATATGATTTTTCCCTGTAGAATACCGTTTTGCAATATTTTTGGACGCTATAATAATATCGTTCTCAAAATTATGAGCGCTTTTTATAAACTTTTTCTTTTCCGCAAAATCGTATGCAATTCCATCAAGAAGGGAAAGACCAGGCGCCCAGAGGGCTTCTGCATTAAAGACCTCGATAAAGTTTTTACAGATAACCATAGTCGGAACTACAAGAGAAGCATATTCCGGGTCAATCTCCATCATTTCCGAAAGCCGCTGCACCGGCATATCCACAACCTGCTCATACTTATTCATAAACTCCGCTTTCGTTACGATATTGTCCCTTCTCTCCTCCTGGAAAATGGTATCCGTCAGAAAATCGCCCATAAGGATTACATTCTTAATATCCTGGTCCTTTAAGTAAAGACGCTGAAAACTCATAATATCATTTCGGATAAATTCCTCTACAAGCTGCCCGTAATGATTCGATGTCTTTTCCAGCTCTTTTAACCGTTCCCGAACTCTCATACTACCCATCTTAAGGCTCTGGGTCGTCACAAGCGCATCTTTATCAAAAAGCGAAACCTGAAGGCTTCCGCCCCCTACATCAAGAATGGCAGTTCCCTTCTGGATCATTTTCTTAAATCCTGTCTCTATAGCTGCAATGGATTTATATCCCAGAAAATGCTGCTCTGCATTACTTAAAATCTCCACCTGGATTCCGGTTCTCTGAAATACCTGCTCTAAAATCACGATAGGATTTTTCAATTCCCGGAAAACGCTGGTGGCACAGGCTCTGTACTCCTCTGCTCCGAATTCCTTCATCACCCTCTTAAAATCAAGAAGGATCCCACAGAGAGCATCTACCATATCTCTCTCAAGTTTTCCTCTTGAATACGCACCCTTTCCCAACTCCAGACGGTATCGTATATCTGTGAGTTCTTTAAATCCCACTTTTCTGGAAAGCTCAAAGATTTTCATACTCACCTCATAAGAACCTACATCAATCGCTGCAAATGTTGTAACTGCCATATTCCTTTATTCCCCCTTTCCCAGAAGATAGTCAATAAATTGCTGGGCAGTTCGCCCTGTCAGCCCTCCGTGAGAAAGCTCCCATTTATTCGCCTCAAGAAGAAGTTCCTCTTCAGGCAGGGAAATACGGTGGCGCTCTGCCAGAACCTTTACTATATTCTGAAATTCCTTTTTATTTGGTGCTCCGAAATAAATCCGCACTCCGAACCTGTATACAAGAGAAAGCTTTTCCTGCACTGTATCAGAAGAATGCAAATCGTCTTCATCCATAATTTCCAGCTTATCTCCCGCACGTTCCCTTACAAGATGGCGGCGGTTGCTGGTAGCATAAATCAAAATATTATCCGGCTTTTTCTCAAGACCTCCCTCGATCACAGCTTTCAGGTATTTATATTCAATCTCAAATTCCTCAAAGGACAGATCATCCATATATAAAATAAATTTATAATTCCTGTTTTTAATCTGACGAATCACCTCGTTTAAATCCTGAAACTGGTGTTTATACACCTCGATCACACGAAGTCCGTCCTCATAATAGCGATTTAAAATCCCTTTGATGCTTGAAGATTTTCCTGTTCCCGCATCACCGAAAAGAAGACAGTTATTTGCTTTTCTCCCCTGCACAAATGCCTCTGTATTTTCAATGAGCTTCTGCTTTGGAATTTCATATCCCACAAGATCTTCAAGCTTCACATGGGCAATTCTTGTAATAGGAGCAATTATAACTTCTCCTTTTTCTCCATGTTCAATGCGAAACGCCTTATGAAGCCCAAGCTTTCCCACTCCGAAATCCCGGTAAAATGCCACCATATCGTCCATAAATTCACTGACAGAAGAAGCCTCTGCCAAAGTCCGGCTCATACTACTGATTCTGTCCCGGATCCGGGAATTGAACATCTTGCTGCTCCCATCCACATTTTCATAATCACAGATCACAGAACAACATCCTGTTCCATACATATAATCAAGACGTTTTAAATCAAATTCATACAATTCTTTAAAAACAGAAAAATCCTGTTGTGCAAGACAGTTGATACTCCCGGAAACTGCACCCTTTATCTCACACGCCATGCTGAACGCATTTTCATGGTTTACAAGAAGAAACGTCAGATAATTGTGCCAGAGATTTCCGGAAAAGCCATACATTCCCGCCATCTCCACAAGCCCGTGCACACACTGGTATAAAAGCTCTTTTCCTCTTTCCGGAATCTGTTCTTTTTCACAGGCATTTATAAGCGATACCATATCTGCCAGTATTTTTCCCTCTGAAAAATCCCGGTAAAGAATACATTCTCCCAAATCCAACTTTATTCGCCTCTTTTCCTTCCGTAATTTCCCAGAATCCGAAGAAGAATAGCTTCGGATTCCAGACCACGGAGCGCATTTTTTACAGCGCTGTCTCTTAAATTTCCTTCAAAGTCCACAAAGAAACGGTACTCCCAGGTTTTTCCAGGAATGGGTCGGGATTCAATCTTTGTCATATTCAGACCATTATAAATAATATGAGACAACATATTATAAAGGGTTCCGCTCTCATGAGGCAGCTCAAAGCACACGCTGATTTTTTCTGCTCCCTCTTCACATACAGGATGTTTTCCCACAATGATAAATCTTGTGGAATTTTCCTGATTTTCACAAATATTTTCTGCAAGAACAGAAAGCCCGAACACTTCGCCCGCTTCCCGGCTTGCAATGGCAGCCTGAGAAGCATCGCCGTCTTCCTTCACTTTCTTCGCAGCTCCTGCTGTATTTGCAGCCTCCGCCCTGTTCCACTCCTGATGATTCTCCAGATATTTTTTACACTGAGCCAGTCCCTGCTGATGGGAAACCACACTCTTTATCTGAGAAAGTTCTGTTCCCGGAAGCCCCAGAAGTACATGCTCCACACGGATAATCTGCTCTCCTTCAATAAAAAGCTGATATTCTGTCAACAGGTCATAAATATCCGCCACAATCCCTGCTGTGGAATTTTCAATAGGAAGCACTGCGTAATCCGCTTCTCCGTTTTTTACCGCTTCCATAGCGTCTCTCCATGTTTTTACATGAAAACTTTTTATTTCCTCACCAAAATACGCACGCATGGCAGCGTAGCTATAGGCGCCCTCCACTCCCTGAAATGCCACATTTGCGTTTTTAAGAGACAGTTTTTTTACAAAGAGAAAATCTTCCTTTTCTTCCGCCCCCTTTTCTCCCAGAAGCTGATACTGACGTTTTCTGCTGATTGCCATGATTTGCTGAAACAGTTCCTGAGCTCCCAGAACATTAAATGCACCGTCTGCTCTGCTTTTTAAAGCTTCGATTTTCTGCTTTTCTCTTTCCGGGTCAAGAACCTTTTTTCCTGTCTTTATTTTATATGCTGCCACATCTTCACAAATTTCCATTCGTTTCTGAAAAAGCCGCAGTATTTCTTCATCTATTTCATCAATTTTTCTTCTGCATTCCTGTAAATCAAGCATTTTTCTGTCTGTCCTTCCATTTTTTTACTGTCTCGCTTAAAATCCCAATAAAGGAAAGAGAGCCAAAAGCGAGGATCACAGCTTCCTCATCTGCCAGAGAATATGCAGCTTCCACTGCTTCCTCAATATTTTTCATTGCCTGCACATCTCTATGAAACTCTTTTGCCGCAAGCGCAAGTTCATCTGCGGGCAGAGCTCTTGGATTATCCGGCGCTTCAATGGTAAAAATCTTTTCCGCATAAGGGCAGGTTTTCGAAAGGACAGCTCTGTAATCTTTATCCCGGAACATTCCCATAATAAAATAAATCTTTTTTCCATTGAAATAATGACGTATGGAGGAAGCCATTTTTTCTGCCGCAGCAGGGTTATGCGCCCCGTCTACGATAAAGAGAGGTGCTCTTGAAAGAACCGTAAAGCGACCATTCCATCTTGTATGGAAAAGCCCTTCTTTTCTCTGTTTCTCTGTAGTGGAAAATCCAAGGCTCGAAAGGATCTCCAGCGTCTCGATTGCCAGCACTGCATTTTCCTTCTGATAAACACCTCCAAGGGAAATCCGATATTCCTCTCCTTTATAAAGAAAACTCTGTCCTTCCGGACCTTCCTCCGTCACATGGGCAAGCTGCCCATCTGCCTCTCTGTAAGGAACCCCACATACTTCACACGCCTGTTTTATGGCATCTTCCGCCTCCTGTTTCTGATGTACCGTTATCATAGAACAGCCTTTTTTTATAATACCAGCCTTTGTTCCTGCAATCTCTCCCAGGGTATTTCCAAGAAATCCTATATGATCCATGCTAATAGAAACAAGAACTGACAAAAGAGGCGCTTTTATAATATTTGTAGCATCCAGGCTTCCTCCCATTCCCACTTCAAGAAGTACCAGATCACATTTTTTCATCTCAAAAAACAAAAATGCCACCGCCGTTTCAATCTCAAAAGGGGTGGGATGAGGCAGACCTTCCTCTGTCATCTGAGAAATCGCCTGGGCTGTCCTGGAAAGACAAAGAGCAAAGTCCTCCCTGGAAATCATTTCCCCCGAAATCTCCATACGTTCTCTGTAAGAATAAAGCGTCGGGGAAATATAACGTCCCACTTTGTATCCTGCCTCCGTTAGTACCGTATATAAATATGCAATCACAGAACCTTTTCCATTGGTTCCAGCCACATGAATGATTTTCTGTTTATCCTGAGGATTCCCCAGGCGATTCATAAGTTCCCTCATATTGTCAAGTCCCAGAACACTTCCGTATTTCTGGGAATCTTCTATGTATTTCCGGCTTTCCTGATAATTCATTTTCTCTTAACTCCCGTTTTTCAAATCTTTTCGTCATTATATCCCACCTGTATTATTTTTTCAAGGTTGGC
>JAUNAX010000070.1 GCA_030527365.1 Eubacteriales bacterium | reverse complement strand
AGCTGGTAAACTTAAATTACTGGGAGCCGAAGGTACGGGAGTATATTCTTGATGTGATCGGGTTCTGGATCGATGAGTTTGATATTGACGGAATCCGTCTTGACTGTGCGGACTGTCTGGAATTTTCTTTTATGGAAGAAATGAGGCGTTATGTAGATTCCAGAAAAGAAGATTTCTGGCTGATGGGAGAAGTGATCCACGGAGATTACAGCAGGTATATTTCTCCGGATAAATTAAACAGCGTGACAAATTATGAGCTTCATAAGGGACTTTATTCCGGTCATAATGACCATAATTATTTTGAGATTGCCCATACAATCAGAAGAGAATTTGACCAGAACGGAGGAATTTACAGGGGAATGAAGCTGTACTCCTTTGTAGATAATCACGATGTGGACAGAATCGCTTCCAAATTAAATGTGCAGGGACATATTTATCCGGTTCATACGCTTCTGTTTACGCTTCCGGGAATCCCTTCTATATATTATGGCTCTGAGTTTGGCGTACAGGGAAGGAAAGAAGGGGGGAATGACGCGCCTCTTCGTCCGAAGATAGATCTTCAGGAAATAAAGGAAAATATGCCGGATAAAAAGCTTTATGAATGGATTTGTACACTTGGGAAAATCCATAAAGAGCAGAAAGCGCTTTCAGAAGGAACGTATCAGGAGCTTCTTCTTACAAACAGGCAGTATGCTTTTGCAAGAATTCTGGGAGAAGAAGGCGTTCTTGTGGCAGTAAATAATGACGAACAGGAAGCAGAACTCTGTATTCGTGTTCCTGTTTCAGGAAAAACATATACAAGCCTTTTAAGCGGAGACAATTTGCATGAAGAAAACGGAATGCTCCGTATTCGCCTGAAACCAAATGAAAGTGAGATCGCAGCGTTTAAATAAAGAAAGCGGGGAGGAGAAAGAAATGGAGTTTACACAGCTTGACCAGTATCTTTTTGGACAGGGGACACATTATGAAATATATAAAAAACTGGGGGCACACCCGACTTCTGTAAAAAGGAAAAAAGGCGTTTATTTTGCAGTATGGGCTCCCAATGCAAAAAGCGTTTCTGTTGTGGGCGAATTTAACGACTGGGACACAGGGGCAAATCCAATGCAAAAAGCAGGGGAGATAGGCGTTTATGAAGTGTTTGTCCCGGGAGCAAAGACGGGGCAGCTCTATAAATTTTATATTGAGGGAGCGCATGGGGAAGAGCTTTATAAAGCGGATCCTTATGCAAATGAAGCAGAGCTGCGCCCTGGAACTGCTTCCAGAATTACGGACATTTCCGATTACAAGTGGACAGATGATAAATGGATGAAGCAGAGGGAGAACTTTGATGAAAAGGTTCAGCCTGTATCTATTTATGAGGTACATCTTGGTTCCTGGATGAAACACCCTTCTACAGAGGAAAATGAGAAAGGTTTTTATAATTACAGGGAAGCAGCGCCGAGACTTGCAGAATATGTAAAAGAGATGGGCTACACACATGTGGAGCTTATGGGAATTGCAGAGCACCCCTTTGACGGCTCCTGGGGATACCAGGTAACCGGATATTATGCGCCTACTTCAAGATACGGAACACCGCAGGATTTCAAGTATCTGGTAGATTATCTTCACAGACAGAAAATTGGTGTCATTCTTGACTGGGTTCCGGCTCATTTTCCGAAAGACGAGCACGGTCTTGCAAACTTTGACGGAACGGCTGTGTACGAACATGAAGATCCGAGACAGGGAGAGCACCCTGACTGGGGGACAAAGATTTATAATTACGGAAGACCGGAGGTAAAGAACTTCCTTATTGCGAATGCGCTTTTCTGGGTGGAGGAGTGCCATGTGGACGGCCTTCGTGTAGATGCAGTTGCTTCTATGCTCTATCTTGATTACGGAAAAAAGGACGGAGAGTGGGTGGCAAATAAGTACGGAGAAAATAAGAATCTGGAAGCCATTGAGTTTTTCAAACATCTGAATACAGTTGTTCTCGGAAGAAATCATGGAACGATGATGATCGCTGAGGAATCCACAGCATGGCCCAAGGTGACTGGAAAGGCAGAAGAAGATGGTCTTGGATTTTCCCTTAAGTGGAATATGGGCTGGATGAACGATTTCCTGGAATACATGAAGCTTGATCCGTACTTCCGTAAATTTAACCACAATAAGATGACGTTTTCTATGGTGTATGCTTACAGTGAACGTTACATACTTGTTCTTTCCCATGATGAGGTGGTTCATCTGAAATGCTCCATGTTAAGTAAGATGCCGGGAGAACTGGATGAGAAGTTTAAAAATCTGAAAGCAGGATATACTTTTATGTTTTGCCACCCCGGAAAGAAGCTTCTCTTTATGGGACAGGATTTTGGACAGCTTCGTGAGTGGAGTGAGGAGAGAGAGCTTGACTGGTTTCTTCTTGGAGAAGACGGCCACAGAAACTTAAAGAGCTTTGTGAAAGATCTTCTTCATATATATAAAAAATATCCTGCGCTTTACGCAGGGGATAATGATCCGGAAGGCTTTGAATGGATCAACGCAAACGATGGAGACAGAAGTATTTTCAGTTTTGTGCGAAAATCTCCCACAAAGCGGAATAATGTTCTTGTTGTATGTAATTTTACACCAGTTGCACGTCCTGACTACAGAGTGGGAGTTCCGAAGAAGAAACAGTATAAGCTGATCCTTGATGAAAATGGAATGGCAGAGCCAAAAATTTTTAAAGCTGAGAAAAAAGAATGTGACAACAGGGCGTTTTCTTTTGCATATCCGCTTCCTGCTTACGGAATTGCAGTATTTTTATATTAAAAGCTCTTGCAATTTTGGAAAGCCTGCGTTATAATGAGCGCGAAAGCAGGAAAATGAAAAAAAGAATACATGTTAGGTTTGCCGTCGGCAGCCAGAAAGGAGAATTAACATGAAAGTATCAAACATTAAAAACGTAGAGAAATTTTTTGAAGTAGTAGACAGCTGTGAAGGAAGAGTAGAACTGGTAACAGGTGAAGGAGACAGACTGAATCTGAAATCTAAATTATCCCAGTACGTATCTCTTGCAAATATCTTCTCTGGCGGAGAAATTCCGGAACTGGAAATCGTTGCATATGAGAAAGAAGATATTGACAAATTAATGAACTTTATGATTAACGGCTGATAAGGCTGATGATACAAAAAGCGGGGGCATGACGGGGTCATGTCCTCTTTGTTTTAGGAGGAATTAAAAATGGTTAAGATTGACATTATTTCCGGTTTTCTTGGAGCAGGAAAAACAACGCTGATTAAAAAACTTCTGAAAGAAGGATTTCAGAACGAGCAGGTAGTGCTGATTGAAAATGAATTTGGAGAAATCGGAATCGATGGAGGATTTTTGAAAGAGGCAGGAATAGAAATCCGTGAGATGAATTCCGGCTGTATCTGCTGTTCGCTTGTAGGAGATTTTGGTGCTTCTTTAAAAGAAGTTGTGGAAAAATATAATCCGGACAGAATTGTAATCGAACCTTCCGGTGTAGGAAAACTTTCCGATGTAATTAAAGCAGTACAGGGTGTCCAGGAAGAAGTTGACATTGTACTGAACAGTTATACAACTGTAGTAGATGCTAAAAAGTGTCGTATGTATATGCGTAACTTTGGAGAATTCTTTAACAATCAGGTAGAGTACGCAGGGGCTATTATTATGAGCCGTACCGATATTGTAGATGAAAAGAAGGCGCAGGAGGCAATGGAGCTTCTTCGAAGCATCAATAAAAAAGCTGCCATTATTACAACTCCTATCGAGAAACTTTCCGGAGAGAAGCTTGTGGAAGTTATGGAACATCCGGTATCTCTCGAAGAGGAAATGATGGAAGAGGAAGTATGCCCTGAATGTGGACATGTACATGAGCATCATCATGAACCCCACCAGCACCACCATCATGAGGAGCATGACCATCATCACGAACACCACCATCACGACCATGAATGCGGTTGCGGACATGACCATCATCACGAACATGACCATCACCACGAGCATGAATGCGGCTGCGGACACGACCATCATCATCACCATGCAGATGAAGTCTTTACAAGCTGGGGAAAAGAAACAATCCGCAAATATACAAAAGAAGAGCTTACCGATATTCTGGAGAAGCTTTCCGGTTCTGAGGAGTATGGCGTGATTCTTCGTGCAAAGGGAATGCTTCCCTGTGAGGACGGTACATGGATTTACTTTGACATGGTTCCGGAGGAAACAGAAATCCGGGAGGGAGCGCCGGAGTACACAGGCCGTCTCTGTGTGATCGGCTCTAAATTAAACGAAGAGAAGCTGGCACAGCTTTTCGGAATCTGAGAGGAAACGAAATATGGACGAAATCAGAGTGCCGATATACTTAATCACAGGCTTTCTTGAAAGTGGCAAGACAACCTTCCTTAATTTTACCCTGAATCAGGATTATTTTGAAATTGAAGGAAAGACTCTTCTTATTCTCTGTGAGGAAGGGGAGGAAGAGTATGATCTTGAGGCTCTGAAACAGAGAAATACGGTTGTGGAAATCATTGAAAAAGAAGAAGATTTTACAACAGAGCGCCTCACTGCAATGGAGATCATTCATCAGCCGGAGCGGGTTGTAATTGAATATAACGGAATGTGGCTGGTAAGTAATTTTGATAAACTGGAGCTTCCTTCCGGCTGGGGAGTAGAGCAGCAGATTACCTGTGTGGACGCGAGCACCTTCCAGATGTACATGGCAAACATGAAATCTATTTTTATGGATATGGTGAGAAACACAGATATGGTTGTGTTTAACCGATGCAAAAAAGGCGACCCGCTTCCAACCTACAGAAGAGGAATTAAGGTGGCAAACCAGAGAGCAGAGGTTATTTTTGAGGACGAGCAGGGTGAGCTTGACGATATTTTTGAAGACGAAATGCCATTTGACATCAATGCACCTGTTATTGATATTCTTCCGGAGGATTACGGAATCTGGTTTGTGGACGCAATGGATCATCCGGAAACTTACGTTGGAAAAACGGTTCGTTTTAAGGGAAGAGCCCTGAAACCAAGAGGAATGGGAAGCAAATTCTTTGTTCCCGGAAGAACTGCTATGACCTGCTGTGCAGACGATACTACATTTCTGGGGTATGTTTGTAAAAGCGCCTACACTCCTAAAATTGCAGAGGGAGCATGGGTAGAGGTAACAGCAAAAGTAGCATTTGAGAGAAGAATGGAATATCAGGGAGAAGGAATCGTCCTGTATGCAGAAAATGTGCAGATTTGCGACCCGCTTGAAGAAGAAATGGTGTACTTTAACTGATAGGAGAACAGAGAAAATGTATTTAATTGTTGGTTTAGGCAACCCCGGCAAGCAGTACGAGGCTACCCGCCACAATATGGGGTTCGATGCCATTGATTATCTGATTGAGAAATACAATATTCCCCAGGCAGGGGTGAAATTTAATGCCATGTATGGAAAAGGTGTCATAGGAGGGGAGAAAGTAATCCTTATGAAACCGCTGTCTTTTATGAATTTAAGCGGCGGTCCTGTTCAGGAAATGGCAAATTACTTTAAGGTAGACCCGGAAACAGAGCTGGTCGTTATTTATGATGATATTGACCTGGAGCCGGGACAGATTCGGATCCGCAAGCAGGGAAGCGCAGGAGGACATAACGGAATCAAGGATATTATCCGCCGCCTCGGAACAGAAAAATTTCTGCGCATCAAGGTAGGCGTAGGAGCGAAGCCGAAAGGCTGGGATCTGGCAGACCATGTGCTTTCCAGATTTACAGACAGCGACAGACGTCTTGTGGACGAGGCAATCGAAAATGCCGGGGCTGCTGTGGAAAAAATGCTTTCCCAGGGTCCGGATGCAGCTATGAATGAATATAATCGCAAAAAAGCCTGAGAGGTTTATATGAAAGCATTTATAGAGCCTCTGCAAAAGCTTGCAGAGTTTGAACAGATACAGAAATGTGCCGGAGAAAACAGAGGAATTCTGGAAATCTCCGGCTGTATAGAGTCCCAGAAGGTTCATATGATGTATGGACTTTCCGGGCTTTTTCCATCTCATCTGATTCTTGCAGAAGATGAAAAAAGGGCAAAAGAGATTTATGAGGATTATCGCTTTTATGATAAAGAAGTCTATTATTATCCTGCAAAGGATCTTCTTTTTTTTCAGGCGGATATTCATGGAAATCTTCTGATACGCCAGAGAATGCAGGTGATTAAGGCGCTTCTTGAAAAAGAGAGAATCACAGTTGTTACAAGTATAGATGGTTGTATGGATTTTCTGCTTCCTTTAGAAGAAATCAAAAAGAGCCTGATCCACTACGAAAGCGACAGTCCCATTGACCTGGATAAGCTAAAAGACTCCCTAGTCGCGCTTGGATATGAGAGAGTAGGACAAGTGGAAATGCCGGGGCAGTTTTCTGTCAGGGGAGGTATCATTGATATTTACTCTCTTACAGAGGAAAATCCCTGGAGAATTGAACTCTGGGGAGATGAAATTGATTCTATCAGGAGCTTTGATGCAGAAAGCCAGCGGTCTCTTGAAAATCTTGATGAGATCACTATTTATCCTGCAGTGGAAAAAGTAGGAGAAAAAGAAATGGTATCTTTTCTGGAATATTTCTCCCGAGAAAACAGTATTCTTTTTCTTGATGAACCGAACCATCTTGTGGAAAAAGGAATGGCTGTGGAGGAGGAGTATCTTCAGAGCCGTAAGCACAGGGAAGAAAAAGGAGAGCAGAAGCTTCCGGATAACTGGCTGTGCAGATTTGAGACGCTTCAGAAGGGATTGAATCAGTACAACTGTGTGGCGTTCTGCGCGCTGGAACCGAAGAGGGGAAAGTGGAAGATTACAGAAAAGTTTGATATTACTGTAAAAACGGTAAATTCCTACAACAGCAGTTTTGAGCTTCTTGTGAAAGACCTTCTTCAATATAAAAAACAGGGCTTTCAGATTGCCCTTCTTTCCGGTTCCAGAACAAGAGCGGAGCGCCTTGCAAAGGATTTACAGGCGGAAGGATTAAACGCCTTTTACAGTACGGACTATGACCGCCTCATTCAGCCGGGGGAAATTATGGTTGCCTATGGTCATGCTAAAAAAGGCTTTGAGTACCCGCTGATTAAATTTGCTCTTATGACGGAAACAGATATTTTCGGCCAGGAGCAGAAAAAAAAGAAGAAGAAAAAAAATTATAACGGACAGAGAATCCAGGATTTTGCAGAGCTTTCTATAGGAGATTTTGTAGTTCACGAAAAGCACGGTCTTGGAATTTACCGGGGAATCGAAAAGGTAGAAGTAGATAAGATTGTAAAAGACTATATTAAAATCGAGTACAGAGGAGGAAGCAATCTTTATATTCTTGCAACCCAGCTTGACGCCCTTCAGAAATATTCCGGAGCAGATACGGCAAAAGCTCCGAAATTAAATAAGCTTGGCGGTCAGGAGTGGAATAAGACAAAAAGCAGAGTGCGGGGCGCAGTAAAAAACATTGCAAAGGAGCTTGTGGAGCTTTATGCAGTGCGACAGGAAAAAGAAGGCTATGTGTGTGGCCCCGACACAGTATGGCAGAGAGAATTTGAGGAAATGTTTCCATATGAGGAGACTGAGGATCAGTTAAATGCCATTGAAGATACAAAGCGGGATATGGAAAGTACAAAAATCATGGATCGCCTTGTATGTGGAGATGTAGGGTATGGTAAAACGGAAGTTGCTCTTCGTGCTGCTTTTAAGGCAGTGCAGGAGAGCAGACAGGTAGTATATCTGGTGCCTACAACGATTCTTGCACAGCAGCATTACAATACCTTTGTTCAGAGAATGAAGGAATTTCCAGTTAAAGTAGAGCTTCTCTGTCGGTTTCGTACTCCAGCCCAGCAGAAAAAAGCAATCGAAGGGCTGAAAAAAGGACAGGTTGATATTGTAGTGGGAACGCACCGGGTTCTGTCCAAAGATATAGAATTTAAGAATCTCGGTCTTTTGATTATTGATGAGGAACAGCGTTTCGGTGTTGCTCATAAAGAGAAAATCAAGCAGTTAAAAAAAGATGTGGATGTTCTTACCCTTACAGCAACGCCAATTCCCAGAACGCTTCATATGAGCCTTATTGGAATCCGGGATATGAGCGTTCTGGAAGAGCCGCCAATGGACAGGATTCCCATTCAGACATATGTTATGGAATACGATGAGGAGACGGTTCGAGAGGCAATTAACAGAGAATTGCGCCGGGGAGGTCAGGTTTACTATGTATATAACAGAGTGACGGATATTGCGGAGGTTGCTCTTCGTATTTCCAAACTTGTGCCGGAGGCAAGAGTGGATTTTGCCCACGGGCAAATGAGTGAGCGGGAGCTGGAGCAGGTAATGTACGGTTTTATTAACGGAGAAATCGACGTTCTTGTATCTACGACCATTATTGAGACAGGACTTGATATTTCCAATGTAAATACCATGATTATTCACGATTCTGACAGGTATGGTCTTTCCCAGCTTTATCAGCTTCGGGGAAGAATCGGACGATCCAACAGAACCTCGTATGCCTTCTTAATGTACCGCCCGAATATGGTGCTGAAGGAGACTGCGGAAAAACGTCTCGCTGCAATCCGTGAATATACAGACCTTGGAAGCGGATTTAAAATTGCAATGAGAGATCTTGAGCTTCGGGGAGCAGGAAACCTTCTGGGCGCACAGCAGCACGGACATATGAATGCAGTGGGATATGATCTTTACTGTAAAATGTTAAGTGAGGCAGTAAAAGAGGCAAAAGGCATTCATACAATGGAAGATTTTGAGACTTCTGTTGATCTGAATATAGATGCCTTTATTCCCGACACATATATCAGCAACGAGTTTCAGAAGCTTGATATTTACAAGCGTATTGCAGGGATTGAAAATCAAAATGATTACGATGATATGCTGGAAGAGCTTCTTGACCGGTTCGGCGAGCCGCCAAAAGCAGTCCTGAACCTTCTTGCTATAGCGAAGATGAAGGCAATCGCCCATCAGGCGTATGTGACGGAGATAAAACAGACCGGAAAAGAAATCAGGCTTACTCTTTACGAGAAGGCGAAAATAAATCCGGCAGGGATTCCTGCGCTTATGGATAAGTACAGAAGACGTCTGCAGTTTAAGACAGATAAAGAACCGAAATTTCTCTTTTTGCCACAGGGAAAAGTGGTTGAAGCGCTCACAGAATTTGCAGAGGAATTGCAGAAACTGGTGGAGGAGTAAATAGTCTGAACATTTTGTGTTTTTCAAAATTTTACCTTGCTGAAAAGGAAAAAAGAGTTTATACTTACGATAGTGCAGTCCGGTAACAGAATGAAGGACTGAAGAATCGTGATGCAATGGAGGAAGAGATGAGAAAAGCAGCAGGAAGAACCGCAGCGGCAGTGCTGGCAGGTGTACTGGCAGCAGGTATGCTTACCGGATGTGGTGAGAAAAAATTAGATGGAACAAAGACAGTGGCAACTGTAAACGGAACAGAAATACCGATGGGTGTTGTAAGTATTGCAGCAAGACAGCAGCAGGCGCAGATGGACGCTTTGTATGCAAGTTTTGGAAATGGCAGCGTCAATATCTGGGACACAGTTGCAGATGAAGAATCCGGAGAAACATACGGAGAGCAGGCAGCAAAAGATACCTTAAAACAGGTTGAGCTTATGTATATCATGAAAGATAAGGCAGCAGATTATAAGGTAGAAGTAACAGAAAAAGATGAGAAGGCAATCGCAGAGGCAGCAAAAGCATTTATGGAAGCAAACAGTGAGGAGACGATAGAGGAGCTTTCTGTTACAGAGGAGCAGGTAAAAACATATCTGGAGCTTCAAACATATAAACAGAGAATGTATGACGCAGTTATGAATGAGGCGAAAGTAGAAGTAACAGATGAAGAGGCAAATCAGTCTTCCTTCACATATGTAAGTGTTTCTACGAGCGGCGAGGATCTTACAGAGGACGACAAAAAGAAGAAAAAAGAGCAGGCACAGGAAATCCTGGACAAGATGAAAGAAGATCCGACAGGAGATATGAGCGAGGTGGCAAAGGCCGTAGACGAAAGCTACAGTGCTCTTACCGGAACCTTTACAACTGCAGAGAGTAAAGAGGAGGATAAAGATTCCGCCTACTACCCAAAGGAAGTTCTTGACGTTCTTCGCGGACTGAAAGAGGGAGAAATGGCTCCGGAATTAATTGAAACAGATACAGGTTATTATGTAGTACGTCTTAATAAAAAACTGGACGAAGAAGCAACAAAGTCTAAAAGAGAATCTTTGGAATCTGAAAGAAAAACAAAGTATTATACAGAGACAACAGAGAAATGGCTTGAGGATGCAGAAATCAAGGCAGACAATAAAGTTCTTGAAACACTGAAGATTACGGATACTCATAAATTCACAATAAAAATGCCGGAAGCAACAGAAGCCCCGGAAGAGGCAGAAGTAACAGAAATACCGGAACCGACAAAAGAAGCGGAAGCAACAGAAACACCAGAACCGACAGAAACAGAAGAATAAAGAACAGAAACGGCATCGGATTTTCCGATGCTGTTTTGTCGAATTAAAATAAACAGGAAGGGAAACGTTCATGGGAAAGAGTACAACAAATGACATGACAGTGGGAAGTCCTGTGAAACTGA
>JAUNAX010000069.1 GCA_030527365.1 Eubacteriales bacterium | reverse complement strand
GTAGAAGAAATTCCAGCACCGGAAGAGAGTACAGAGGGAGAAGCTCCTTCTGAAGAGCAGATTCCTGAAGGTACAGAGGAAGAAAGTGAGATTCCTCAGGGTGAAGAAGAAGTTTTTTACCCGGAAGGAGAAGCGCCTTCCGAAGAGATAATGCCGGAAGAAGGTACAAATTCTGAAGAACCTGCAGAAAATGAGAAACCTCAGGAATCTCAGGAGCCGGAAGGGAAAGCAGAGGCAGTTCTTACAACGGAAGATGGGACAGGAGTCCTTGATTTTGGAACTCTGACCTATGGATACAGTGAGGCGGAAGTTCCTTCTGAACAGTATGTAACCATCGAAAATACAGGCAATGTGCCGCTTACTTTTGATAATATTGCACCGGAAAATTTTATGGTGCAGGATGTGGAATCTCCGCTTGAGCCGGGACAGTCTGTGACTCTCTGGGTAATTCCGAGAGTTGGTCTGACTCCGTGGGAGTACGACGATACGCTTTCCTATACAACACAGGAAGGTGCAGCTGTATCTGTACAGGCGAAAGTGATTGTGAAAGAGCCGGAAGAAACACCTTTACCGGAAGTTACGCCAACACCAGAGGCAACTCCTACGCCGGAAGAAACACCTTTGCCGGAGGCAACCCCAACACCAGAACCGGAGTATAAGCTTTCTGTATCTCCGGAAACACTTGATTTTGGAAAAGCTGAAGCAGGATATGGAGAAGCTCCGGCTGCTCAGACAGTAACTGTTACAAATGAAAGTAACGTGAAACTTTCTATTATGGAGCTTCAGAGCCAGAACTTCATTGTAAGTGCGCTCAATGCTGCTGATCTGGAACCGGGAGAGAGTGTTACATTTACAGTAGAACCAAAGACAGGACTTGAAAAAGGTGAATATGCAGAAGCAATTTATCTTTATCCGGTTATCAACGGAGAGGCAGGAGAAGCGCTTGCGTCTGTAACTGCGAAATTTACAGTAGAAGATGCAAAAGTAGCAAAACTTACAGCAACACCTGGAACACTTGATTTTGGCAAAGTGCAGGCTGGATATACAGAAACTCCGGCCGCTCAGACAGCTACAGTTACAAATGCAGGAAATGTGGTGCTTCATCTGAATCAGCCTTCCGCAGGAAGCTTTGAGGCAGGCGCATTATCTGATGCAGAGCTTGCGCCGGGAGAGAGCGCCAGCTTTACCCTTACACCAAAGAAAAAGCTGGGAGAGGGACAGTATCTGGAAGAGATTAAAATTACAAGTCAGGAAAATGCAGAAGCATCTGTGGCAGTTTCTTTCCTTGTGACAAAAAATACAGTAAAATTAAAAGGTATTCAGAAACCGGCAGACATTAAAGATATTAAAAATGGAGCTGAGAAATCAGCAGCAGGTCTGAAGCTTCCGGCAACTGTGGAAATTGATACAACAAACGGAAAAATGAAGGCAAATGTAAAATGGGATGTGGCAGGCTGTGCATATAATGTATCTTCCAAAGAAAGCCAGACTTTTGATGTAAAAGGAACCATAAGTCTTCCAAAAGGAATTGAGAATCCGGATAATATTTCTCTTTATACTTCTGTAAAAGTAACGGTAAATGCACGTTCAGCGGCAGCACCGGATGCTTCCCAGAATAAAATTACAGGAATCAGTTCCGATGGAAAATATACAACAGAGACAAAAATTACATTTGAAGCAGTAGGTGCCGGCATGAATAATGCAAACCCTGTAAAAGGCGATATGCGTTACCTTCCGGCGAAGTGGAATGTACTGGAAGACAGAAGCTGGGAAAGCGCACCGTACAGCGCAACCTTCCGTATGGGACAGAGCGGTGATTATGCGTTAAAAGTTACATTTAACCAGCAGAAGTACGATGGAAGCAAATGGAAAAATACAGGAGCAACTGATGTAAAACAGGTGAAATTCTCTGTTACAAACGGAAAAGGATCAACAGTTACTCCAACTCCTAAACCAAATCAAAAGAAACCTGTTCTTACAGGAGACAATACGATGATTCTTCCATTTGTGATCATACTGGCGGTGGCAGCTCTCTGTATTGTGGGTGTTGTTGTATATCGCAGAAAGAAAAAATAAATAAAAGAAAATCTTTGTTAGCACTCGTTTTTTGCGAGTGCTAATTTTTCTCTTGACTTTTTCCTGTGCAGGCAGTAATATATGTCTTGAACGTTACGGGAAATACAGTAATATCAAAGGAGAGTGAATTACATGTCAGTAAAACGCGGTAGTTTATCAATTAACAGTGAGAATATTTTCCCGATTATTAAAAAATGGTTGTATTCCGACCATGATATTTTTGTAAGGGAAATGGTTTCCAATGGTTGTGATGCAATTACAAAGCTTCGTAAGCTGGAAGTGATGGGAGATTATACATTTCCGGAGAATTATAAAGCAAAAATTGAGGTCATTGTAAATCCGGAAAAGAAAACATTAAAATTTGTGGATAATGGTATCGGTATGACTGCCGATGAGGTAGAAGAATACATTACACAGATTGCATTTTCCGGCGCAACAGAATTCCTTGAGAAATATAAGGATAAGACAACAGATGACCAGATGATCGGTCATTTCGGACTTGGATTTTATTCTGCATTTATGGTTGCAGACGAGGTGCATATTGACACTCTTTCTTATAAAGAAGGTTCTGAACCGGTACACTGGACCTGTGACGGCGGTACAGAGTATGAGCTGGTTGAGGGAAGCAAAACAGAGCCGGGAACAGAAATCACACTGTTTTTAAATGAAGAGAGTGTGGAATTTGCAAATGAATACAGAATGCGTGAAGTGATTGAGAAATATTGTTCCTTCATGCCAGTTGATATTTATCTTTCAAAAGAAGATGCGCCGCAGGAATATGAGACGATTGATGAGGCAGATTTAAGAGACGACGATGTAGTTGTGGAGCATATTCACGAAGAAGCAAAAACAGAAGAGAAGGAAAATGAAAATGGAGAAAAAGAAATTGTGGAAGTTTCTCCTGCAAAGGACAAAGTAAAAATCAACAAACGTCCTGTTTCCTTAAGCGATACAAAACCTCTGTGGACAAAGCATCCGAATGAATGTACTGACGAAGAGTATAAAGAATTTTATCGTAAGGTATTTATGGATTACAAGGAGCCACTGTTCTGGATCCATCTGAATATGGATTATCCGTTTAACTTAAAAGGTATCCTTTACTTCCCGAAAATCAATACAGAATATGATTCTATTGAGGGAACTATAAAGCTTTATAATAATCAGGTATTTATTGCCGATAATATTAAAGAAGTGATTCCGGAGTTCCTTCTTCTTCTGAAAGGTGTCATTGACTGTCCGGATCTTCCTCTTAATGTTTCCAGATCTGCTCTGCAGAATGACGGATTTGTACGGAAGATTTCAGAGTATATTACAAAGAAGGTGGCAGACAAGCTTACCGGAATGTGTAAGACAGACAGAGAATCTTATGAAAAATACTGGGACGACATCAGCCCGTTTATTAAATTTGGCTGTATCAAAGATACAAAATTTGCAGAAAAGATGAGCGATTACGTTCTCTTTAAAAATCTGGATGGTAAATATCTGACCCTTAAGGACTGCATAGAAGAAAACAAGGCAGCAGAGGAAGAGGAGAAGCCTGCAGAAACAGAAGAGAAGAAAGAGACAGAGGAAAATGCACAAGAGAAGGAGAAACCTTCCACTGTTATTTATTATGTGACAGATGAGGTACAGCAGAGCCAGTACATCAATATGTTTAAAGAAGCAGGAAAAGATGCTGTGATTCTGAAACATAATATTGATACTCCGTTTATTTCTCATCTGGAACAGAAAGATCAGAATCTGAAATTCAAAAGAATTGATGCGGATCTGACAGAGGAACTTCGTGAGGAAGGGACAGCCGACGAAGAAACAGTAAAATCACTGACAGATCTTTTCCGTAAAAATCTGAATAAAGAGAAACTGGAAGTTCGCGTGGAAAAACTGAAAAATGAAAACGTGGCAGCAATGATCACGCTTTCAGAGGAAAGCCGTCGTATGCAGGATATGATGAAAATGTACAATATGTACGGCATGGATTCCTCTATGTTTGGAGGGGGAGAGACGCTTGTCCTTAATGCAAACCATCCGCTTGTAAAATTCCTTGTGGACAACAGCGAGGCTTCTCAGGTTCCTGTAATTTGTGAACAGCTCTATGATCTGGCGATGCTCAGCCATAAACAGCTTTTACCGGAAGAAATGACAAAATTTGTACAGAGAAGCAATGAAATTCTGTTAATGCTTGCAAAATAAAAAAAATCGGGAATGGTCCCTGTCGGAGAATGGCAGGGACCATTTCTTGCGTACACATAATAGTGCAAATTGTTCTGTGATGGAAATGATAATCTGATACAATTAAGTGTAAATAATCCCGTTTTATATAGAATGAAAGATGCTGATTAAGACACATCTATTTTTGACGAAAAATCCCGAATTTTTTAGATAAAATCAAAAATATGATAAAAAGTCGTATGATAATAAAAGAATGCAGTTTAGGAGGAGAGAACATGAGAAAAGTATATGGATTAATCAGAAGATTGGGGGCAACCTCAAAATATAAGGGATATTACACATTGGCAGAAGCAGTAAAAATGACAATGGAAGTACAGGAAGACCAGGAAGAACCCATGAAAATAACAAAGGACATTTATCCCAGTCTTGCCAAAAAGTTTAAATCCACACCGATGAATGTAGAACACAACATTCGTACAGTTGTAAATGTCTGTTGGAATACAAATAAAAATACACTTGAAAAAATTGCGGGTTATCCGTTGAACTATAAACCTACAAACAGTGAATTTGTAGATATGCTTGCTTATTATCTGAATGAACCGGAAGATGTGGAGCATTAGTCCGAGATTTTTTCAAAGTCAATCTGATGATTCTGCATAAATCGAAGAATCATATCGTCCCACAAAGGACCTGGCTTTATGCCGGGAATAAAAGTGTTGAGAGAAACACCGGTCGTGCACAGGACATGCTGGTTTCGATACTGGATATTCAGATAAAGATTTCCAATATTTGAAAGAGAGTCGGCTTTATCCGGAAACAATCTGGTAATTTCAGAAGGTGGGAGCTGAAAAATAATTTTAAAATGAAGAGGAAGACGTTTTCCTCTGATAACAGAGCAGCAGTAAGGCTTTATTTCTTTCCATAAAGCATAGGAACGCCCGTTTTCACGAAGCGCGCTCTGTTCATCGGAATCAAAAAAATCATTCTGAAGCTTTCCGTCAATAGAAAAAGTTCCGAAGGTTGTAATAGAAACCTCAGTTACCAGAAAATGGTCGAACACTTCTCCAATAAAAAGTTTATTTGTAAAATCTTTTAAATTCGTTATGTTTAGTGCCTGCATATGGGTACTCCTTTATCAAGTATGAGAATATTATAAAACAGATAAGAAAAAAAGAACAGAGTTTTTAAAAAAGACTTTTCAAAACGGATTGTATGTGATAATATAAATCTGGTATTCAAAACTACATGTAATGGAAAAGAGGACGATATAATTGAGCTATAAGATTGTGATAGATAGTTGTGGAGAATTTTTAGAACAGTGGAAAACAGATGAACATTTTGAATCTGTTCCCCTTGTATTGACAGTTGGCGGAGAAAATATTGTGGACGATGATACATTTGATCAGGCGGAATTCCTGAAAAAAATAGCTGCCTGTGAAGAATGCCCGAAATCTGCATGTCCTTCTCCTGAGAGATATATGAAGGCGTTTGAATGTGACGCAGAGCGTATTTACGCAATTACCTTATCAGCAGAACTCAGCGGTTCTTACAATAGTGCGGTTTTAGGGAAAAATCTTCTTCTGGAGGAGCACCCGGAGAAAAAAATTCATGTGTTTAATTCCAGGTCTGCTTCTGTTGGAGAAACTCTGATCGCTATGAAGATTGAAGAATGTGAAAAAGCAGGTCTTGCTTTTGATGAAACAGTACGCACAGTAGAAGAATATATTTCCGGACAGAATACATTTTTTGTTCTGGAAAATCTTGATACGTTGCGGAAAAACGGACGTTTAAGTGGTGTGAAGGCGTTTGTGGCAACTGCTCTCAAAATCAAGCCGGTTATGGGTTCTACAGACGAGGGAACGATTTGTCAGCTGGATCAGGCAAGAGGTATGAATAAGGCACTTGTAAAAATGATGGAGCACATTGTTGCAAAGACATCAGACAGTGAAAATAAAGTTCTGGCTATCTGTCACTGCAACTGTCCGGAGCGTGCTGAGATGTTTAAGGAAGCCATTGCAGAGAAAATGAACCCCATGCAGATTGTCGTGTTGAATACAGCAGGCGTCAGTACCATGTATGCAAATGACGGAGGAATTATCGTAGCGGTTTGATACTTTTCTTTTAAAAAGGAATGTGATATAATATCTCTAAAAATACTGGAATTTTATGGAGATAGGAGATACCGGATATGAGTCAGAAAAAAGTTGATTCTTATAAGAAAGAAAAAGCAAATCGTGAGAAGCTGATAAAAAAGGAAAAGCGTATTCTTATGCTTGAAAAGCTGGCAGGAATTGCAATCTGTGCAGCTGTCGTATGTTGGATTGGATTTTCCATATATGATAAGACGCAGGAGAACAAGGAAGCAGTTGTGCAGGAGACAGAAATAGATACCGCAGCGCTGGACGAATACCTTTCTTCTTTGAATGCAGAGAAGGCAGAAGAATAAAGCAAAACATAAATAATGATTAAAAAAGGGATTCCGTCCACTGACGGGATCCCTTTTTATACAGACCTACAAAAAGTCTGATACAGTTACCAATTACGAAATTATAATTTTGTAACGTTGGCAGCCTGCATTCCACGAGCACCTTCTGTTAAGTCGTAAGTTACAGCCTGGCCTTCTTCAAGGGATTTGAAGCCTTCACCGTTGATAGCGGAGAAATGTACGAAAACGTCTGCTCCGTCTTCACCTGTGATAAATCCATAACCTTTTTCTGCGTTGAACCATTTTACAGTTCCCTTGTTCATTTCGTGTTACCTCCATAAAAATAAAAGTTAAAAAGCTGTTTTCTGGCGAAAAAAATCACCAGATTTTACAGACTATATCATGTAAATATAATCTCTAAAAACTAGTGATTTTACATTAAATAATCCTTATGTGTCTTGATTATATATCTCTGTTTTTAAAATGTCAAGGAGAAATAAAAAGACTTGGAAAAAAGTGCTTTATTAAATGAAGGATTTCGTGTATTATGTATATCAGAAAGAAGATATTACATATATACATAAATCAGGAAGGGAGCGATTTGTATGGGAATTTTAATTCGCCAGGGACGCATTATAGATGCTGCAACCAAAACAGACAAGGTTGGAGATATTTATATTGAGGACGGCATTATTAAGGAAATCGGTGATAAATTAGAGAAAAAGGAAAAAAATGACAGAATAATCGATGCAAAAGGTTGTCTTGTTATGCCGGGTCTTATTGACCTTCATGTGCATTTACGCGACCCGGGGCAGACAGAAAAAGAAGATATAGAGAGCGGTACAAAGGCTGCTGCAAGAGGCGGTGTGACAACAGTAGTGGCAATGCCCAACACAACGCCGGTTATTGATAACCCGGACAGAGTAGAGTATGTACACAATAAGGCTGCGCAGCTTGCGCCGATTCATGTACTGCAGTCAGGCGCTATCACAAAGGGGCAGAAAGGGGAAGAACTTTCTGATATTATCGGTATGGCGAAAGCCGGTATTCCCGCAATTACGGAAGATGGAAAATCTGTTATGAACAGTCAGATTTACAAGGATGCAATGGTGCTTGCTGAGAAATGTAACATCCCGGTATTTGCTCACTGTGAGGATATTGATTTAAGAGGAATGGGCTGTATGAATGAAGATGAAAATGCAAAACGTCTTCGTCTTCCGGGAATCACAAACGCAACAGAAGATGCTATTGCAGCGAGAGATATTTTCCTTGCGCTTGACACAGGCGTTCATCTCCATTTATGCCACTGTTCTACAGAGGGTGTTGCGAACATGATGGAAGTTATCAGAGAAAAAAATATTCCGAATGTAACAGCAGAAGTTTGCCCGCATCATTTTATTTTAACATCGGATGATATTGACAGAGATAACCCAAACTACAAAATGAATCCGCCGCTTCGTGCAAAAAAAGATGTGGAGGCATTGAGAAAAGGTCTGCAGGATGGAAGTATTCAGGTCATCAGTACAGATCATGCTCCTCACAGTGTAAGGGATAAATCCGGTTCTATGAGAAGCGCAGCCTTCGGTATTGTGGGACTTGAGACAAGTCTTGCTCTTACTTACACAGAACTTGTGGAGAAAGGCGTTCTCACAGAGCTTCAGATGGTGGAAAAAATGAGCTGGAATCCAGCGCAGATTCTTGGCCTTGACCGGGGAACCATTCAGGAAGGACACCCTGCAGATGTGATCGTAGTAGATGTAAAACACAGCTACAAGATTGACAAGACAAAATTTTTATCCAAAGGACGCAACACTCCGTTTGACGGCTGGGAAGTAAAGGGAAAAGTTCTCTACACAATCTGTGACGGAAAAGTTGTATTTCAGGAGAATGAAAATTTATAAATATAAATAAGAAAACAAAAGTAAACATATATTTCGGGAGGAACCATTCATGATTAACAAACTGATTGAAAAAATTCAGAAGACAAACGCACCAATCGTAGTAGGTCTGGACCCTATGATGAATTATATTCCGGCACACATTCAGGAGAAGGCATTTAAGGAGTACGGAGAAACTCTGGAAGGTGCTGCAGAAGCAATCTGGCAGTATAATAAAGGAATCATAGATGCGACATATGATCTGATCCCGGCAGTAAAACCGCAGATTGCCATGTATGAACAGTTTGGGATTCCGGGACTTATGGCATATAAGAAAACCATTGACTACTGTAAAGAAAAAGACCTTGTGATTATCGGAGATATTAAAAGAGGCGATATTGGCTCTACCTCTGCCGCATATGCAGTGGGTCATCTTGGAAAAGTGCAGGTTGGAAGTAAGAAATATGCAGGATTTGACGAGGACTTTGCAACGGTCAATCCATATCTTGGAACTGATGGCGTAAAACCGTTTATTGATGTGTGTAAAGAAGAAAATAAGGGACTTTTCATTCTTGTAAAAACATCAAATCCTTCCAGTGGAGAATTCCAGGACAGAATTATCGACGGACGTCCGCTCTATGAGTGGGTTGGTGAAAAAGTTGCTCAGTGGGGCGAGGAACATATGGGAAATGGCTACAGTTATGTAGGGGCTGTTGTAGGCGCTACTTATCCGGAAATGGGCAAAGTATTAAGAGAACTCATGCCAAAGACTTTTATTCTTGTTCCAGGATACGGAGCACAGGGAGGAAAAGGCGCAGACCTTGTACATTTCTTCAATAAAGACGGGCTTGGCGCGATCGTAAATTCCTCAAGAGGAATCATTGCAGCTTACAAACAGGAAAAATATGCAGCATTTGGCGAGGAAGGATATGCAGATGCTTCCCGTCAGGCTGTAAAAGATATGATAGAAGACATCAGCGGCGCTTTAAATAATCGCTAGGAGGACAGAAATGAAAGCAAAAGAAAAATGCAGAATTGTAAGTCAGGAGTGCATCGCTTCCGATATTTACAGTATGTGGCTTCAGACAGATAAAATTGCCGAAAACGCAGTGCCGGGGCAGTTCGTTTCCTTGTATACAAGAGATGGGAGCAAGCTTCTGCCCCGTCCAATAAGTCTCTGTGAGATTGACAGAGAAAAAGGACAGCTTCGCCTTGTTTACCGCGTGACAGGAAAAGACACAGGAACAGAAATGTTTTCAAAATGTCATGCAGGTGTTCCCCTTGAGACAATGGGGCCTCTTGGAAACGGATTTCCTCTTTCCGAAGTAAAAGGGAAACGTGTATTTTTAATTGGCGGTGGAATCGGAATTCCGCCTATGCTGCAGACTGCAAAGGAGATAGAAGCAGAGGCTGTGGCAGTGCTTGGATACCGTGACGAATTGTTCTTAAATGAAGAATTTGAAAAATACTGCCCTGTATATGTGGCAACTGAGGACGGTTCTGCCGGAACAAAGGGAAATGTAATGGATGCGATACGGGAAAATAAGCTGGAGGCAGACGCAATTTTTGCCTGCGGTCCTACACCTATGCTCCGCGCTATCAAAGCGTATGCAGAAGAAAAAAATATTCCATGCTGGATTTCTATGGAAGAGCGTATGGCATGCGGGATTGGTGCATGTCTTGGTTGTGTATGCCAGTCAAAAGAGGTGGATTCCCATTCTCATGTGCACAATAAACGAGTATGTAAAGACGGCCCTGTATTTTTAAGTACGGAGGTGGAGTTATGAGTAAAATGAATGTGACTCTTGCAGGTGTGGAATTAAAAAATCCGGTAATGACAGCTTCCGGTACTTTTGGTTCCGGAGAGGAATACAGCGAGTTTGTAGATTTAAATAAACTTGGCGCAGTTGTGACAAAGGGTGTGGCAAATGTGCCCTGGCCGGGAAACCCCACACCGCGAATCACAGAGACAAACAGTGGAATGCTCAATGCCATCGGACTTCAGAATCCGGGTATCGACGTATTCTGCGAAAGGGACATTCCATTTCTGAAAAAATTTGACACAAAGATCATTGTAAATGTCTGTGGAAAAACAACGGAGGATTACTGTGAAGTTGTGGAACGTCTTGCAAACGAGCCGGTAGATATGCTGGAAATCAATGTTTCCTGCCCTAACGTAAAAGAAGGCGGCATTGCTTTTGGACAGGATCCAAAGGCTCTTGAAGCGATCACAAAAGAAGTGAAGAAATACGCAAAGCAGCCTGTGATTATGAAATTAAGCCCGAATGT
>JAUNAX010000068.1 GCA_030527365.1 Eubacteriales bacterium | reverse complement strand
GTGCCGCAGGAGTGCTGGCTATTCTGCTGGTAAAAAAAGAGTTTAAGAAAATGACTGTATAACGGAAATTCATAACACAGAAAGGGCTACAGCAAAATCATACACTTCTGCTGCAGCCCTTTATATACTCAGATTTTTTCTAATTTATCCATACACTCCCTCTTCCCACCAAATCTGGTTCATACGCTCATATCTATCAAGCCCCAGACCTGTGTAAGCGCAATTAGAAGTAGAAAAAATGTATCCATATCCCGGCATTCCCTGCCGCAGGGAACGGCGTACATCTTCTTCCAGTTCCTCCATTGTTCCCGTTTGCATTTTCCCGCAGTTTACATTTCCAATAAGACACACCTTATCTCCATAAAGTTTTTTCACTTCTGCCAAATCCACACCACCCTGCGGATCAAGAGAATGAATAGCATCAGGAGCACAATCTACAATCATGTCCAAAATTGGCATAACATTTCCATCGGTATGTTTAATGGTATAATAGCCATTCGCACGATAATAGGAAATAATTTCTTTTAAATAAGGCTGTACAAGCTCTGCAAACATTTCCCTGCTGTAAAAAGGATTCGTATTAAAACAGTAATCTGAGCAAAGGGTAAATCCATCTAAAAGCCCCGGATGTTTACTCATTTCCTCACAAAGAGCTACCGCCTGTTCCATCTTCCTTTTTGTCTGTTCGATGAGCACTTCTGGCTCTTCATACATCATGGCGGCAAAATCTACCATATGGTCTCCATCTGGAATTGGATGGGTAACATCCCCGTGGATTGTAAGATAGTACTTGTCTCCTGAAATCTCACGGATTGTTTCCAGAATTTCTCTGGCAGCCTCCAGATTATCCGGCATTTCCCCATCTGGTCCCGGATTCGGATGAACAAAAATTGCATTGTGATGATATTTTTCTGCAATCTCTATATAAGCAAGTGCCATATCTTTAAGCTGAAGCTTCTTCTCTGCCCGGCTCATCTGATTCCACTGACCATAAAAACGATGAAGAGGATGTACGCGCCCGATGGATTCCATAGTCAGAAAAAATACAAGCTCAAATGTAGGAACGTGACCTTCTATTTTTTCTCTTTTTAACGCTTTAATGAATTGTTCTCTTGGAGTCATAATAATTCCTTTCTTTCTGATTCTTCAATCAAAATATTCTCTACCGTCTCTTTCTCAACAAAAATATCTTCTCTGATATTTCTGTATTCATTTCCTGATATTTCTCCATTTTGTACATCTCTTATTTCCAGAGCCCTGTCGCTTGATTCAAATACATTCTTTTTTATTTTTATTCTCTTATTGACAGGGGCGGAAAATCCCTGAGATTTTATAGAAATGCAACCTCTTCCAAATTTCCCATATCGCTCTTTTGTTCCGCAGTTTCGAAATGTGCAATTATGAATATTAATATCTTCTCCGTGCCCTCCCTCACAATGGGTGTCAAACTCGGCCCCAATCAGAACGCCTGCATTCATCATATTTTCATATGTGCAATCTGAAATCTCCACATTTTTACAGCGCAGAAGATGTCCTGCTCCGGCTATATTTCTGTAAACATTATGTTTGCAGCTGTACCACTCCGGTTCCCAGCAGGAAGCAGACATAAGCGTTCCTTCTTTTACAAAATGGGGCATCCTTTCAGAAAAACAAATCCTGTATCTTGTCATACGGTGGGGTGCTTCTCTTTTTACTGCCGCACCTTCTGCCACTTCTTTTTCCGGCTCTTCAAAATAAGAACCTAAAATCTCCCAGGAAGAACACTTTCGTGTTTCTGACTCCGTGTGATTATAAAATTGCACTTCAAAATCTTCCCGCATAGAAATAGGCGCATATCTGCATACTGCCAGAAGCTCTTTGTCTGATATAATTTTTTCTGCAATAAGAAAATTACTGTGTACATTCTGCCCGTCCATACGCACGCCTTCTGTAACGCAGTTTTCTATCCTGACATTCCCTGTGCATCTGTAAATTTTCCATCCATCTCTCGGTCCTGTAAAAAACTGATTTCCCTCCGGCTTTATTACAAAACGTTCAGCCCAAATATTACGGCAGTTTTCTGTAAGAACTGCGTAGCTGTTTGTATTGTAAATTCTGACATTTTTTAATTTTAAATCGTCACATCTTCCAAAGAAAAGCTGAAAATCAGTTTTCCCCGCCTGATGCCACGAAAGTCCTTCTCCTACTTGAACTTTGGAAGAAAGCTCCTCATCCTCCAGCATCAAAAGTCTCTCACCCACAAATGAGAAGCACCTGTCATATCCAAAACCATATGTAAGACTTTCTCCTAAAAGAGCCTTTTCTTTTAGGGAAAAACGATTCATACAATAAGCCGCCATTTTGTCATAACAGGGATTTCCCGGAAACACCGAAACAAAAATACATCCTTTTTCTATTTTTACAATTTCTCCGGCTGATGCACACTCAGGTTTTCTTGTAAACGCAAGATTTTCTATTGTAAGATTTTTGCAGTTTTCCACCCACAAAACAGAAGGAAGAAGTGTCTGGGAAATCCGGGAATTAAATCCTGCAAGAACGGTTGCCGGCTCTCCTGTCTCTGTACATTCTCCTTCTAAAGTCAGATTCTCCAGATTTTCCAGATAAATATGACAGTCCTTTTCCTGAATATCTCCACATCCATCGTCATGGGCAATGGAGAGAGTTTCTCGGCATTCCCACTCAGTCAGACAGTAAATCCCTTTCCCAAAATGTACTGTTTTTATGTTCTTGTCTTCTGCGTCCCGAAAAATGTTTTTAACTTCTTCAAGTGTAACCCTGCTTTTATCGCTAATGTATAAATCTACATTTAGCTTTTTCTCTTTCATCTCAGCTCTCATACCTTATATCCCGCATAGTACAGAATCTCTTTCATGCCTTTTTCCAGAACTCTCTCAATTTTTTTATATCCGGCTCTGTTTGGATGCACTTTATCCTCAAGATACAGCTCATGGTTTTGCTCATGGATACCGGTAAATCTTCTCATATCAATTACAGGAAATCCATAATATACACCAGCATGTATCACAGCATCATAATAATCTTCCAGAGTAAAACCTGCCTTGTTTTTTGTCTGGTATGCAGCCCCCTCTTTCTCCATTCCATCCGGTTTTTCTAAGCGAAACAGAGGAGATGCCCATATAAGAACTGCATCCGGCACTTTTTTTCTGATACAACGAACAGCCGTTTTTATCGCCCCGTAAAACGTATCGGGTGTTTCATCTTCTACATTGCCTATCGGACATCCCCAATACCAGTCATTTGTACCGTGCCACATAAAAACAACATCTGCATCTTCTGGAATATTCTGCGGTTCTATCAAAATAGAAGCCGCATTATTAGGAGAAGCAAAAGACAGTCCGCTTGAACCTACAGCATAATTTATAATCTCCGCCTGAAAAGTTTTTTTCAAAAGCCCTTCATATCCACCCTCTCCGTGAGTTCCTGTAGAAAGGCTGTCTCCATAAATGGCAATCTTTTTCACTTTTTTCATCTTAAATCCATCTCCGTTTTACCTGATACAAAAATAGAATATGTTTTTCCCTCATACTGTATTTCTGCCGGAAATTCATCTTCCGTATTAATTGTAATATGCAGAACATGATCGCGAATTTCTGCAAGAAAGTCTCCCTTTTTTCCTCCAAACCAGTAATTGCGACATCCAAGTTTTCCATCTTTTACTACTTCGGAAATATCCCATTTTAAGCCGTCTTTACTTCCCCGAAGACCAATACCGTATTCCAGAAGAAATAGAATAGAACCGATTCCTGACCATCCTACAAAATCTTTATTATCTGCATCTCCGCTTGTAACAGAATCAGCCGGATAATTTTCCCATATTGTTCCTGTTTTTTCATAAACCTGAGACAGCACATCCATATGATTTTTTCCGATTTCCGCCGCCAGCTCATGGTATCCATTCTGTTCAAGAGCAAGAACAACAAGTGCGTTTGTGGGCGCCCACACAGAGCCGCTCCAGTATCCGCCTTCCGGACAGAAGCCTTCTTCATTTGCAGCAAGAACCGGGATTCTGTGTATACGGTTAAATGTTTCTTTATCATTCAGCCACTTTATGAGACATTCTTTCTGATGTTCATCTGCAACCCCTGCCAACATCGGAAAAAATCCAGCAATAGTCTTAATTCCCACCTGAGAAAGATTATTATCTACATCATAATAAAACCCTTCTTTTTCATTCCACATATATTTATTGATAGCTGCTGCTGTTTCTTCTCTGCCCTGTTTCAGCCTTTCTTTTCTTTCTTCAAATTCCGGTCGCACATCTCCGGCTTTTTCCAGAATTTCCATTACTTCTATAAGCTGTCCTGCAAACATTGCCATTTCACTGGTAATATCTACACCCATTCCAAGATATTTATTTCTCGGAGAATTATCCATACTTGCCCAGTCTGTAACATAAAGACCGCTCACATGGCAAAGATGATATTTCATGGCTTCATACTGCCTGAAAAGAGGCTCATATACAAGCTTCAGACGTTCTATATCTCCTGTAAACCTGTAGCTTTCCAACTCTCCCAATGCAAGAAGCGGATGATTTAGATTATCAAGAGTCAGATATGGATTTTTTTCTACTGTTCTTCCAAGCTCCGGTTTATACATTTCCTCATATGGAAGATTTGTAAGTTCCTTCAGTCTTCGAAATCCGTAATGATTGTGAAAATAAGAGTATAACGGCTTACGGTATACATTTACCCACAATGGAAAATCTTTCCCTGTCTCTCTTATCATTTCTCTTGGAATTTCTCCATCTTCAAATTGCTTACAGTAAAAATTATCAAGGGAACAGATTCCCGGTACATACGTATGAAAAAGATTACAGAAAAGTGTCATAAAGACCGTATCCCATAAAAATACATCTGCATTAAAAGCAGCGTCTACAAAATCACTTACAAAACCACTTTCCGCTGTTGGCTTATGTATGTTCTGAAAAAGAATCTTCACAGAATAATCATAGCTGTCCTTCCATCTTTTTCTTCCCTCCGTAATGGGAATTGGAAGCTTGTCCTTTACCATCTCATATGTGTAAAGAGGCTTTTCTTCATATTTCTTTTTGGAAAAATACATTCCTCTTTCCTGTTCTTCTATATATTTTATGTCTTTTTCCATCGTGCTTCCTTTCCTAAATTAATCCTCACTCTTTATTTGTCCTGCCGCTAAAACTCTCGCAAAATTTTCCACAGTACCTCTTAAATTTTCAGGTGCTTCCTCAAGAACCTTTTCTATTGGTTTCAGGCTTCGAATAATACTGAACACAGCTGTAATTCCTTCGTCATAAAAAAGTTCCATAGAACCTTTCTGACGCCCTGCAAATACATACACAGGTTTCTTATATTTCTGGGCAATTCTGGCAATCCGTACAGGAACTTTTCCCTGAAGACTCTGAGCATCAATAGAACCTTCTCCTGTAATCACAAAATCACAGCTTTTTATTTTTTCTTCAAGAGATAGCGCTTCCATCACATAATCTGCTCCGGAACAAAATCTCGCATCACTGACTGCAAACAAAGCAAACCCGATTCCTCCTGCCGCGCCAGCCCCTTTCATAACAGCTACATCTCTTCCCACTGTTTTTCTAATCTTTTCTGCATAATGCTCCATTCCAGCTTCTATTCTTTCAAGAGAATCTTCTGTAACCCCTTTTTGCGGTCCGAATATATATGTTGCCCCTTCCTTTCCAAGAAGTTTATTTTTCACATCACATAGAACTGTTATTTTCACATCCTGCAAAAGACGTACTGGCTCTGTCAAATCCACAGTTTCTATCTGGGAAAGCCCTCCTGCACCAAGAGGAATCGGTTTTCCTTCTTTATCCAAAATCTTTCCCCCAAGAGCCATCAGCATTCCGCAGCCTCCGTCATTGGAAACAGTTCCCCCAAGTGTCAGGATAATTTCCCGGCAGTCTTTTTTTAATGCGTGAAGAATCAGCTCTCCCACACCGTACGATGTAGCAATATCCGGATTTTTCTCTTCCGGAGCAATCATCATCATCCCGCATGCTCTTGCAACCTCAATAACAGCCGTCTGATTTTTTTCAATCCACACAAAATCTGTACCTGTTTTTTTTCCAAGAGGACCCGAAACTGTACAGGAAATTTTACTTCCCTGCTGACTGAGCATCAGGCATCTGGCAGTTCCTTCTCCTCCGTCCGCCATAGGTACAAGCGCACACTCTGCGTCAGGAAAAACTTTTTTTAATCCCTCACGTATGCATACTGCCGCCTCCATAGCGCTCATACTTTCTTTATAGGAATCAGGTGCTATCACGACTTTCATGAAGCTTCCGCTCCTTCCTCTAATTTAATCCATTTATATTCATAAGATTCCAGAGAAATATCTTTCTCTATATGCTCTCCTGATAATAAATCTGTCCCAAAATACGGAACTGTCATAAAAACATTCTCATCTGAAACATTCACGAGAATAAGAACTCTCTCATTCTTCTCTCCACGCACAAGTGCAAAAATCGAAGGATGAAGGCACAACACTTCCTGAGCACTGTTTGGAGAAAATGCATCCTGTGTTTTTCTGATTTTCAGAAGTTCTTTATATCTTAAAAGCACCTTTCTCCTTAAAGAATCTCTTCCAAGCTCTTCCAAAATATTATCTAAATCCAATTTTTCTCTGTTAATGCGGCGCTTAATTCCTGATTCCTCGTAATCCCGATAACAATTTCTTGAGCCCAGGAGACTATGGTAATAAATTCCAGGAACTCCCATAAGAGATAAGAGAATACACTGTGAACCCATAAACTTCTGTACCATTACATCTTCTACTTTCTCATCTCCCGCAACTGCGTCCAGATAATTAATATTCAATTCGTAAGGGATTTCTTTTCCATAGGAATCTGTACGGACTCCAACCTGTCCACCTCTTTCATAAACGGCTTCTATCATTTTTCTGCATTCCTCTTCGTTTAAAATATCTTCTACAGGTCGCATTCCGATTCCGTCATGAGACGCAAGGAAATTAAAATATGTTGTCTGCGGACTTGTAGGTTCAAGCGATGCCGCCCATTCTGTCAGCTTCTCCGCATTGCCAACAATATAAGAATAGAGGGTAAGCGGCGGAAGAGGGAACTGATAAACGAGTCCTGCTTCATCTGTTCCGTCTCCAAAATAGCTGATATTCTCTTTGTGAGGAACGTTTGTCTCTGTAATAATCGTACAGCCTTTTACACACTCTTCAAGAACTTCCCTCATCAATTTGATAAGCTCATGGGTCTGCGGAAGGTGCATACAAGTTGTTCCCTGTTCTTTCCAGACAAATCCAATAGCATCAAACCTTAAAAATCTGGCTCCTTTAGAAGCATAAAAAAGAAGAATATCAAGAATTTCCAAAAGAACCGCAGGCTCTTTATAATTAAAATCAATCTGATCCTCACTGAATGTAGTCCATACATATTTTTTTCCATCTTCCGTCTCAAAAGCAGTAAGAAGAGGCAAGGCTCTCGGACGTGTCACACTACTGTAGTCTTCATCTGGATCTGCCACGATAAAAAAGTTTCTGTACTTTTCATTGCCCTTTAAAAACTCCTGAAAATAGACACTTGATTTTGACGCATGGTTAATAACTGCATCAAACATAAGATCGTAGTTTTCACCCAGAGCTTCAATGTCTTTCCAGGTTCCCAGCTCTGGATTAATCTCTCTGAAATCCCGTACAGAAAATCCATCATCCGAGGTATAAGGAAACATAGGAAGAAGATGAACACCGCTTATTGTCTCCTCCATTTCCCCGTCAAGAAATGTTTTTAATGCCTGCAAAGGTGCCATTCCCTCTTTTTTTATTCCATCTCCATATGTAATCAAAATTACATCTTTTTTATCTGCCCACGGATAAGATTTTTTTATTCTTCCCTTCCACTTGTCTGTCAGTTTTTGAATTTCTCTATATACCTCCTCACTTCTGTCTCCGTAAAGGAACTGTAACCTTTCCTTTATTCTGCTCATAAATTCCCTCCTTATTTAATTCTCTTTGTAGTCTCACAGTCAAAGAACATAACTCTGTTTTTCTCCACTCCAAGAGAAATCTTCGTTCCTGGAGTCATATTCATATATTTTGTTGTATGAATCTTAACTTCTTTTCCATCTACATGAGTAATCAAAATAGAATGTGATCCCTGAGGTTCTGTAAATTCCACAGTAGCGTCACACATATATCCCTCTGAATGGATACACTCAGGAGAGATGGAACAGTATTCCGGTCTCACACCCATATCTACTTTTGTTCCCTCATACTTCATGAGAGCCTCTTCCAGTTTCTCAGGTACAGCATACCGGAATTCTTTGTTTACAGCATAAAGTTTTTCTCCCTCTTTTTCAATCACTACGTCAAAAAAGTTAGTAGGCGGTGTTCCGATAAACTCAGCCACAAATTTTGTAGCGCTGTCCTGATACACCTCCATAGGAGTTCCAATCTGCTCGATTTTCCCCTGATACATAACTACAATTCTGTCAGCCAAACTCATAGCCTCTGACTGATCATGTGTTACAAAAATACTGGTAGAGCCTTGTTTTAAATGAATATTTTTAAGCTCTGTTCTCATAGAAACACGAAGCTTCGCATCAAGATTGGAGAGCGGTTCATCCATAAGAAACAGCTTGGGCTTTACAACAATGGCTCTGGAAACAGCTACTCTCTGGCGCTGTCCTCCTGACATCTGAGCAGGGTAGCGTTTCAGAAGATGAACAATATCCGTTGCCTCCGCAGCCTTTAATACGCGCTCCTTTATCTCAGCTTTCGGAACTTTTTGAAGCTTTAAAGGATAGGCAATATTATCAAAAACTGTCATATGCGGCCAGATAGCATAGCTTTGAAAAATCATGGATACACCTCTGTCCTTCGGTTTTTTATCCACAATATTCTCCCCGTCTATCAGAATTTCCCCTCCGCTTATATCCTCAAGACCTGCGATCATTCGGATAGTTGTTGTTTTTCCACATCCGGACGGACCCAAAAATACAATGAACTCTCCCTTTTCAATATTCATGTTCATATGGTCCACAACCATAGGACCGTCTTTTGTATATTTTTTCTGTAAATCCTTAATCTCTAAATAACTCATTCCGTTCTATCCTTTCTTTTTGTATTATAATTCCACTCCACCCCACATCTGTCCAATATATTTACGGATAATAAAAGTAAATACAAGCGCCGGAAGAATCAGAATAATACTTCCTGCTGCCGCATATTGGATTCCGCTTGATGTAGTACCGATTGCTTTATATACAACAAGAGCAAGTGTCTGATTTTCATTTGTGAGAATCAACGCGGAAATCGTATCATTCCACGCTGTCAAAAAAGCATACATGGAGCTTGCCGCAAGCGCCGGGAATGCCATAGGAAGCGTAATTCTCATAAAAGTCTGAAAGCTGTTTGCCCCAAAAATCATAGACGCCTCCTCAAGCTCTCTGCTGATTCCGATAAAAATACTGCTTGTAATCCATGCCGTAAGTGCAATATTCGGCACAGAATATAAAATTGCCAGTCCCAGAAGCGTATCAAAAAGTCCCATTTTAATCAACATAACCGCCATTGGAATACTAATTCCCACAACAGGGAACATTCGGACAATCAAAAGTCCTACATTAATCTGTTCTTTAAACTTAAAACTGTATCTTGCCATAGCATAACCAGCAAGACTGCCAACAGAAATAGAAATCAAAATAGTTAAAAGCGAAACAAGAATACTGTTTTTCAATCCTTCCGCCGCTCCCGGTGCGATGTTAAAAAATGTCTTAAAATTATAGAGCATATCCTTTTTATATGTAAACTCCATAGGTCCGTTTTCATATGTCTTGGAAAAATCCTCCACAAGCTGTTCTCCCGGTACTGTTACTCCGTATTGTCTTGTAAAATGGTCTTCCAGCTTTTTCGGTCTTTTTGTGGTAATAATGGATTCGTACCCTTCTCCTCTGTCATAAAAAATTTCAAATTCTTTTTCTTCATTTGGAACAACTTTTACAGTAATGCTTGTACTGGGAAATATCCGTTTCGGAAATTGAGTCATCTCATTTGCATTTGAAAAAGAAACTGTAACAAAAAACATGAGTGGAATTGCAACCAGCATAACCATACCTGCAAGGATGATTGCTACAACCGCTTTTTGTACAGCATTTAACTTGTCCATCATACTTTCTCAACCTCCTTTTTGGGCTTTCCTTTCGAAACTCTAAGATAAACAACAGTTGCAAGAAGTACGATTACCGTTGTAAGGAAAGAATACGTAAATGCCAGTTTCGCACTTGTATCTACTCCCGGAACTACATCTACATAGAATGCAACTCTCTCTACAAGGAATGGAACTTTACTATATCCAAGTACCATGACAGCAATTGCCCATACCTGTACGGCTGCAATCAAACGCATAATTACCGATGTGGTGATAGATGGTTTTAAAATAGGAAGCACAATATCCTTAAATATTTGCCATTTATCTGCTCCAAACAAAAATGCAGCTTCTTTCAGCTCTTTCTGAACTCCCTGCAGCCCTGCAACAAGAATAATCATAACAGAAGGAGTTACTGTCCATGTATCAATTAAAATCACAAGAAAAACTGCTGAAAGACCTTCAACATTCATAAACTGAAGAGGTTCCGAGATTAAATGAAAATTCATAAGAAGCGTATTGATCCATCCATCTCCCATAAGACCTGTTTTCCACAAAATAGCAACTGCAGTAGGCGTAATAGCCATTGGAATCATAGACACAAACATAAGAAGCTTTGACCCTTTAAATTTTCTGGAAAGCAGTACTGCCAACACAAGAGCCAGAAGATACTGCGCAATCACAGAAACAGCAGCAAATATGGCAGTATTCATCACAGACTCAGAAAAAAGCTCTGACTGCGCCATTAATTTAAAATTCCCCAACAGAGTAAAATCTCCGTTTAAATCTGTAAATACTTCTTTTGCTCCCGACAGTACCGGATAAAGCCAGAACACGCCATAAAATAAAAACGCAGGCAGCAGCAAAAGATACGGCATTTTTCTTTTATTCAACTATATTCCTCCTCGTCTGAATCGAGTAGGAGGCTAACCATTAATTGATTAGCCGACCTCTCACACCACCGTGC
>JAUNAX010000067.1 GCA_030527365.1 Eubacteriales bacterium | reverse complement strand
TGTTATTTACCCCAAAAAGTTGTGGGAAGTAACGGGACATATATGGAGAGGAAAGGAAGGGTAAGCTATGAAACGTAATGCGATTTTATCCATCATCATTGGATCATTGGCTACATACCTGCCGTTCTGGGAGTGGAGCGGTAGATTCCAGCAGATTACAGGTGCAGTTGTGATTGCGATGTTGGTATTTTACTTTTTGGTAGGTACAGAAAAAGCCCCAGGAGCGGCAACTCACTAAGGGGCTTAGAAAAAAATAACAGCCTTATTGTAAGGCAGAAATGAGAAAAAATCAATGGATAATACAAAAATATGCTATTTTATCCGTTTTGAAGACGGAGCTATTTATAGTCATTATGGAACAAAAGAAGAAGCAGTAGATATGGCGGAAGAATTAAAAGAGCTTCATGGAGATTACATCATTACATAAAAAAATAGCTCACGTACTGGAATACGTGAGCCGGGCTTATGCCACTCGGAAAATAAACCTGTACATACTGTACCATCTGGGCGGCAAAAAGTCAAGGAAAACGGAGCGGGAAGCTCCTTTTCTTTTACGGGGCTATGCTCCCTTAAAAGCTCGATTAAGCGTATTAGAGATACGTCAAGAGGTGCAATATGAAGTGGGGATACATAAGAGATATATGGGAATTCGGGGACACCCTGGAAGTAGAAGATAAGCATACAGGGAGATATGGTGCAAGAGGGCAGAAAAGAGAAAAAAGGAAGAAAGCCACCCCGGAGGATATGAAGAGACAGAACGAATGGAAAAGGGAGCGGGATGTCCGGAGAAAAATAAAAAAGAATTTCAGTAAAGGCGATTACTGGATGACCATTACATATAAAAAAGGTAGCCGCCCTACATGGGAGGAAATGAAGGAAGACATTCAGTTGCTCGTTCGCACGGCAAGGAGAAGATACAAGAAGTATGGACAAGAGCTGAAATATATATATCGTCTGGGAATCGGGAAAAGAGGTGGTCCCCATATCCATATCCTGGTAAACCGTTTTGCTACGAAAGAAACCGGAACAGATATGATTTTTACAGAATGCTGGACAAAGGGACACATCAATATCCGCACCCTGTACGATGCAGGATGGTATAAAGAACTTGCGGAGTATATCACGAAACCAATGGAAGAGTGGGAACCGGAAGGGATCAAGAGATACCACCCTTCCCGTAATCTGGTAACTGTGGAGCCGAAGAGAAAAGAAATGAACCGAAGGAACCTTGTGGACAAGCAGGGACAGGTAATATACCCAAAAGCCCCTAAAGGTTATTATGTGGATCCGGATTCTGTAAGAATGGGGAAGAATCCAATAACAGGATTTTATTACAGACATTATACGTTGATTAAGCTGGACAGGAGGATTTAAAGATGCAGGAGGTAGGCATGTTCCTGGTAACCTCTACAAGCGTGCCGGGTAAACATAAAAAAGCAGGATTTAAGTGTATGCTCATCTGCCAGGCATTAAACCACGAGAGGAGCCCGTGCAAGACTTTTTATAACATAACCGGGAACCGTCTTGTGCTGCAGTGTGCCTGTGAAGGTTTCCTGCACCTGAACCACCCGGCAAACATAACGATTTTTACAGACAGTCAGTATTTTATCAATGGCTGGGAGCAGCTCCCATTATGGGCGCGTTCCGGATGGAGACGTCCGGGAGGACGGAAAATAAAAAATGAAGAACTCTGGCGGCTCATATGGGAAAAGTCCCGTCCGCACACTGTAAAAGTGATTTATGAGGACATGGAAAAGTACAAGGAAATAAACAGCCTCTTACTGAGGTAAAATGCGGCTTTGCGGTACTTTGGGGTATAAAAAAACACGAAAAATAAGCGAAGACACGGAAAAACTGAGGTTTTATCAACAATATCCCTTACCAAAACGGAAAATCAAAGACAGATTTCCGGAAATGTCTGCGGAAAACAGAACAAAACAGGAATGCACTGAGGTAGTACCTCAGTAGAATGTGTCCGCGAAGGAGACAGATAGGGAAATTGTGACAAATTGTCACGGTTTCAAAAGAGAAACACGGAATTATGACAGAATCATAGAAAAAATACAAGGAGGAATAAATGATGTTTGAGAGATTCGGAGAAATGGGAAGCTATGAAGAACTGAACGAACTGGCAGGGAATTTCCTGAAAGAGGGGGACATAGAGAGCCTGCGTCTGATGACAGAGGAAAACGGCATTCCGGAAGCTTATGCAGAAATGTTTATGACAGGGGAGATTCCTTTCCTCTGCGACCAGATCACAGCCGCCAACGGGAAACTTGACCTGGAATCAAAAGAGCTGGATGTGAAGGAGATCATGTCTGACTGGGTGGAATACATCCGTGGACAGTGCATAGATTATCCGGATATGGCAGCAGCGGTAAGGGCAAAGGGGAAAAGCCTGAAGGGATGCCTGGCTGTCCTGCTGAAATGGTCCTTTGCAAATCAGATCCCCATTGAGAAAGAGATTTTAAATAAGGCTGGCGTGACTGCCGGAAGAGTCACACTGGGAATCCCAGGAATGGGACAGGCGAAGAAACTCATCCGGGAATATTACCTCGGAGGCGCAAAGAAATGAAAAAGAAAGAATTACGCAGGATGAAGCCTCTGTATGCGACCCCGAGAATGATGGAACTGGTGCGGCAGGATGTGGGCGTACAGAGAGAAACCCAGTATATGTATGGGAACAACGTAAAATATACGGAATATGAATATAACCTTTATTACCGGGCAACGGTAGAAAACAATGTTCTGAAAGTGGCGGTGTTTACCAGAAAGCAGATGGCAGCAGGCGAACAGATGCCACAATATGAAATCTATCTTTCCAAAGAGGAAAATACCCATCTTACCTATGCAGTAAGGGAGGGCAAATGGCGTACCGGGAAAATCAATACATTGGATTACGACACCATAAGGCTGCCATATGGAGCTTCTGCAAAAAAGCCCTGGGTCTCTGAAACGGATAAAAAGAAGATAAACGAGTATATGGGGACCGGGAACAAGGAAGCAAAGGAGGCGATCCTTACCTTCCAGCATGAGGTAGCGAAAGACCGGCTGACAAAGAAATACAGAAGTGAGCTGGAGGGGATTGAAGCGGTTATGGATGTCGTACCGGAGCTTCCAAAAGATTTTGATAAATGGATTTTGGACCAGGGCTTTATCAATGAACGCTACCTGATTTATCGATATGGTGACAAAAATAACGCTGCTCTTTGCACACATTGCGGGAAAACCGTCCATCTGAAGGAACAGCCAAAGCATAACCAGACAACCGTCTGCCCTGCCTGCAAAAGCCAGGCGAGGATGAAAGCGTGGAAAAAACAAAAATATCTTTCAGACAAAAAGAAGATCGGGATTATCCAGAACCTGACAGACGGAAGCGGGTATATTCTCCGGCTGTTTGACTGTAAATTAGAGCGGAAACAGGAAAATGGGTATCGGCTGGACTTTGCAGGGTGCTGGGAACAGAGGCGCTTTAAGTTGGATAACCGCTTTGTACCCATAGAATACTTTGAATGGGGAGAATATAAAAGCACAGGTGTGATGCGCTGGTGCCATGAATTAAACCACGGGGGATATAACTGGTACTACCAAGACGAAGAATGTGTGCTCTATACAAGGAATCTGAAACGGTTAAGAAAAGGGACGGAACTGCAGTATGTCCCGGTGGAAGTCCTGTTCCGGCACAATCCGGGGCGTTACAGCAATCCCACAGATATGCTCCGGAATATGCTCCGGCATCCGCAGATAGAATACCTGATAAAAGCGGGCTTGTACCAGTTGGCGTGGGAACTGGCAGCAGGACGGGGAAGAGACGTGGTGGACTGGAGTAAGAAGAAACTGTGGGAAGCCATGAAAGTCACAAAAGAGCAGATGTTTTTCTGTATCAAGATAAATATAGGAGCGCGCGGACTGGAAGTTCTGCAGATTGCCAATGAATACAGGGTCTCCCTGACCGAGAGACAGCTTCGATTCTTTGGAACGGAAATAGGACCAGGGCTTGTGGGAAATCTCTTCCAGTACGGGCACACGGAAAAATTTCATCGGTACTTAGAAGGTTTGATACAGAATAAAGAGAAATGCGGGGATTACATAGATTATCTGGAAGATATGGAATATCTTCAAATTCCGCCAACAGAAGATGTTCTATTCCCGAGGGATTTCCAGCAGACACACCAGAGACTTGCCCTCCAGCGAATGGAAAAGGAAGATGCCATAAGAAAAATGGAGATTGCGGAAAAGGATAAGCTCCTTCAGGAGATGCTTCCAGAATTAAAAGAAATATACCGATTCGAAGACGAACAGTTTTACATGGTCCTTCCCACCTGCAAAGAGGATTTTAACCGGGAAGGAAGGGAAAACCATAACTGCGTAGGAGGTTCCTATTACGACAAAATGCTGAAAGGGCAAAGCTGCGTGATGTTCCTCCGTAAAAAAGAAGAGCCGGACAAGGCTTTCTGTACCGTGGAAATGAACGGGGAAAGAATCCTTCAGTGCCGGGCAGTCCGAAACAGCGAACCGCCGGAAGAAGCCAAGGCGTTTATGGGTGAATTTTCGAAGGAAGTAGCACGGAGGATAAGAAAACAGAAAAATAGACTGCAGATCACTGCATAAGGAGGAAAACATGGAATACGTACAATTAACGATGGCGGACTACTTGCGGTCCAAGGAAGAAATCAAAAAAGATCTGGGAGGGATTGTAAAAAGCTTTGTGCGCATAGGCTGGCAGCTGAACCGGATTGAAAAATCCCGTGCCTATGAGATGGAGGGATACAAAAGCATTGCCGAATTTGCCAAAGCAGAATATGACATGAACCCGGATGGCGTCACACGTTTTATCAAGGTGTACGAAAAATACTCTGTTCCGGGAGATACGCCGGAACTTCAGGAACGATACCAGAATTTTAAATTTTCCCAGCTGACCGAAATGCTGCAGATCTCCGAGGAAGACAGGGAAATGTTTGAGCCGGAAGCAAAGAGGGAATCCATAAGGGAATTCCGGAAATTCCAGAAAGAGAATGAATCCAACCCGGATAATCTCCTGAACTGGAAAGTAGAACCGGAAAACGTACTGGAAGAGACGATATTCCAGTTTTTCAAAGCGCATAGGGAGTTTCTGGACGGTGTGTATGAAAAAGAGACCTTAAAAGAAGCGGTGGAACTGATAAACCCTTCCGGGAACAGCCATTACCGTTATAACACCGTCTTCCTGATGATGTATGATCTGGAAAAAGGCATCCGGATATGTGAGTTTGGAAAAAATCCGGAAAACATGACCTGGGAAGCTTTCTTCGGACTCACGAAAAAGATTTTCGGGGAGGGCGCCGGAACACAGACATGGGAGAAGTGTTTTGGGGAAACGGGAAGCGAGGAAGAGCAGATTCCGGGACAGGACAGCGTGTTAAACCACCCGGAGTATATGCCTGCGCCAGAAGAAAGCCCGGAACCGACCCCAGAAAAGAAAATTGCGCCGGCGCAAAAGACAGAAGAACAGAAATACAGTGAGAAACAGAACCGGATAGACCGGGAAACAAGGAAAAAGCTGGAAGAACAGGAAGACGAGGAGAAAATGAACCATCTTCCAAGCGATGCCGGGCAGCAGACATATCAGCTCCGTCTTCCGGGAAGCTGTTACGAAGATACCAAAAACGGAACCAAAAGCTTTGAGCTTCGGAAGAAGGAAAAAGAGTACCGGAAAGGGGATATTCTGGAACTGATGGAATTTACAGAAGGACGCCACACAGGAAGAGTGATCCGGGCAGAGATCACCTATATCTTAGACGATTACACCGGACTGGAAGAGGGATACTGCATTATGGCAATCCGTGTGCTGGCAGCAGATTAAGGGTACTATCTAAAATCCAATATATATCACAATAAGGGAGGAGCTGTCACTCCTCCCGGAAAGGAGACTTATGGATACAACAGGATTACTCTTTCCGAAGACGAAGAGTAAGAAAAAACGAAAGAAACACCATGCAAGTATCATACCCTGCAATAGAAAAGGCGTGTGCTATCTCTGCAAACGCCATACCTACACCCACGAGCACCATATCTTTGACGGGGTAAACAGAAGCCGCTCAGAAGAATATGGCTTAAAAGTCTATTTATGCGTAGAATGCCATGAAACCGGAAAGGAAGCAGTACATACCTGTGTACGGACAAGGAAATACCTGGAAAAGATAGGGCAGCAGGAATTTGAGCGGCAGGTAGGCAGCAGGGAAGAGTTTATGAGGATATTTGGAAGGAATTGTTTGTAAGGAGGAAGGAAGAATGAACGTACTAGAGAAGATTTTGGAAGAGATAGAAGAATATGAAAAGAGAAAATGTTCAGGAGAAAGCCTATCTGCATTTGAATCCGGTATTGGCAGGGGATGTTTAGAGGCTAAGGAAATCATCCGCTCACACATGGACCATAGCGGTGATGATACCGAGATGGACGGCTGGATTCCGGTGGAGGAGAGGCTGCCGAATGAAAGTGAATTTCAGGAAGCGTATTGTAGAAATCATTATGCAGCGGAATTTCTCGTGACGATTAAAGGAGCAACTAGACCTACCACATTATACCATGTGTAAAGATCTGCATATGAAAATGAATATGCACAAAGGACCGACAAAACTTGTAAGTCCTACACTTTTCCTTCTGGTAGACACAGACGAGCTGCAGAAACAGGTAAATCGTTTGGAAAATGAGATGAATCATATGAGGAGAACAGAAGCAAGAAGAAGGTGGAGAAAAAAATGATAAGACCGAGATATAAGGGAGAAAGAGGCGGAACGCTTACAATGAGTATGAAAAAGAATATCCCAGAACCAAAGTACAAGGACTGGAAGCTTACCACTTGTCCTCGGTGCGGGCAGCAGTGCTGGGAAAGCGAATTGGCACGGATGTGTTTGAAAAAGGATAAAAGCCTGAAAGCACTCTGCACAGAATGCGCGTTAGGAGGAAAGTGAATGGAATCATTAATAATATTTATAATCGGATTCTTTTCAGGAATAACTATCTTAGGATATTGGGAATTGAGAAAAGAGGAGAAAAACCATGATAGAGATTACAAAGATACACAAGGCAACAAAGAAGGAGATCCTGGACTTTATCCAGTCCCTCCCGAAAGAGGAACAGAGAGCAGCGTACCGGGCAGCAGTAATAATGGGGAATCTTTAGATATAACAAAAGAATTGGCGTTATACAGCCGGAACGTACTTACACAATACTGCAACAGCCAGAGCAACTGTGAAAAATGCTGTCTTGAGCGAAATGGAGGTTGCTCTTTAATATCAGGACCACCATGTATGTGGGGAAAGAAGGGAGAAGAAAATGTATAAAAATCACGAAGGTTATCCGGATCCGACACAAGGAGATGCTATAAACGGCGTCCGAAAGGAAGAAATCCAGAGAATGCGAGAAAAACAGCACAATCTGAAAAGAGGAGAAGTAATCCGGATAAAAGATAGCATTGAAACACCGGACGGAAAGCGGATAAAAATAGTGGAAGTGACCGTGAAAGAATTATATGCGAATTGCGTTCTGTTGGAAGGGAAGAATGGTATCCGGAGATGCCCGGATTATTGGATGCTGAAAAAGATACGAGTGTAAAATAAACAGACGAGAGGAGGTGATACCGATGGAGTTATCAATCCAGGAAGAGAATGAAAAGAAAAAGGAATTCCTCCGAAGCTATTGTAAGTCTCTCAGGAGAGAAAAAAGAATCGAAGAAGATATACAAGAGCTACGAATGAACAAAATGTTTCCTTCCGTCGTGAATGATGGAATGCCACGGGGGAGTGAGCAGTCTGATTTATCGAATTATATCGTTAAGCTGGACGAGATGATTGAAGAACTGAAGAATGAGAGATTGGAGCGGGCAAAATTAAGGCAGAGGATAGAAAGAGATATTCAATTACTGGATAATGAGGACGAGCAGGAGGTGCTGAGACTTCGGTACATAAAAGGATTGAAATGGGAAGAAGTAGCTGTAGAGACGGGATACACATATAGAAGGACACTACAAATTCATGGAAAAGCATTACAGAATCTTAAAATATCAGCGTAACATTTCATAGAATTGCACACTCACTCTATGCTATAGTATAAATGGATTTGAATGAATATCATTAAACTCCTTCGTATGAATAAATGACTGCCAGGTGTTACAGCCTGGTAGCCAAATCAGGCTGTGACGGTATCGCCCGCAGAGTGGCTCTCAAGTGGGAGAGACCTGCGAAGACAGTCACTGGAACATTTTTCCAGATAGGAGGAAACGTCGCACCCCCTCGTGGGTGCGTGGATTGAAACCATTGATGGCTGGAGATAACATTACCTATCCGATCAGGAATGGATTGGGAGTCTGCCGGATCTGATCAGGTAAACTCGTTTCTCCTCTGAAACGGAGATGTAAGAATCCCTGGTAGAAATACCGGGGATTTTGCTGTACAATGAAAATATTTGCATAAAAAGTGGTATATTATTTGAAATAGGGGCATATATGGTAATGATTGAATGGAGGGATGGTTTGACATGTTAGGATATTGGGAGTATACTTTAAATAAATGTGTAAAAAAAGGAGGAGTAACCGTGACATTGGATAGTATCCTTTCTAATATTGATAAAAAAGAGCAATGTTTTGAATTGAGTGAAAGCCATTCCGCCATTCGCTATATAAATGATGCTGAATATGAAAATGATGTGTATCGTTATGTTGAACCTAATTTTAATGAATCGAAAAATAATATAGGAAAAACAGCAAAATTTATTTTATTTTCTGCTCCAGGAGCGACGGGAAAATCAGCATTAGCGAAACATATTTGCCATACAAAGAATGCAATATACTGGGATCTGCCAGAAAATAAGATTGCAGAATATAGTTTTCAAGGTGCAATAACAGAAGCAGTCGGATATGACTATGTTAGTGATTTCGTTAAAGCTTTAGTAAATGGTAAAATTTTTTTTGTGATAGATGCTTTTGATGAGGCTGAAGCAGGTTCCGGCAGATCTGGTATAGAATTTTTTTTGAGAGATTTAAATGATGTTACTAGGAATTGTGTTGATACATGTGCGGTTCTTATGGCGCGGACAGAAAGCGCTATATTTATTAAAGAATATTGTGAAAAAAACAATATTTCATATAAACATTATGAAATAGGCTATTTTGCGGAATATAATTCAAAATCATATATTACAAATCGTTTGGAAAGGTCAAATATTAATATTTCAAAAGTAGTTGAAGAATGTATTGAAGAACAATTTAAAGAAATACATAGGATTTTTGCAGATAAAGATGCAACGGAGTTTCTAGGCTATGCTCCAGTATTAGATGCATTAGCTGCGTCATATAGTGATGAAAGAAATACATCTATTTTGTTGAAAAATACAACTAATGGAGCAAACAATTGTCAATTGATGATAAAAATCTTAAATCAGTTACTAGAAAGGGAGCAAGAGAAATTTAAAAAAGCACTCAAAAACAAGTTTTCTAAATTTGAGATAGCTGTGGATTCAAATAAAATTTATTCGAAAGAAGAACAATTAAAGCGTATTATTGGAAAATTACTTTTTGATGACCCGATTATTTTTGTACAGATTGATCAATGTGTACCATATGAATATCATGAAGAGTATCTTGAAGTTGTTAATACACAATTACCACAACATCCGTTTATATTTTCGAAAGAGATAGATGGGAAAGTTTTTTATGAATTCACGGGACCGGCGTTTCGAGATTTTGTGATTGCATTTGGATTAGCTGATCTGGATATGAATGAGTTTGTAAGAGAAATATTGGCAGATAATAGGAAATATTGCCCTTCTCAAATGCTGATTGAATATTATGAGGTTTTTACAAAAAAGAAACTTAAAGGAAGTGATATTCCTTTAATGTATAGTTCTTTTAAAGCACATGCTCACTTGGGGGATACTGTTACATTGAACATCAGCGGTGATAAAAATGAATGCTATACTGAATTTTGTCTTATGAGGAGTGGGAAAAACATTCTTAATATTGAGCTTGAATTAGTTGAGTTTGAAGATGGATTATATATAAATCAGATAACAAATTGCCATATTGATATTGCAGGAAAAGTATATGTTGGAAATATAAATGGGGAGGCAAGGATAAATAATTCGACTATTGTATGTGATGAGCTGATATGGTGCAGTGAGAAAGTATTGCTGGAAGCATATTCTCCAGGTGAATGTATTCTTATGGCGGACAAATTGACTTCATTATCGAATGTCACACCACGTTTTGAGGTTAAGCTTGACAAAAAGAATAATATGAAAGTGTGTGCAAATAATATAGGATCTTATTATAAACTACTTGCATATAAGAGCGAAGAAGTTTCAGAAGTAGAGGAAGCAAGTTTTACCATGTTTTCGAATATAGTAAGGCGAATTTTTAGTTGTTTGAGATCGCACAGCAAAGATACTCCGGCAAGGAAGATGGACTTTATTGATAACCGAATTGTAGGCTCAAGTCAGAAAAAAAAGGAAATATTACAATTCTTTTTATCGAATAAAATTTTGTATACGGATGAACAAGATTGGTTATATAAGCTTGACACTGATAAAGTTTCACAATTTGAAATTATGTGGAATGAGGTAAAACAGGGTGAATTCAATTCGTTGAAACGGTTATACAGTGCATATAAAGAGAATTAAAATAATGAAAGAGGTGGCTTTGGTCATCTCTTTTTATTTACGGATTTTTATCTCAGCTGGTCAGAGCAACCGGCTCATAACCGGTCGGTCCTGGGTTCGAGTCCCAGAAGGTCCATTTGTTTAGAAGTGACAGCAGTTACTGTCTCTTTTTTGTATAAAAGTAAGAAAAAACTTGATATATGGTGCACCATATGATATTATATACTTGTAGGGAGGTGAGATGCAGATGAGCAACAGAAACCGGAAATATCCGGAAAAGAAAAAGTCCGAAAGCAACTTCAAGACTTGGATGGTCGGAGCGCTTACGGACTTAACAATCGGAATCATCTTACTGATTCTCGACAGGCTATTAAATTAGCCGGGAGGGGCGAAAGCCCTTCCTTTAAAATAACTATAACACAATCGCTCATCTGTGTAAAGATATGCTGTGGAAATTAGGGATATTCTTTATTACGATTGGATTAGTAAAATTGGCATATTGTTTTATCTGGAAATGGAGGAATGGCAATGCCAGTAGGTAATCCATCAAAACAAACAATAGCGACAAAGAAATACGAAAAGAAAGCTGGTTGGGTTTCGAAGTCTTATAAACTCAAGAAAGAAGTAGTAGATGATTTTGCCGAAGCATGTGAGAAAGCTGGTGTAAGTGCGGCTGGACAGCTTACTCAAATGATGAAAGAATTTATAGAACAGCAGAAAGGGCACTTGGAATAATCCAGGTGCTTTTTTGTAAAGGAGTAATATATTATGCCAATATATAAAAGATGCGGGAGGTGCGGAAAAAGGATTCCATCTGGCAGCAGGTGTTCTTGCAGTAAGTCCAGACACAAAGAGTATGATAGGTACAGTA
>JAUNAX010000066.1 GCA_030527365.1 Eubacteriales bacterium | reverse complement strand
AGATGGTATAATATTGCCATGGAAACGGAGGCATTATGAACAACACAATTTTTGATGATGTTTTCCGTACTATATTGGAGAAAATGCCTCGATTGGTAATTCCTCTTATTAATGAAGTGTTTAAAACTACTTATTCAGACGATATTAAAATGATACAATGGAGAAATGAACATGAAGGAAAAAATGGAGAAGCAATTACAGATTCCTGTTTGCAGATTGGGGATAAAGTATACCATTTTGAGTGTCAGAGTATAGACGATAGAACTATGGCAATTCGAATGATAGAATATGATTTTGTCATTGCGTTGGATTTTAATGAAAAGAGAGGAAGAAATTATATTCTTCGTTTTCCGCATTCTGCTGTTTTGCAGTTGAGAAGCAGTAAAAATACTCCCGATTTTCTGGAAGTGCAGGTTGTTTTTCCAGATGGAAAATCGTATGATTATCGTATTCCTGTGGTAAAAATAGAAAATTATACAAAAGAGGATATTTTTCAGAAAAAATTATTCATGCTGCTTCCTTTTTATGTTATGCGTTATGAAAAGAGAAAAAAGCGGTTGGAGAAGCATAAAGAGGAGCTGCAGGAGTTATTGGAAGAGTATGAGTATATTAGAAAACAACTGGAGCAATCCAGGGAAAAATCGAACTTATATATGAATATGATTACATTAATAAAAGAAGTTGCAAACTATATTTTCAGAGATGAAGAAAATATCAGGAAAGGACTGGGTGATGTTATGGGTGGACAGATTTTGGAACTGGAATCAGAAAGGCTGGAGGCGCTTGGGCAGAAGAAGCTTCTTAAATTAATTTCTCTTATGACTGAAAACGGTAGAGAAGCAGAGCTTTCAAGATTAAGCAGTGATCCGAAATTTTTATCTCAAATGATGAAAGCCTATCATCTTGATGAGAAAATAAAATAATCTACGGCAGCTTACAATAAATAAAATCATAATAAATCATACAAACGAGGAGACACAATATGAAATCATTAGTAATAGCAGAAAAACCTTCCGTGGGAAGAGATATAGCAAGAGTTCTTCACTGTACCCAGAAGGGCAATGGAACTCTGGAGGGAAAGGCGTATGTAGTAACCTGGGCGCTTGGACATCTTGTGACGCTTGCAGACCCGGAGGAATACGATAAAAAATACATAAAATGGGAAATGCAGACACTTCCCATGATGCCGGAGAAAACAAAGCTTGTAGTCATCAGGCAGACAGGAAAGCAGTATAATGCAGTGAAAACACAGCTTTTCCGCAAGGATATAAAAGATGTGATTATTGCAACAGACGCAGGAAGGGAGGGGGAACTGGTCGCCAGATGGATTCTGGAAAAAGCAGGCTGCAGAAAACCAATTAAGAGGCTTTGGATTTCTTCTGTGACAGACAAGGCGATTAAAGACGGATTTTCCAATTTGAAAGATGGAAGAGCATATGATAATCTTTATCGGGCTGCGGAAGCGAGAGCTGAGGCAGACTGGCTTGTTGGCATGAACGGAACAAGAGCTCTTACCTGTAAGTATAATGCCCAACTTTCCTGCGGGCGTGTGCAGACGCCTACACTTGCCATCATTGAAAAGAGAGAGGAAGAAATTCGTAATTTCAAGCCAAAGGAATATTACAGTGTTACTCTGACAGCAGAAAATGTTCAGTGGACATGGAGAGAAGAAAAGAGTAAAAGCTTTTCCACCTTCAGGAAAGAGAAGGCGGAGGAAGTTCTGGGAGACGTAACAGGAGAGGGGCTTTACATTACTTCTGTGGAGAAAAAGTCAAAAAAATCGTACAGTCCCGGACTTTACGATTTAACTACGCTTCAGAGGGAAGCAAATCAGAAATTTGGATTTTCTGCGAAAGAGACGTTAAATATTATGCAGAGGCTTTATGAAAATCATAAGGTGCTTACCTATCCGAGAACAGATTCCCGATACATTGGAAAAGATGTAGTCCCGACTATTAAGGAGCGACTTCGCGCCTGCGGAACAGGACCATATAAAAAACTGGCAGGTATTCTTATAAATAAGCCGATACAGGTAAATGGAAGCTTTGTGGACGATAAAAAGGTAAGCGACCACCATGCCATCATTCCCACAGAGCAATTTGTCCAGCTCGACCATATGACAAATGAAGAGCGGAAAATTTACGATATGGTAGTGAGGCGTTTTCTAAGCGCTTTGTATCCGCCCTGCATTTACGAGGAAGTTATAATGGAAGGAACTGTAGCAGGTCATACGTTTACAGCAAAGGGAAAAATTGTGAAGGAATCCGGCTGGAAGGCTGCTTATGAAAATGAGGTTGAGGAGCAGGAGGAAAAAGACGGAATCTTAAAAGAGCAGAAGCTTCCGGAGCTTAAAAAGGGACAACGTCTCAAAATTGAAAAAGCCCTGATTCATACAGGAAAGACAAAACCACCTGCAAGATTTACAGAAGCCACTCTTCTTGGTGCAATGGAAAATCCCGTTAAATATATGGAAAGCAGAAAGGCAGAGGACGTGCGTACTCTGGGAGAGACAGGAGGACTTGGAACAGTCGCTACAAGAGCGGATATTATAGAAAAGCTCTTTAACAGTTTTCTTATGGAAAAGAGGGGGCAGGAAATTTATCTTACTTCCAAGGCAAAGCAGCTCCTTTCTCTTGTTCCGGAAGATTTGAGAAAGCCGGAGCTTACAGCGGATTGGGAAAGAAAGCTTTCGGATATTTCGAAGGGAAAGATGAAAAAATCAGATTTTATCCGGGAAATTAAAGATTATACCTGTGAAATCGTAGAGGAAATAAAAGGTGGGGAGAAAACCTTCCGTCACGATAATCTTACAAATAAAATCTGTCCGCAGTGCGGAAAACGTCTTCTTGCAGTAAATGGAAAAAACAGCAAGATGCTTGTATGTCAGGACAGAGAGTGCGGATACAGGGAGACGATTTCCAGAACAACAAATGCCCGTTGTCCGAAATGTCACAAACGTATGGAAATGTATGTAAAGGGAAAAGAAGAAACCTTTGTGTGTGCCTGTGGATATAAAGAAAAGCTGTCCGCTTTTCAGGCAAGAAGGGAAAAAGAAGGGGCGGGCGTAAATAAGCGTGATGTACAGAAATATCTGCGCCAGCAGCAAAAAGAAGCAAAAGAACCGGTAAATAACGCTTTTGCACAAGCTCTGGCAGGAATCAAACTGGATTAAAGAGAAGGGAAGAAAAAATATGCGCCGCAACGTTTCACTGGAAGAAATTTCTGATGGAAAATTATATGGATTAAACGATATGGTAAAAGCAGATTGTCAGGATTGTAAGGGCTGCTGTGACTGTTGCACAGGAATGGGGGATTCTGTAATCCTTGATCCTCTTGATGTGCACAGACTTTCTGTAAATTTTGGGAAAATGCCCCAGGAGCTGATGGAAAAAGAACTGGTGCTTGGAGTTTCAGACGGAAATATTCTGCCTCATCTTTCTATGGAAGGAAAAGAGGAAAAGTGCGTGTTTTTAAATCAGGAGGGAAGGTGTTCAATACACAGCTTCCGTCCCGGATTCTGCAGGCTGTTTCCACTTGGCAGGTATTATGAAGACGGAAGTTTTCAGTATATTCTTCAGATCCATGAGTGCAAAAAGCAGAACAGAAGCAAAATAAAAGTAAAAAAATGGATTGATACGCCGGATATAAAGAAGTATGAAAAATTTGTATCAGACTGGCATTATTTTCTCCTGGATGTGCAGGAGGTTCTTTACGGGACAGAGGACAGCACTCTTATTAAAAATCTGAACATGTATGTAGTGAGCCGTTTTTACCTGACGCCCTATGACAGAGAGAGAGATTTTTATGAACAGTTTTATGAAAGACTGAAAGAGGGAAAAGAACTTCTTGCTCTTCGCTGACAGGAAGGATTGCAGTCTTTAAAAGACTGTAGAAATGGGGTTTTTAAATATGATTGACAGCTATGGAAGAGAAATTGATTATATACGCATATCCATTACCGACAGGTGCAATTTAAGATGTGTGTACTGTATGCCGGAATGTGGTGTGGAATCTGTGTCCCATGATAAGATTCTCCGATATAACGAAATTTTATATCTTGGAGAGATTTTTGCAGAACTTGGAATAAAGAAAATAAAAATTACAGGGGGAGAACCTCTTGTGCGAAAAGGCGTTTCTTCTCTTATCAGAGATTTAAAGAGAATACCGGGAATTGAGAAGGTGACGATTACAACAAACGGAGTCAATCTGGAGGAGAGGGCAGATGAATTTTCAAATGCGGGAATTGATGGCATTAATTTAAGCCTGGACACTCTGAATCCGGAAGTATTCTTTAAGATTACAAGAAGGAATGATTTTGAAAAGGTAATACGGGGATTTCATGCTGCGCTTGCTCATAAAGAGATTCCTCTTAAAATAAACTGTGTTCCAATGGGAATTGAGGGACAGAACATTTTTGAGCTGGCAGAGCTTTCCAGAAAATATCCGGTGCATGTGCGGTATATTGAAATGATGCCCATTGGTCTTGGAAAAGAATATACAGGAAGCACGGAAGAAGAAATTTTAAAAGAACTGGAAAAACGATATGGGACAGGTATGAAGTTTTCAGGAAATCTTGGAAACGGTCCAGGGCATTACTATGAATTTACGGGATTCCAAGGAAAAATCGGGTTTATCAGTGCAATGAGCCATAAATTCTGTTCTTCCTGTAACAGAGTGCGTCTCACATCAGAAGGATATTTAAAAACCTGCCTGCAATATGATTCAGGAACAGATTTACGTGCACTTCTTCGAAGGGGAGCGTCAAAAGAGGAAATTAAGGAAGCAATTCGAAAGGCGATACAGGAAAAACCACGCGCCCATCAGTTTACAGAAAAACAGAACGGGCATGGAGAGCGTCATATGATGTCGCAGATTGGTGGTTAAAAACAGAATTTTCGAAAAAAAGCAGGCTATGTATGACGGCTGGCGCGCATTTGTCTGTCAGTGTAGGAAAAAACGGAAAAATAGACAGAGAAATGATTTATACATTGAAAAAAGAATGGTAACGTGATAGTATAAGAGCGGAAATAAAGTTATTTTTAAACTATATAAATTTACAGCAGGAGGAGAAGTAATGAGTCAGAAAAGAGACTACGCAAAAGAGAGCCTTGAGATGCATTATGAGAAAAAGGGAAAAATTGAGATGGTATCTACCGTTGCCCTGAACTCAAAAGATGATTTATCTCTTGCATATACACCGGGAGTTGCACAGCCATGTCTGGAAATTCAGAAAGATGTGGAAAAATCTTACGAACTGACACGTCGTTGGAATATGTGTCTTGTTGTGACAGACGGTACAGCCGTTCTTGGACTGGGAGATATTGGACCGGAGGCAGGAATGCCGGTTATGGAAGGAAAATGTGTGCTGTTCAAGGAGTTTGGTGATGTAGATGCCTTTCCTCTTTGTATTAAGAGCAAAGATGTAGATGATATTGTAAATACAATTTATCTTATTTCAGGCAGCTTTGGCGGCGTGAATCTGGAGGATATTTCCGCTCCAAGATGTTTTGAGATCGAGCAGAAATTAAAAGAAAAATGCGATATTCCGATTTTCCATGACGATCAGCATGGAACAGCAGTCATTACACTGGCAGGTCTTATCAATGCCTTAAAACTTACAGGAAGAAAGAAAGAAGAATCCAGAATCGTAGTAAATGGAGCAGGAGCTGCTGCAATCGCGATCACAAAACTTCTTCTTTCCTATGGGTTTGAAGACATTACACTGTGTGACAGAACAGGAGCCATTTACGAGGGACGTACAGAAGGCATGAACCCTGTAAAAGAGGAAATGGCAAAAGTTACAAATCCGAATAAGAAACAGGGCACATTAAAAGACGTGATCGAAGGAGCTGATATTTTTATCGGTGTAAGCGCTCCCAACAGCCTGACACAGGATATGGTACGCTCCATGAATGCAGATCCAATCGTATTTGCATGTGCTAACCCGGTTCCGGAAATCAGCCCGGATGATGCGGCAGCAGCAGGTGCAGCAGTCGTTGCTACAGGAAGAAGCGATTATCCAAACCAGATCAACAATGTTCTTGCGTTCCCTGGAATTTTCCGCGGTACATTTGATGTGCGCGCAAAAGAAATCAATGACGAGATGAAATTCGCAGCAGCTCTCGCCATTGCAGATATTATTCCGGAAAGCGAATTAAGAGCAGATTACATTGTTCCGGATCCGTTAAATCCAGAGGTTGCCAAAAAAGTTGCAGCAGCAGTTGCAAAAGCAGCCGTTGATACCGGCGTAGCGCGTATTAAATAAAGGAAATGGCAAAGAAAAATATTTCCAGAAAAGATGTAGTGTATGAGTATGCGTTTATTACTGTTGCCATGCTCATCATATCTGCAAGCATATATTTTTTCCTGATTCCAAGTAAGGTAGTTATTGGAAGTATATCCGGTCTTGCTATGGTGTTGTCAGAGCTTACGGGATTTTCCATATCCATGCTTACTATGGTGTTAAACGTAGTGCTTTTGATTATAGGATTTCTTTTAGTAGGAAAGGAATTTGGAGTAAAGACCGTATATACATCAATGTTAATGCCCATATTTCTGGGGATTTTTGAGGTGACCTGCCCTTTGTCCGGCTCAGTGACAGGAAATAACGTATATGACGTGGCTGCGTATATTCTTGTGGCAGGATTTGGACAGGCAATTCTTTTTAATGTAAACGCCTCATCAGGAGGAATTGATATTGTAGCGAAAATTATCAGCAAATATACGCGTATAGAAATTGGAAGAGCAGTGACACTGGCAGGAATGGTAACTGCCATGAGTTCCATTTTCGTGTATGGACCGGGCAGTCTTGTAGTCGGTATGCTTGCAACGTATGCAAACGGTCAGGCGATTGATTATTTTATCGGCGGTATCAATAAGAAAAAGCGAATCTGCATCTTATCAAAAAACTATGAGGAAATCCAGGATTTCATTTTAAATGAAATGGGAAGAGGAATCACTCTTTACTCAGCAAAGGGCGCATTCCAGAAGGAAGAGCAGACAGAGCTTGTGACAATTATGACAGTCAACGAGTATAAAACACTTATGAATTATCTTCACGAATCCGATTTCAAGGTATTTGTGACTATTTCCACAGTCAACGAAGTGATCGGAATGTGGGATCCGAAAAAATAATAAAATCTTATAAAATCCTTATAATTACCTCCTATGATAAAACCATAGGAGGTAATTTATATGGAAAAATTCATTTTACAGACAAATCGTATTTCAAAATCCTTTCGCAATCAAAAAGTATTAAATGAGGTCTCTTTAAAAGTTCCTCAAAATTCTGTGTATGGACTTCTGGGCCCAAACGGGGCGGGAAAATCCACTTTATTAAAAACAATTACAGGCATTCTGAAACCGACAGGTGGAAGTATTCAATTTGACGGTCATTCCTGGTCAAGAGAAGATCTTGGGGAAATTGGTTCGCTCATTGAGACTCCGCCTGTTTATGAAAACCTTACTGCCTGGGAAAATTTAAAAGTTCGGGCGATTCTTCTTGATGTGCCTGATTCCAGGATCCAGGAGGTGCTGGAAATAACAGATTTAAGCGGAACAGGAAAAAAGAAGGCGGGAAATTTTTCACTTGGGATGAAACAGCGCCTTGGAATTGCCATCGCTCTTTTAAATAAGCCGAAGCTTCTTGTTCTGGACGAACCGGTAAACGGACTGGATCCTGTGGGGATTACGGAACTTCGCGCCATGATAAGGAGATTTCCACAGGAAGGGATTACGGTTCTTGTATCCAGCCATATTTTAAGTGAAATTGAGCAGACAGCAGACTATGTTGGAATCCTTACAGAAGGAAAATTGGGATTTCAGGGGCGTCTTTCCGAATGCGGAGATCTGGAATCCATGTTTATGGAAATTGTTCTTCGGGACAGGAAGGGGGGAATCCGATGAAAAAATATTTTCTGGCAGAAAAAATGAAATGCAGGAAAACCTCAGTTGGAAAACTTATGATTCTCATGCCTCTTTTTACACTTATCTTTTCTATGTACATATCAGGAAGCTATTTTATTATAAACAGTAGTAACTGGTGGTATATTATGATGTTTCCTGCAATGGCAGCATTAATGTGCGGCGTCATTATAAGAAAGGACAGAAAGCTTAAGAATCATGGGATTCTGACACTTCCGGTTGACCGGAAAAAAGTATGGGACGGAAAAGTTTTGTACGGACTGTGGGCAACGGGGGCAGGACTTACCATTATGTTTCTTCTGATTCTGGCAGGAGAAATCCTGGGAAGAAAATTTACATTTATCATTACAAACAGTCCCTCAGCAGGAAGAATTATCCTTGCCTGGGCAGTTCTTTTTCTTACGTTTATGTGGCAGGTTCCGTTTTGTATGTTTCTTGCAGAAGCTTTAGGAAGCCTTCCTATGATTCTGCTCCATGTAGTTTTATACCAGATTGCATTTATTGCCCTTTCTCTTAAAGACTATTATATGCTTCTTCCGGGCGCGATTCCTGCGAGAATGATGTGCCCGGTTCTCGGAATCATGCCGAGTAATCTTCTGGCAGTTCCCGGCTCAACAGGATTTTATCCGGAGCTTTTAAATGAAGGCAGCGTGTGGGTTGGAGCAGCCGCTTCTCTTATATGGTTTTTCCTTTTCTGGATACTTGGACGGAAATGGTATGAAAAACAGGGGGTAAAATAGATGGGAGAGGTATGGAGATTTACAAAAGCAGAATACAGAAAGATGAAGGGAACATATCTTCCGCTTATTTTTGTGGGAGTTCCTCTTTTGGGCTGTGGACTGTTCCTTCTATATTATTCCTTTTCTCCCTGGAATGCAGAAACGGAAATTATGGCTTACGCGGAAGCAATGGGAGCAGCCCTTCCTTTTCTTATCAGCCTTTTATCTGCGCTTTCCGTGGAGCTGGAAGAAAAAAATCATTTTCAGACTTTTCTGGGAACAGCCAGAAAAAAGAAAAGCGCCCTGCTTGGAAAATACATTGCCCTTCTGCTCTGTACCTTCTTTTCTTTCCTTCTTGCAGTGGGGCTTTTCGGGGCAGGATTTACCTTCCTTCTGGGAAAAGAAGGAATAACACCTGGCTTTTGTGTGAAACTTATTTTTGCACTGTGGCTTCCCTCTATTGCTTTGTACGGAATTCATTTTTTTCTCGATCTTACTTTTCAAAAATCCGTATCCATAGCGGTGGGAACTGGTGAATCCCTTATATCTGCTCTTTTTCTCACCGGTCTTGGAGAAGGACTCTGGAGCTTTATTCCTGCTTCCTGGAGTGCGAGATGGGCAATGTACATAACCGGAATAGAGTTAAACGATACTTACAGAAAGGTGGTACAGGAGACTTTAAATTTAAAGGGAAACGCAAAAATATGCCTGTTGCTAACTTTCCTTCTTTGTGCCATAATTCTTGTATGGTTCAGATTTTACGAAGGAAGGCAGTGTAATGATTAATATTCTTGCTGTGGACGATGAGGAAGAAATTTTAAAGATAATAAAAAAAGCTCTGGAAAAAGAAGGATATGTGGTGACGACTGTCAGCAATCCGGAAACTGTGAAAGAAATGAATCTCAGCTGTTTTCAGATGATTCTTCTTGATGTGATGATGCCGGGAACAGACGGATTTTCTCTGTGTGGAGAAATTCGGGACAGGGTGGACTGCCCCATTCTTTTTATTACTGCAAAAACAGGAGAAAAGGAGCTTATGACCGGGCTTGGCATCGGCGGGGACGATTATATCACGAAGCCGTTTGGAATAGGAGAGCTGCGCGCAAGAGTGGCGGCACATTTAAGACGGGAAAGCAGACAGAAGAAAAACGCTGTTTTTGTGGGAGAAATCCAGCTTGAGCTTCGCTCCAGAAAAATTTTTTATAAGGGGGAGGAAATTCCGCTTACAAAGAGCGAATATGCTATCTGCGAATATCTTGCCATGAATAAGGGACAGGTCTTTTCTAAAGAGCGGATTTACGAGCACGTATTCGGATTTGACGGAGAGAGCGACCTTTCGGCAATTACAGAGCACATCAAAAATATACGGGCGAAATTTCAGAAAAAAGGTCTTTCTGTGATTGAGACAAAGTGGGGGATTGGATACAGATGGGAGTAAAGAAACAAAGTCTTTATCAGTTCTTTTTAAAATATACGGTGCAGATTTGTGTAAATACGGTTTTCATTGTGGGACTGCTGGTTTTGCTGGCAGCCCTTTCCGGCGTTTCCGGGTTAATTCTTCCTGCAAATTATGCGGAGGTGGCGCTTAAAAAAGACAGTGGGAAACTTGCGAAAACATCGCATATTTCAGAGAAAATGATTCCTCCACACTGTACTTACGGGGTATATGAAGAAGATGGAACGTGGCTGTACGGGAATTTTTCGGAAGAAATAAGAGAGAAAAGCTGGGAGAATTTTGAGACGGACACGAAATTTTCTTCAGATGGGAAATACTTCTTTTTTATTGAGAGAAATAATGGTGAGGTCTGCATTGTAAAATATGCACTGAAGGCGTATTTTGCCGGAAATCATCCTGTTTTAAATAAAATCGGACCGGAAAATATGCTGCCTATTATTTTTCTTGCTTTGTTTCTTCTTCAGGTAATTTGGTTTTCCAGAATTTTCTCAAAAAAACTGAAACGCCGTCTTCTTGTGTTAAATCAGGCAACGGAAAAAATCGGGAACAGTGATCTGGATTTTGAAAGAGAGCATTCGGATATAAAGGAGATTGAGGAGGTTTTAGGTTCTCTTGAGCATCTACGGAAATCTTTGAAAACATCTCTGGAAGAGCAGTGGGAAATGGAGATAAAGAGGGAGGAAGAACTTTCTGCTCTCGCGCACGACATTAAAACGCCGGTAACGATAATAAGGGGAAATGCGGAGCTTTTAAATGAAGAAGAATTAAGTGCAGAGCAGAGAGAATACAGTGAAGCAATTCTTAAAAATGTGGAACAGATGGAGCAGTATTTACAGGCGATGCGCCAGGTGATCCACAATGAAGCTCCGAAAGAAAACACAGAAATCCTGGAGGGAGAGGCGCTTTCTGACGCGTTTATCAAAAAGGCGGAGGAAATGGCAGCAGCAGGCAGTATAAGAATTTCTGTAAAAAATCATGTGGAGATCTGTAAAATCAAAGGAAACAGAAAAGAACTTCTTCGTGCCTGGGAAAACCTTGTGAGCAATGCCATCTCCTATACAGATAAAGAAAAAGGAATAGAGGTTTTCTCAGAAGTGAAAGAAAAAGAAGGAAAAACTTTTCTTGTGGTGGAAGTAAGCGACTATGGACCGGGATTTTCAAAAGAAGATTTCCTTCACGGTACAGAGCGGTTTTACAGGGGCGATAAAAGCCGCCACGGAAGCGAACATCAGGGACTTGGACTTTTTATTGCTTCCAATATTGCAAAAAATCAGGGCGGAAGCCTGATTCTCAAAAATTCAGAAAAGACAAGGGGCGGTCAGGCGCAGCTTTGGATATTGACAGAAGGAGAAAAAGAAGGACAGAGAGATGAATGAGAGACAGAAAACAATTCTTGTAGCAGAAGATGA
>JAUNAX010000065.1 GCA_030527365.1 Eubacteriales bacterium | reverse complement strand
TCCAGGCGCACAACAGAGTAAAGCGCTATATTTTAAAAGAAGGAATCCCGGTTCCCTTTCTGATTGACCTGGGAGTTATGACAAAAACAGGTCAGATTGTATCCCAGAGATACGATAAGTTCCGGCAGATCAACCGTTTCCTGGAGTTTATAGAAGATATTCTTCCGAGACTTTCCAGGGAACGGGAAGTTACAATCCTGGATTTTGGCTGCGGAAAGTCATACCTGACCTTTGCCATGTATTACTATCTCAGAGAATTAAAGGAATATGATGTAAATATTATCGGTCTTGATTTAAAGACGGATGTGATAAATCATTGCAATTCTCTGGCAGAGAAGTACGGCTATGAGAAGCTTCGTTTTTATCAGGGAGATATTGCACAGTATGAGGGCGTATCTTCTGTAGATATGGTAGTGACGCTTCACGCCTGCGACACAGCCACGGATTATGCGCTTTGCAAGGCAGTGGAATGGGGAGCGGAAGTGATTCTTTCTGTTCCCTGCTGTCAGCATGAGGTTAATCGTCAGATTAAAAACGAGATGCTTTCTCCTGTTTTAAAATACGGGATTTTAAAGGAGAGAATGTCTGCTCTTATTACAGACGGCGTGAGAGCAAATCTTCTGGAAGCAATGGGGTACGATACCCAAATTCTGGAATTTGTGGATATGGAGCATACGCCTAAGAATCTTCTGATCCGCGGAGTAAAAACAGGCAGAAAGAAGAGCAGGGAGGAAGTCACGAAGATGATGAGGGAGCTTCAGATTCGTCCGTCTCTTGAGAAACTTCTTTTTGCTGAAGAAAAGCAGGACAAGGGGGAGTGATATGAAAAAATTTTTGCGGAAATTTCTCATACTCTTTCTTGTATTTGTAGCAGGAGTTACGGTAACGTCGCTTTTGCAGAATCACAGGACAACAGATAATCGTTCCGATATGAATGAGCCGGTTCTCCCGGAGGTTATGGTACAGATTGGAAATACGGCGGCAAACAGAATGTGCGGCTATAAACAGGAGATGCAGACGGATTTTACAAGGGACAGTATTACGCCCATTGATACCACAAAGCAGCTCACTTTTCTTATTGCGCCTTACGGAACGGAGGTAAAAAGCCTTTCTTATGAAATCCGTACTTCAGACGGAAGCAAGGTCATTGAAAACAGAAAAATTAAAAACCTTTCTTCCGGGGAAGAACATTTAAAGGCACAGGTGACTATTAACAGCGACCTTCTTATGAATCAGGAATACTCTCTTCAGATTTCTCTTGATACGGAAAAAGGACCTGCTTACTATTACACAAGGCTGGTATCAAGAACACAGCTTAATACAGAGCAGTATTTAAAGTTTGTCAACAGCTTTTATGAACGGTGTATAGATAAAGAAACGGCAGAGGAGCTGACAGCGTATCTGGAAGTGGGAACATCTGACGGAGGAATGAATTTTTCCGATGTAAATATAGGCTCTAGCTTTGCAACAATAAGCTGGGGAGATTTAAAACCTCAGATTTACAAAAAGGGAGTTCCTGTTATTAAAGATATTAATGAGACAACGGCAAGTGTTTCTGTTGATTATCAGATTTCTGCCATAGCGGACAACGGCGCTATAGAAGTTTATGATGTAACGGAGTTTTACAGAATGCGGTATACGGAAACACGTATCATGCTTCTTGATTTTGAGCGTTCTGCACATCAGGTATTTAATCCAAAAGCATCTGTTGTTTCTGATAAAGGTCTTCTTCTGGGCGTGCGGGATAAGGACGTACATTATGTAGTAAATGAAAGCGGTACAGCAGCCGCTTTTGTACAGCAGGGAGATCTTTGGAGCTATTCCCCTGAAAACGGAAAAATTGTGAAGATTTTCAGCTTCAGGGGAGAAGAACAGGAAGACTTCCGGTATGTACGTCAGGAGCACGATATAAAGATTATCCGTATGGCAGATAACGGAGATGTGGATTTTGTTCTTTACGGATATATGAACAGAGGTATTCGCGAAGGATACAGCGGAGTTGGCGTATATCATTACAATAATGATCAGAACGTGGTAGAAGAAAAAGTTTTTATTCCATCTACAGAATCTTTTGAATTTCTTCAGAAAGATCTTGGAACGCTTTCCTATGTGAGTGGCGATAATATGCTGTTTCTTCTGTTTGCACAGAGACTTTATATGGTAAATATCAACGGCGGAGGATATAAAATTCTGGACGAAGGAATTCAGAGCAGCAGCTTCATGGTATCTGACACAAATGCACACGCAGCGTGGGTGGTACAGAACGGAGGGCATAAAGGACAGATTAAAGAGATTGAATTTGACACTCTGCAAACAAGGTTTTTAATACCAGGTAAAGATGAAAAACTGAAAACTCTGGGCTTTATGAATGAGGATCTTGTGTATGGCAGAATAAAACAGGAAGATATTCTGAAAGATAAAAACGGAAAGACAACAGAAGGAATCCATACAGTAAAAATTGAGGATTTTGCCGGAAATGTGAAAAAGGAATATCACAAAGATGGACTTTATATCACAAATGTTTCTATTGGAGATACCCTGATGGAGTTTCAGCTTTCTGCAAAGGGTGAATCCGGTTATTCTTTCAAAAAGAAAGATAATATTATGAACAATAAAAAAGCAGCCGCCAGCCAGGTATCGGTAGAGCTTACGTCCACTTCAAGGACAGGGACGCTTGTGCGTCTTGCTTTTGAAGAAAAACCGGCAATGGACAAGCCGCTTGTCATGGCTTCCAAAATGAGAAGCACTGAGAAGGAACCAGTTATGATTGATGCGCAGATGCCAGAGGAAAACGTATATTATGTGTATGCAAAGGGTGGTCTGGAAGGCATTTACAGGAATCCTGCTCAGGCAGTGAAAAGAGCAGATGCCAAAACAGGTGTTGTTTTAAACCGTTCTCAGCAGTATGTATGGGAGAGAGGAAATAAAAAAACAAAGCTTCAGTTAAATATTCAGGATATTCCCGAAGCGATACGAACTGGTTCCTGGGATAAAAACAAACTGCAGGAAGGACTTGGAGCTTCCGGAACAGTGCTTGACCTTTCCGGCTGCAGTCTTGACAGCGTATTGTACGAAGTCAGCGCCCAGAGGGCAGTTGTGGCAAAGACAGGAAGTGATACAAGCGTAGTCATCGTGGGATATGATGAATATAATACCTGGCTTTATGATCCTGCAACAGGAGAGACAAAGCCATATGGAATGAATGACAGTACAGAGCTTTTCCGGAAAGCGGGAAATGTATTTATCAGCTATGTAGAGAATCCGGGCTATTAAATTATTCTATGGTTTTCAAAAAAAATCTATATTTACAATTATGACGGAATCATATAAAGTAAAGAAAGAATGCTTTTAACCCCAGGAGGGAGAAGGAGGAAATACAATGCAGAAGGAACTGATGCAGAAATTTTATGAAATATTTGGCAATGAAGGCGACATTCGCAGTTATTTTGCGCCGGGAAGAGTAAATCTTATCGGAGAACATACAGATTATAATGGAGGTCATGTTTTTCCATGCGCTCTTACAATCGGCACATTTGGAATTGCAAGAAAAAGAGAGGACAATAAAATCCGTTTTTATTCTGCAAATTTCTCAAAACTTGGTGTGATAGAGACTTCTCTTGACGATCTTGTACCGTCAGAGAAAGCAGGCTGGACAAACTATCCGAAGGGTGTAATGTGGACATTTGAAAAAAGAGGATATAAGCTGACAAGCGGTGTGGATTTTCTTATCTGGGGAAATATTCCAAACGGTTCCGGGCTTTCTTCCTCTGCATCTCTGGAAGTTCTGACAGGCGTTATGTTAAGAGATATGTTCGGCTTTGACGAGATTACCATGCAGGATCTTGCTCTGATCGGACAGTATTCTGAAAATAATTTCAATGGAATGAACTGCGGTATTATGGATCAGTTTGCAAGTGCAATGGGCAAAAAGGACTGCGCGATTTTCCTTGACACAAGCAATCTGAAATTTGAGTATGCGCCTGTGAAGCTTCCGGACGCAAAAATCGTGATCACAAACAGTAAAGTAAAACACAGCCTTGTAGGCTCTGCATATAATGACAGAAGAAACGAGTGCGAGACAGCTCTGAAAGATTTACAGAAAGTAACAGACATTCAGACACTTGGGGATCTCACAGAAGAAGAGTTTGAGGCACATAAAGATGCGATCCAGGATCCGGTGTGCAGAGTCCGTGCAAAACATGCGGTTTACGAAAACCAGAGAACAATCAAGGCAGTAAAAGCTCTGAAAGAAAATAACATTGAAGAATTTGGAAGACTGATGAATGCTTCTCACATTTCACTTCGTGATGATTATGAGGTTTCCTGTGAGGAGATTGATATTCTTGTGAATCTTGCATGGCAGATTCCCGGCGTACTCGGTTCCCGTATTACAGGCGGTGGTTTTGGCGGCTGTACAGTCAGCATTGTAAAAAATGATGCAGTAGACACTTTTATTGATACTATTGGAAAGCAGTATAAAGAAAAAGTGGGACATGAGGCTGAATTTTATGTAGTGGAAATCGGCGATGGAGCCGGAAAGCTTGCATAAGTGCGAAAGGGGAAGGGAAAATGCTGAACGAGAGTATAAGGAAGCTGGTACAGTACGGAATTGACACTGGGCTGACACCGGCATGTGAGAAAAATTACACGGTTAACCTTCTGCTTGACCTTTTTAAAGAGGAAGAGTATGAAGAGCCTTTAGAAACTTTTACAGAAATCGATCTGGAAGAGGTTTTAAAAGAACTTCTTGACGAAGCGGTAAAGAGAGGCATCATTGAGGACAGTGTTGTATACAGAGATTTATTTGATACAAAAATCATGAACTGTCTGATGCCCCGTCCGGCACAGGTGCAGAAGGAATTCTGGGACAGATATGAGAAAAGCCCGGAGGAGGCGACAGATTATTTTTATAAACTGAGCCAGGACAGCGATTATATCCGTCGTTACCGTGTGAAAAAGGACAGAAAATGGACTGTGGAAAGTGAATATGGCACAATCGATATTACCATTAACCTTTCCAAGCCGGAAAAAGACCCGAAGGCAATCGCGGCAGCGAAACTTGCAAAGGCAAGCAGCTATCCGAAATGTCTTCTCTGTCCGGAAAACGAAGGATATGCAGGAAGAGTTAACCACCCTGCAAGAGAGAACCACAGAATTATTCCGATCACAGTAAATGATACACCGTGGGGCTTCCAGTATTCGCCGTATGTATATTATAACGAACATTGTATTGTGTTTAACAGTCAGCATACTCCTATGAAAATCGAGAGAAACACCTTTATCAAGCTGTTTGACTTTGTAAAGCTGTTCCCTCACTATTTCTTGGGCTCCAATGCGGATCTTCCTATTGTAGGCGGTTCCATTTTAAGCCACGACCATTTCCAGGGAGGACATTATACCTTTGCAATGGCAAAAGCTCCTATAGAAAAAGAGGTTACAATTCCAGGTTATGAAGATGTGGAGGCAGGTATTGTAAAATGGCCGCTTTCTGTTCTCCGTATCCGCCATAAAGACGAAAAGCGTCTGATCGACCTTGCTTCCCATGTTCTGGACGCATGGAGAGGATATACAGATGAGGCTGCTTTTGTATTTGCAGAGACAGACGGAGAGCCTCATAACACCATTACTCCAATCGCGCGTAAGGTGGGAGATATGTTTGAACTGGATCTTACTTTAAGAAACAATATCACAACAGAGGAGAATCCGCTTGGTGTTTACCACCCGCACGCACAGTATCACAACATCAAGAAAGAAAACATCGGTCTTATTGAAGTAATGGGGCTTGCCGTACTTCCTGCAAGACTGAAAGAGGAGCTTGAGCTTCTCGGAGAATACATTCTGGAAGGAAAGGATATTTCCTCCAATGAAAAAATCGAGAAACACGCTGCATGGGCAGAAAGCTTCCTGCCGAAATATGACAATCTGAATAAAGATAATATTCAGGACGTTCTTCAGAAAGAAGTGGGCGAAGTATTCGTTCATGTTCTTGAGGACGCCGGCGTATACAAATGTACACCGGAAGGAAGAGCTGCATTTATGCGCTTTATAGAAACACTTTAAATAAGAGAAAGAGAGACCGGCGAAGGCATTTATTGCAGAAACGTCGGTCTTTTTTTATGGAGCTGTTGAAAGATAAGAAAAAATCGTATATAATAAAGGTGTATGTAACATTTTCTTAACAAACAGCTTTCGCCGGAACGACCGGCAAAAAGGAGTTTTGATGAAAAAAATGAATAAGAGAAAAAAGAATCCGGGAAGATTTCTCATGGGTCTTCTGATGATGTCAATGGTGATTTTCGGAGCGATAACTGTATCTGCAGCTGAAAATGAAGTGACAGTACAGTTTCGGGACAGCGATGGCAGACCTGTGAGCAATGCCCCGGATATGATTATACAGGAGGGAGAAAATATTGTTCTTCCAAAAGCCCCTGTTGTTACAACCCGTACTGTGGCAGGACAACCGTCCTGGAAGACAACTGTCCAGGTAACAGAGGGAACCCAGTATTTTGAATCCGGCAATACCATGTCTTATGAGACTGCAAAAGACTGGATCGCAGAGCAGGGCGGAGGAAATATTTTAACTCTTTACGGAACGAAAGTCTGTACCTTCCGTTATTTTACAAATGACGGATCCAGTCAGATAGGCGGAGATTTCCGTGCTTATGAGGGAACGGAAATTACGTTCAGAAAGTCTCCCAATACAAAGAATCCGTTATACAGAGGCTGGAGTAAATACAAAAAAGGAACTGGCGTATGGGGAGGATTTGGAAAACCATACATTATGGACCAGGACCGAAAACTGTATCTTGTAGAATATGCAAGAATCACATTTAAGGATTACAATGGCTCCACAAACAGCACATATAAGAAAATGGAGAAAATTGTAAAGAAAGAGAGTGCCTTCACGCTCCCGTCCGTTCCTCAGGCAGCGAATTACCGAAATACAGGATGGGCAAAATCAAAAAACACTTCTTCTGCATCTTACAGCAGCAGGGAAAAAATTACAGTAAAAAACAGCATGACTTTGTATGCGGCAAGAGAATATCTGCCATATGCAGTGACTTTTAATAATAATACGGGAACAAGTAAAGATAAAGCATTTAAAGATCTTTATGTGCGGGCAGCAAAAAACGAGTATATTGCGCTTCCAAAGGTTCCGGTACAGAAGGGATATACGGCTGTTGGCTGGGCGACAAAGACAAAGCAGACAAAAGCGCAGTATAAAGAGGGACAGAAAGTAAAAATTACGAAGAAAACAAAGTTTTATGCAGTATACAGGAAAGCAAAGAATTGTACAGTATCTTTCTGCATGAGTGACGGTTCTTCCAATTCCGCGTACTCCTCTCTTAAAAGAACAGTACCGGAGAAATCAACGATCACGCTTCCTTCTGTTCCTTCCAGAAAAGGATATATAAACGAGGGCTGGCTTTTAAAGACAAGTCAGAAAACAGAGAAACATAAACCGGGGGATAAGATTAAAGTATACGGAAGCTGCAAGTTTTACGCCATTCAGCAAAAGGCGGCATCTGTAGTGCTTCATAAAACAAGAGGAGCCGAGTATAAGACGGTTTATTTGAAAAAAGGAAGCTCTTATACAGTTCCCAGTGCAGAAAATCCAAAAGACTATACCTTTATGGGCTGGTCCACAAAGCCGAATATGGTTATTACAGGAAGCAGACCGGGAAAAGCACAGTATGAGCCGGGAGAAGTGATTTCTTCTGTAAATTCCACCGTACATCTTTATCAGGTTGTATATCAGAGAAATACAGAGAAGAATATTGTTTCCAGTCAGATGGCAAAACCGGATCTGAACCGCTACGGCGGCGTTGTGATGGTGGGAGATTCCAGAACTGTGCGTATGCGCCAGGCTCTCGCCGCACAGAACTGCGGGGCAAATATGAACGGTGTGCGCTTTGTAGGCGCTTCCGGACAGGGAATCAAGTGGTTCATGGACGAGGGATACCGTCTGCTGATCAATCAGATTAAACATATCCGGGTTTCTTCCTCAAAGCCTGTAGCAGTTGTATTTAATCTGGGAGTAAACGATCTGTATCGTATTTCAGATTATGTTGCCTTTATGAATGAAATTGCTCCAGAGCTAAAAAAAATGAACTGTAAGCTCTATTATATGTCCGTCAATCCGATCAACAGCGTAATGATTGAGAAAACAGGACGTCTTTCTCTTCGAAAGGAAGCAGATGTAAGAACGTTTAATGACAGAATTAAGACATCCCTTGATGATTACACATATATTGACGCATATTCCTGGCTGATGCAGAACGGCTTTGGAACAAGCAACGGAGTAAACGGAAAAGACAGTTCTGAGGACGATGGTCTTCACTACACAGTAAAAACATATAAGAGAATATACGATTACTGTCTGCGTTATATTAACGCTCATTAAGAGACAGAGAAAGAGAATCCCGGAAGCTGCGGGATTCTTTTTTTTAAAACTCAGGATTACGCCTTGCGCGAAATAGAGGAATAGTTTATACTAACATAATAATGAATGTTTGGAGAAAGAGGAATTAGATATGAAGCTTACAACAGTAAAAGAGATTTACAGAGAACGGGAGAAATTCCTGGATAAGGAAGTAACTGTAGGTGGCTGGGTACGCAGTGTCCGCGATTCCAAAACTTTTGGATTTATTGTACTCCACGACGGTTCTTTCTTTGAGACATTACAGATTGTATACCATGACAGCATGGAGAATTTTGCGGAAATCTCCAAGCTGAATGTAGGTGCTGCCATTATTGTAAAAGGAACGCTTGTGGCAACTCCCCAGGCAAAGCAGCCGTTTGAGATACAGGCGGAAGAAATTATCGTGGAAGGAGCGTCTGCACCGGATTATCCGTTACAGAAGAAGCGTCACAGCCTTGAATATTTAAGAACTATGACACATCTCCGTCCGAGAACGAATACATTCCAGGCAGTATTCCGTATCCGTTCCCTCTGCGCTTATGCCATTCATAAATTCTTCCAGGAGCAGGGTTTTGTGTATGTACACACGCCTCTGATCACAGGAAGCGACTGTGAGGGCGCAGGAGAAATGTTCCGCGTGACAACACTTGATATGAAAAATCCGCCGCTGACAGAGGAGGGAAATATTGATTATTCTCAGGATTTCTTCGGAAAAGAGACAAATCTTACAGTAAGCGGTCAGTTAAATGGAGAGACATATGCACAGGCATTCCGCAATATTTATACATTCGGACCGACCTTCCGTGCTGAAAATTCCAACACAACACGCCATGCAGCAGAGTTCTGGATGATCGAGCCGGAGTGTGCGTTTGCAGACTTAAACGACAACATGGATCTTGCAGAAGCTATGCTGAAATATGTGATCCGCTATGTTCTTGAGAATGCGCCGGAAGAGATGAACTTCCTCAACTCCTTTGTAGATAAAGGACTTCTTGACCGTCTCAACCACGTTATGAATTCCGAGTTCGGCCATGTGACATACACAGAGGCAGTGGAGATTCTTGAGAAAAACAACGATAAATTTGATTACAAGGTATTCTGGGGCTGCGATCTGCAGACAGAGCATGAGCGCTATCTCACAGAAGAAATCTTTAAGAAACCGGTATTTGTTACAGACTATCCCAAGGAAATCAAAGCATTTTATATGAAACAGAACGAGGACGGCAAAACAGTTGCCGCTATGGACTGCCTTGTTCCGGGAATCGGAGAGATCATCGGCGGAAGCCAGAGAGAGGACGATTACGACAAACTTATGAACCGTATGAACGAGCTGGGACTGAAAGCGGAGGATTACAGCTTCTATCTTGATTTGCGTAAATACGGCTCTACCCGTCATTCCGGCTTTGGACTTGGATTTGAGCGCTGCGTAATGTACCTGACAGGTATCGGAAATATTCGTGACGCCATTCCGTTCCCAAGAACAGTAGGTAACTGCGATTTATAATAATGGGAGGTATCACCATTGCGATTCATTCATCTTGCAGATGTGCATCTTGGGGCAGTACCCGATAAGGGCTGTCCCTGGAGCAGTCAGCGGGAGGAGGAAATCTGGGAAACATTCCGCCGGGTTATTGCGGGTATCCGCGAAAATCCGGTGGATTTCTTGTTTATAGCAGGAGATTTATTTCACAGAAGACCTCTTCTCCGGGAATTGAAAGAAGTAAATTATCTGTTTTCCACCATTCCGGGTACACGCGTCTATATGATTGCGGGAAACCATGATTACCTGGGCGGGGATTCTCCGGCAGAGGATTTTCAATGGGCGGAAAACGTAATCTTTTTTAAGGAAGAACGTCTTGTATGCGTAAAAGACAAAAAGCTTGATGTATATGTGTATGGATTAAGCTACTGCCGCAGGGAGATTACTCAGCCTCTTCTTGAAAACGCACAGCCGGGAGAGGGAGATGGGCTTCACATTCTTCTTGCTCACGGTGGGGACGAGAGCCATCTGCCTATGAATATAAGCCTTTTATCGGCAGTGGGATTTGATTATATTGCTCTTGGGCATATTCATAAGCCTGCAATCCTGATACGTGACACAGCGGCATACAGCGGCTCTCTCGAGCCTGTTGACAGAAATGAGCTGGGAGCGCATGGATATATAGAGGGACACATCGAAAACGGAAGGCTTCGCACGCGATTTGTTCCTTTTGCTTCAAGGGCATATGAACAGATTCTTTTAACGCTCCACGAAGATACAACGCAGCTTTCCCTTGAGGAGATGTTAAAAGCGGAAATCTACAGAAGAGGCGGACTGAATATTTACCGTGTGATTTTAAGAGGTTTTCGGGCGCCTGAGCTTCTTCTCCTTCCGGAAAAGTTAAAGACAATGGGAAATATTATTGAAGTGCAGGACGAGTCAAAGCCGGCATATGACCTGGAAGACCTTCTCTGCCGCTATAACGGCACGCTTATAGGAGACTATATCCGCTTTTTTATGGAGAAGAAAGACAGGAACGCCGTGGAGGAAAAAGCACTCTATTATGGGCTTCAGGCACTTCTTGAAACAGGCAGATAATCTGAAAATAAGGGGAAATAAGGGATAGAAGAACATTTATGATTATTAAACGTCTGACAATAAAAAATTTCGGGAAAATCCATAACAGGACGCTGGAGCTTTCTCCCGGCATTAATGTGCTGTACGGGGAAAATGAAAGCGGAAAAACAACCATTCATACTTTTATAAAGAGTATGTTTTACGGCATTGTAAGACAGAGGGGAAAGGCTGCGAGAAACGATGTTTATACCACGTATGAGCCCTGGGAAAATCCGGGAGAATATGGAGGAATCCTGTGGTTTGAATGCGGAGGAAAAAACTATCGTCTCACAAGGAATTTCTGCAAAAATTCTCCTTTCCACGAACTTCTCTGTGAGAGTAGCGGAGCGCTTGTAAATGCGGAAAAAGGCGCGATGGAGGCTGTTCTCGGAGGTGTGAGCGAAGCAGTTTATGACAATACCGTTTCTGTAGGACAGTTAAAAAGCGTCACAGGGCAGGATCTTGTGAGAGAGCTTCAGAACTACATGGCAAGCTACCAGGGAACGGGAGACAGTTCCATTGACCTGGGAAGAGCCGCGCAGATGCTTAAAATGTCAAGAAAAGGTTTTCTCACTCAGGCAGATAAAAGAAAGCGGGATATTCTGAAGGAAAAAGAAAAAGTAGCGGCAAATATGGAATATCTCCGTCAGGAATTAAACGAGCTTGAGGAGAGGCTTGATTCTGTTGCTGCCAAAGAGCGGAATCTTCATGTGGGAGAGGAAAATGGAGGCGAGCTTCTCGACCAGAGAATCCAGAAGGCGAGCCAGAAACGGGTATATGCCTGGATCCTTATGGCAGTTTTTCCGGTTTTGGGAGCTTTGGGAGCAGTATTTTCGCCGAACGGTATTGTACTTGTCATTTCTCTTGCTGCAGGAATCCTTCTCGGTCTTGGGTGTCTTGGAAAAAGCCTTACTCTCGGAAGAGAGCTGAACAAAAGAATCCGTATGAAAGAGCGGTGGCTTTCCAGACAGGAAAAACTTCAATGGAACAGAGATGGAATTGAAGCTTCCAGCAAAGAGAAAGAGATGGCAT
>JAUNAX010000064.1 GCA_030527365.1 Eubacteriales bacterium | reverse complement strand
CAGTAACAGGATACATAGACCATATTATTTTCCGAAATGACCAGAACGGTTATACAGTAATGGTTCTGAAACAGACAGGGGAGGAAGAACTGACCTGCGTGGGCACATTTCCGGATATATCCCAGGGAGCGACGATTGAGGCGTTGGGAAACTATATTCACCATCCGGTATATGGAAAACAATTTCAGATTGCCTCTTTTACAGAGAAAATACCGGAAGATTCTCTTGCAATGGAGCGTTACCTTGGATCGGGAGCTATCAAGGGAATAGGAGCTGCCCTTGCAGCCAGGATTGTGCGGCGCTTTGGGGAAGATACTCTGCGGATCGTGGAGGAAGAACCGGAAAGACTGGCAGAAATCAAAGGAATCAGTGAAAAAAAAGCGCGGGAGATTGCGGCGCAGGTAACAGAGAAAGCAGATATGCGAAGAGCTATGATTTTTCTGCAGAAATATGGGATTTCTCTGAATCTGGGGGCGAAAATTTATCAGAAATACGGGCAGTCGCTTTATAATGTCCTTCAGGAGAATCCATATCGCCTGGCAGAAGATATAAGCGGCGTGGGATTTAAAATTGCAGATGAGATCGCGGGCAGGATTGGAATCCAGGCAGATTCAGATTACAGAATCCGAAGCGGAATGTTGTATGTTTTATTGCAGGCATCGGGAGAAGGACATATTTATCTTCCGAAGGAAGAGCTGTTTCGAAGAGCGGCATCTCTTCTTCAGGTGGATATTTCCTATATGGAAAAGCACCTTATGGATATGGCGATTGACAGAAAGGTTGTTTTGAAAGAGAGGGAGAAAGAAACCATTGTGTATCCCAGCCAGCATTATTATCTGGAGCTGAACACAGCAAGAATGCTGTGTGAGCTGAATGTTTCCTGTCCGGAAGATGAAAAAAGCACAGAAAAGAGAATTGCACAGATTGAAAAGGAGACGGGGACAGTTCTTGATGAAATGCAGAAAAAAGCTGTGCGGGAGGCTGCGTCTAACGGGCTCTTTATTCTGACCGGAGGTCCGGGAACGGGAAAAACAACAACGATCAATGCCATAATCCGTTTTTTTGAAAGTGAAGGGGCGGAGCTTCGTCTGGCAGCACCTACAGGAAGAGCTGCAAAGCGAATGACGGAAGCGACAGGATACGAGGCGCAGACCATTCACCGTCTTCTGGAGCTTTCGGGAATGCCGGAGGAAGAGCGGGAAGGGCAGGCAGTACAGTTTGAGAGAAATGCACAGAACCCTCTTGAGACAGATGTGATCATCATAGATGAGATGTCTATGGTAGATATTTTTCTTATGCACTCCCTTCTTCTTGCAGTAACAGCAGGAACAAGGTTGATTCTTGTGGGAGATGAAAACCAGCTTCCAAGTGTGGGACCGGGAAACGTGCTCCGCGATATTATCCGAAGCGAGAGTTTTCCTGTTGTAGAACTAAAAAAAATCTTCCGTCAGGCGTCCGAAAGCGATATTGTAGTGAATGCCCATAAAATTAACAGGGGAGAACAGGTAATCCCCGACAATAAGAGCCGGGATTTCTTTTTTCTGAAAAGGTATGACGCAGACATTATCATTCGTGTTGTCATTGCTCTGATCCAGGAGAAAATGCCACGCTATGTGCAGGCAAAGCCTTTCGATATTCAGGTTCTCACTCCCATGCGAAAAGGACTACTGGGAGTGGAGAGATTGAACCAGATTCTTCAAAGGTACTTAAATCCTCCGGAAAACGGAAAAAAAGAGAGAGAATTGGGAGGACATCTTTTCCGTCAGGGAGACAAGGTCATGCAGGTAAAAAATAATTACCAGCTTGAGTGGGAGGTCCGTGGAAAATACGGCATTCCTGTGGAAAAAGGCGTTGGTGTGTTCAATGGAGATACCGGAATCCTTACAGAAATCAACGAATTTGCAGAAACAGCAACCGTGGAATTTGAAGATGGAAGATGTGCGGAATATTCTTTTAAACAAATGGAAGAACTGGAACTTGCTTATGCGATTACTATTCATAAATCTCAGGGGTCTGAATATCCGGCAGTAGTGATCCCGCTTCTTTCAGGTCCGCAGATGCTTTTAAACAGAAATCTTCTTTATACTGCAGTAACAAGGGCTCGTAAATGCGTAACCATTGTGGGAAGCGAAGAGACATTTGGAGAAATGATAAGAAATGAAAAACAGCAGAGAAGATACAGCTCTCTTGATGTTAGGATAAGGGAGTTAAGTCAGGAAGAAGAGAGCGCAGTTGGGGAGAAAGGACGCTTTTGAAGGTTGAAAATTTTCTGAATCTTTTATATCCGAGATGCTGTCCCCTCTGTCATGAGATTTTAAGAGAACAGAGGCGGCTGCTCTGTACAGAGTGCGAGAAAAAAATCCGCCCTGTTTCCGGTGCGAGGTGTATGAAATGCGGCAGACAGGTGGATAAGGAGGCAGAATACTGTAGAGACTGTGGAAAAAGAGAGCGGAATTTTACGCAGGGAAAAGGAATTTTTCCCTATGATGAGATGTGGAAGCTTTCTATTGAGAAATATAAGTATTACGGCTGCAGGGAATATGGGATATTTTATGCAGAGACAATGTTCCTTTTTGGGAAAAAAGATATAATCAGGTGGAAACCGGACAGGATTGTCCCGGTTCCGCTTCACAGAAAAAAGGAGCGAAAGAGGGGATTTAATCAGTCGGCGTATATGGCAGAGCAGCTTTCGTTTCTTACCGGAGTTCCCTGTGATGACAAGCTGATAGAAAAGCGCAGGAATACGAAATCGCAGAAAAAACTGAATGCGCAGGAGAGAAGGCAAAATCTGAAAGACGCCTTTATTTTAAAGGAAAATGTAAAGGGTCTTACTCTTCTTGTGATTGATGACGTTTATACCACAGGAAGTACAATGGATGAGATTTCAGCCTGTCTTATAGCCGGCGGGGCGAAAAAAGTGTACTTTCTTACACTGTGTACAGGAAATCCTTAAGAATTTAAGGTTTTCCTGAAAAGGTTGGGAAAAATACTTTTCATAGGTAGGGATATATGTTACAATCAACCTATATGGTTAAATATAAGGAGTTTGTCTATGTTAAATGAAGAAAAAGTAAAGATAATGACAGAACTTGCCATGTACGAGAAGGGAGAAGGTAAGAAATATCTTCCGGTGAGCAGATATTACAGAAGCGACTATATTGGTCTGGCTCTTATTAAGAATTTCTTTCTTGTGACAATCGGATACGGTCTGATTCTGGCAGGACTGGCGGCATATTTTGCAGAATATCTTATGAGCAACATTCATAAAATGAACCTGATAAATCTTGGTATTTATGTGATTCTGGGCTATGTGGTGCTTCTTATTTTTTATTCGTTTCTCACATATATCCAGTATTCCGTCCGGTATCATCGTGCCAAGAAAAGTGTGAAAAACTATTATATAGGACTCACAAAGCTTGAAAAAATGTATGACCGGGAAGAAAAGAAAACAGCAGGACGCACAAAAGCGGGAGGTTACAGAAAATGACAGCATTACTGGAATTAAAACAGAAAATCAAGAACCTTTACGGGCAGTACGAAATTTATCTTCTGCCGGTTATCAAATTTGCGGTTGCCCTTGTGTATTTTATTTGGATCAACGCAAATATGGGCTACATGAGCCAGTTAAATAATGTATTTATTGTACTCATTCTGGCGCTTATCTGTTCTATACTGCCTCCTGGAGTGACTGTTTTCGCAGGATTTTTGTTTATACTGGGACACTCCTATGCGTTGGGAATAGAAACAGCTGCATTTATGCTGATTATTATTTTATTTATTGCAGTTCTTTTCCTGAGATTTAGCGCAGGACAGAATATCGTGCTTGTGTGCACGCCACTTTCCTTTGGATTTGGAATACCGGCGCTTCTTCCGATCGGAAGCGGTCTTATGGGAAATGCTTTTGCTGTTTTTCCGGCGGGAAGCGGAGTGATTCTTTATTATGTGATCCGGCTTATCCGCAGCAATTCAGAGATACTTGCAAATCCGGATGTGGATATGCTTGAGAAGCTGAGAATCCTTTCAGACGGCTTGATGCAGAACTGGGCAATGTGGATCACACTTGTTGCCTTTGTTGCAGTTATTTTAATTGTAAATCTGATTCGCACACGTTCCTTTGATTTTGCATGGAGAATTTCCATTATCACAGGAGGTGTTGCATACATTCTTGTTATGCTGGGCGGAAGTATCTTTGTGAGCGGTGTTACAGTATCTCTTCCGGTTCTTCTTATACAGACAATTCTTTCTGTTTTAGTGGGAATCATTCTGGAATTTTTTGTATTCGGAGGAGACTATACGCGTACAGAACGTCTGGAATATGAAGATGACGAATACTATTATTATGTGAAGGCTGTACCAAAGGCTTCTGTCACAACTTCTGAGAGAAGCATTAAGAAAATCACAGCACAGCCTGTAAAAGAAGATAAAAAGGCAGAAGAAGACATAGTCTCCTATGCAAATCCTATTTTTCAGGAAGACGGAAAAAAAGCGGCAGCTCCAAAATCTGCGGCGCCGGTTTCCAGAGAAAAAACAGATGAAGTAGATTTTGAGAAGAAGCTGGAGGAATCCCTGAAAGATTTATAAGAGAAGGGAACCAGCCGCTTCGGAACAGAAAAGAAACGAATAGAAAGGAGAGCACCATGGAAAGTATTTCAGCTATATTGTCAGGATTTTTATCAAAAATATCCCTTCCCAGTATAGGTGTGATCGATGTGATAGAAATTTTTCTGATTTCCTTTTTCGTATACCAGTTTATGGTATGGATTAAGTTTACAAGAGCCTACACTTTGTTAAAGGGAATCCTTGTGGTGCTTGCCTTCATTTTTCTTGCCTATATTTTTAAAATGAACACGATCCTGTGGATAATCAGCAAGCTGTCCAATGTGCTGATTATCGGCGTTATGGTTATTTTTCAGCCGGAGCTTCGGAAAATGCTGGAACAGTTGGGCCAGAAAAAAATTATGGCAACCTTAATTCCCTTTGACACAGGAAAAGAAGTAAAAGAAAGATTTACGGACAAGACCATTAATGAGCTGGTAAAAGCCTGCTTTGACATGGGGGAAGTGAAGACAGGGGCACTGATTGTAATTGAACAGGAAAATCGTCTTTCCGAATATGAGAGAACGGGAATTAATATTGATGCTGTGCTTACAAGCCAGCTTCTTATTAATATTTTTGAGCATAATACTCCTCTCCATGATGGAGCAGTGATCGTACGGGGGAATCGAGTGGCGGCAGCTACCTGCTATCTCCCTCTTTCTGATAATATGGAACTGAGCAAACAGCTTGGAACACGACACAGAGCCGGTGTGGGAATCAGTGAGGTAAGCGATTCTCTTACAATTATTGTTTCAGAAGAGACAGGAAAGGTTTCGATTGCACAGGGAGGAAAACTGACGCGCTGTGTAAACAGTGCCGCTCTTCGTTCCGCTCTTGTAAAGGCACAGAATAAAACGGTGATAGATAATGGCAAGCTGCGCCATTTGCTGAAAGGGAGAGTGAAACATGAAGAAAAAACGACCAAATAACTTTCCTTTAAAAATTATGTCGCTTGCGGTGGCAATTCTTGTGTGGCTGATCGTAGTCAATGTGGACAATCCGGTAGTCAGCAAGACCTATTTTATTTCTAATGTAGAGCTCACAAACAAGCAGTATATAGAAGATACGGATAAGGTATGTATGCGCGATGACGATCAGATTCCTGTTCGTGTGACCATAAAGGCAGAGCGAAAAACATTAAGCAGAATTACCGCGGAAGATATTCAGGCTGTGGCAGATGCACAGCAGGCGGTGAGTCTTGAGACAAATCCGGTTATGATTCCGATCAGTGTTACCTGTCCGGGAATCAGCCCCAACAATATTTCCGTACAGCCTCAGAATATGAGCGTTCGCCTGGAAGACAGGGCAACGGCTGAGTTTATGGTGACAGTCAATAGTGGAGAAGGAACTCCGGGAAAAGGCTATGAAATTGGTTCGCAGATTGTGAGTCCGGAGAAAGTCAGGATTACAGGACCGAAGTCTATGATTAATAAAATAGATAAGGTAATGGTAAATGTAGATGTGAACGGAATTACAGAGGATACTACAGATACGGAAAACCTTACGGTAATCGATAGAAATCAGGAGCAGCTTTCAGAGGATTCCATGAAGTATATTGGTATGGACAATGTGAAGGCAACCGTTACTACGAAATTGTGGAAGGTTCGTGCAGGCGTGAAGATTAATGTGAATTATAAAGGCGAGCCGGCGGACGGTTACGTGGTGGACAGTGCAGTGACTGTTCCTGAGACGGTCAGTGTGGCAGGAAGCGAGGAAGCACTGGACGAGCTGAAAGTCATGGGAAATACCATCTGGGTACAGGATGAAAAAAGTGTGGACATCAGCGGAGCGAAAAAAGATGTGGAAGAGAAGGTAAATATCGCAGAACTTCTCTCAGAAGGTCTGAAACTTACCAGCGGTTCCAGCGAAGAAGTATGGGTGAATATCCGAATTCTTCCGGAAGGCGGAAAAATCTTTACGATTCCGGCAACAAAAGACAGCGTTCGGTTTAAAAATAAGGCGGACGATCTTCAGGTATCCTTTGAAATTGACAAGATGGAAGTGAGAGTTAAGGCAGTGGACGGAGATATAGAGGCATTGAGTGAAGACGATATTAAGGCGTCCATCGACTTATCTGACAAAAAAGAAGGAAGCTATGAAGTTCCTGTTAAAATTACTCTTCCCAAAGGTTATGAATTGATAGAAGACGTAAAGACAGAAATAAAGGTTTCCAAAGTTTCTACAACTACAGAAGAAAAATAAACATAAGGGGAGACGAAAAATGGTCAGTCAGAAAGTGACAGTGAAAAATCCCACAGGGCTTCATTTGCGGCCTGCAGGGATTCTTTGCAGGGAAGCAATGAAATATAAATCTCTGATTACCTTTACATTTGATGGCGGAACTGCCAATGCAAAAAGTGTTCTCAGTGTCCTGGGAGCCTGTGTAAAGTGTGGAGATGAAATTGAACTTGTTTGTGAGGGGACAGACGAGGAAACAGCGCTTCATGCGCTTGTAACAGCTATTGAAAGCGGACTTGGAGAGTAGGAACGAAATCTGTTTATTTTATCATAAAAGGAGGAGCACATATGAAGAAAAAAGTGGTAGCAGCCGTTTTGAGCCTTACCATGTGTATGTCTATGGTAGTGCAGGCAGGGGCGTCAGCTCTAAGTGACGGTGTTTCAGGCGGTGCAGTGGGAGATGTTACAGTTACAGAACCCTTCGAGCCGGAAGAAGAACTTCCGGAAGATCCGATAACACCGGAAGTTCCTGAAGAAAATCAGGACGACAGCCTGGAGATGCCGGAAACAGATATAACACCGGAAGTGACTGTTACACCGATGCCGGAAGCAACCGTAACACCGGAGGTATCTGTAACACCAGAGGCAGATTCCTCAATGCCTCAGGAGGATATTCTGTCCGCAGGAGAGGAAGGAATGGAAGAACCGGAAACAGATGTAATGTTTCAGGTGCAGGCAGGAGAAAGTACATCAGGTTCTGTGATAGTAGGACCGGAATGCTGGATAAAAGTTCCGGAAGGATGGAAACTGGCAAAGAAAGGAAATAAAACAGCAGTCGATGGTGAAAGTGCAGAGGCAGAGCAGCAGGCAGATATACAGACACTGGAGTTTGTAGATGAAGAAGGGGTTCCGGAAGGGGAAGAAGACGTACTTCCTATGGAGGGAATACAGGAACAGATTGAAACAGAACCGATACAGCAGGAAGAACAGATTATGACAGGTGCAGGTGTCGGAGAGGGAATGGACGGAACAAGCACAGAGAGAGCAGCAGAGGGCAGAGATGTTTATACAGCGGCAGACGGTCTTGTTCAGGTTACAACAAAGTCTGTAAAAGGTACGCACACGGGATATTATCTTTTTGATGAAAACGGAATTATGGTGACTGGAAGAAGAACAGTCAAGCCGGGAACACCGGGCTATACATTGAGCAAAGAGGGAGAGCTTTACTTTACAGAGGAGAGCACAGCCGCTCTTTATAAAGAATACACAGGCACTCCGAAAACCCCTGTTACTTCTGATCTGGGACAGCAGAAGAAAAATTACTGGCTGTATCAGGATGGAAAATTCCGCCTTTACGGAAAATCAGGTTCAAATGTAAGTGTGGAATCCATGAACGATAAATATAAGGATACCGGTTACCTTTCCATTAACGGAAAATACTACTGTCTGAAAGATGATGGAACGCCAAGAACCGGATTTATCGGAATTAACGGTTCAAAATACTTCTTTGACCCGGACAGCAAGATTCCGGGAGAAATGTTTATGGGCGGCTGGCGCTGTATGGGAACAAACAGCAAAGGTGAAAAATGGATTTACTTTAATAGAAGCAATAAGGGCAAAGATAAAGGAAAAGCTGTAATACATAAGGGAAACGTGGCAATTACGGTAACTCCAAAGAGCAGTTCTGTAAAATATCTTTTGGATCATAACGGATATATTTTAAAGAACAGAAGAACAAAATGTGTGGACGGGGCATGGTATGGCTCTGATTCCCAGGGACGTATTGTAAAAGACAGGCTTGTTCGTTATGGAAATTATCGTTATTATTTTACAAAGAGCGGCAAGCAGGTTGGCTGGAAAAATATGTGGAAACAGTGTCCGACATCTGTGGGACCAAAGTATTATTATTTCGGAAGTACAGCAGGACGCGTTTCTGAGAAAAAAGGCTGGCAGAAAGTAAAATGGCCGTCCGGGAAATTCCTTGGCTGGTTCTATTTCCGTGACAACGGCGACCACTACATGGGAAGATGGGTTGGCAATCAGTATTTTGATGAGATAGGAAAACTGGCAAGCGGAATTAAGGAAATTGATGGAAAGACATATTTCTTCGAGATTTCTGATTCCAATACCCACAGAGGAAAAGTATTTAAAAATACCATGATTAAATATAATAACAAGTGGTATTATGCAGAGAGTGACGGACAGCTTTCAAACAATGAATGGAGAAAGATAAACGGAAGCTGGTATTACTTTAAAAACTTTGTTTCCCAGACAAATACCTTCCGTTGGAAAGGTGATACATACGGATGGCTTGATGAACAGGGAAAATTCTGTACAGGCTGGGTTGTGTTAAGCAATTCTGAGAACAAGGTTCGCTATGTGAATCCGAAAGGAAACGGTTTCTATAAAGATACAAGCGCAGTGATCGACGGTCTTCGCTATTACTTCGACGAAAAAGCGTACCGTATTAATGATCTTACTTCTGTATACAGAGGACCGTACTATGTGGAAGTTGATCAGACAAACGGCGTAATGACTATTTACGATCAGAGCAGAACTGTTCCGGTAAAATCTATCCGTGTTTCTGTAGGTAAACCGGGAACGGAGACGCCTGACGGAAGATTTGTTCTCAGGAGAAGCGGAAGATGGCAGAGCCTTATGGGACCGTCATGGGGACAGTATGGAACTCATGTAGAGGGAGCCGGTCTTGGTGGAATCTTTATCCATTCTGTATCAGGAGCGCAAATGAATCCGTACAGCGTTCCGGCATCAGAGTACAACAAGCTTGGAAGCCCGGCATCACATGGCTGTATCCGCACCTGTGTTGCAGATGCGAAATGGGTGTATGAGAACTGTAATGGCGCAACCATTCGTATTTTCCATTCTAATAAATCTGAATCAAGAGAAGCGCTCAAAGGACCGCTTGGAAGAAGAGCAAAGGTTCCTATGAGACCTCCATATAATTTTGACCCAACAGATCCGTCTATTTAAGAAGGCAGAAATGGGCAGGTAATTTTCGCAGGAGATATGTTTAACGGCATATCTCCTGTTTTTTCTGACAACAGCCCTGGAAGGCTTTTATATTATTTCTTGAAATTTAGGAAGGCAGTCTGTATAATAAGGACTGTAGCTTTAAATACAGTAAAATGAAAAAAAGTTTGCATTAGAAAAAAGAGGAAAAATATGAGAAAGTGGAAGAAATGGCTGTCTGTAGGACTGGCAGTAGTAACATTGGGAATGACAGCGGGGAGCGTATCTACAGTAAATGCCAGTCCATTTGAACCGTACGACAGGAGCGGGACAGTTGTCCGGGAAGAGCAGAAGGAAAGAAATACAACGAAAAAAACCAACCCCAAAGCGTGGCAGAAGATCAATGGAGTCTGCTACAATGGAAGCGGCGAAAAAATACCGGGAGCCATTACCCGTGGAATTGACGTGTCAGAGTGGCAGGATACCATTAACTGGGCGAAGGTAAAAAAGTCCAATGTGGATTTTGCCATGATACGAATTGCATATGGAACAGGGTATCTGGACAAAACATACGATTACAATATGCGGGAAGCAAATAAAGTGGGAATGCCGGTAGGAACCTATATATACAGTACGGCGACCACAAAAGAACAGGCATTGGAAGAGGCAAAGCTTGTTATCAGAAAAATGAGAGGGTATAAAGTCTCATATCCGGTTGTATTCGATCTGGAATACCCTCAGATGGGAAATTTGTCCCCGTCTAAAATATCGGAGCTTGCCCGGACCTTCTGTGAGGAGATAAAAAGAGCCGGATATTATCCAATGGTGTACTGCAATACATACTGGTACAGCAGCAAAATAGATATGAACAGTCTTTCTGATCTGGATGTGTGGATCGCAAGCTATGGAGATAAAATCCAGGCGCCGTCCAAAGCTCTGTATGATTATACAATCTGGCAGGCAACGGACGGAGACGGAGGCGGCGTTTTAAATCCCACAAAAGGTCTGATCGATGGAATACCCAAATACTGTAATGTAGATGTGAACTTCGGATATGTGGATTACACGAAGAAAATTGTGCCAAGGACAGAGCCGTTAAGCAGCTATGAGCCGGGCACAGATGCAGGGGAAGACTCCGATACAATAAAAGACGGCTGGGTAGAGGAAAATGGGAAAAAATATTATTATAAAAATGGAGAATTATTAAAAGGGACAAGAAAGATTGGAAAAGATTACTATTGCTTTGACAGTAAGGACGGTCATCTTTTCCAGAATAAGCTCCTTTATTCCAAGACAACAAATAGAACTTCTTACGCAGATGAAAACGGAATCCGTGTAAAAAACACATGGGTGGAAGCAGATGGGAAGAAATATTATATAGGCGCGGATTCTTATGCTTATAAAGGTTCCAGAAATGTATATGGAAAATATTACCTGTTTGAAAGCAAAAAAGGATATGCTTTTACAAACAGAAAAAGAATCGGATCAGACGGCAATATCTATTATTACGGAGAGGACGGCGCAAGACTGAATAAGGGGTTCGCTCAGATAAAGGAAAATGGAAAAATAAACACATACTACTTTAATAAGGAAGGAAAAGCATACAAGCAGTGGCATAAAATAAAAGGAAAATGGTATTATTTTTACCCAGGGCGAACAGATATGTCAGGAGTTCGTGTGGAAAACAGAAGGATGGTAATTGATGGGAAAGAATATACTTTTGACACAAATGGTGTGTGCGTGAACAGAAGATAAAGGTGACAGAAGATGATAGATTTTAACAGACCTGCATTTGTGGGAAAGGAACTTATTTATATACAGGACGCCATAGAAAAGGGAATGCTGTGCGGCGATGGGGCATATACAAAAAAATGTTCCAGATTAATGGAGGAGAAGTTTGGCGTCAGTCATGTAATGCTGACAACTTCCTGCACCCATGCCCTTGAGATGGCAGCTTATCTCTGTGATATAAAACCGGGGGATGAGGTTATCATGCCTTCCTATACGTTTGTGTCAACAGCGGACGCCTTTGTGCTTCGGGGAGCAAAAATTGTGTTTGTGGATATTCGTCCGGATACCATGAATATTGATGAGACAAAGATTGAGGCAGCTATCACACCCAAGACAAAAGCAATCGTGCCTGTTCATTATGCGGGAATTTCCTGTGAAATGGATACAATCATGTCTCTGGCAAAAAAATATAATTTAAAAGTTGTGGAGGACGCAGCTCAGGCAGTTGGATCTTATTATAAAGGAAAGGCGCTGGGGACAATCGGAGACTTCGGCTGTTACAGCTTCCATGAAACGAAGAATTACACAATGGGAGAGGGCGGCGCTCTTGTTTTTCAGGAGGATAAATACCAGGAAAGAGCGGAAATCCTAAGGGAAAAAGGAACGGACAGAAGCAAGTTTTTCCGGGGACAGGTTGATAAGTACCGCTGGATAGATTACGGCTCTTCTTACCTTCCAAGCGAGCTGAATGCAGCTTACCTCTATGCACAACTGGAAGAATGTGATAAAATCAGTA
>JAUNAX010000002.1 GCA_030527365.1 Eubacteriales bacterium | reverse complement strand
CCCCGCTTGCGTATATGAGGGGAAGAACTCTTGATAATGCCTTTATTATTCTTGACGAAGCCCAGAACACGACCCCCGCTCAGATGAAAATGTTTTTAACACGTATCGGCTTTGGCTCCAAGGTTGTGATCACAGGTGACGCGTCTCAGAAGGATTTGCCGCGCGATGCGGTGTCCGGTCTTGATGTGGCAATGAAGGTTCTCGGAAAAATAGAAGACATTGGATTTTGTAAACTGACAAGTAAGGACGTTGTACGTCATCCTCTTGTACAGCAGATTGTACAGGCGTATGAGATATATGAGAAAAAACAGAAGCCGGAAAAACCGGCAATGCGTTCAGGAAGAAGAGGTGAGAGAAAATGACCGTCAATATTGATTATGAAACAGAAAAAGAACTTGGGATAGATTACGCTTCTTTTGCCAATCAGGTGGCAGATAAGGTATTGACAATGGAAAACTGTCCTTATGACGCACAGATTAATCTTGTTTTAACAGACAATGAGGAGATCAAAAGAGTAAATACAGAATTTCGGAATATCCAGGCGCCTACAGATGTGCTTTCTTTTCCGATGATCCCTTTTGAAACGCCAGGGGATTATGACATTGTTGAAGAGGACGAGTCCTATTTTGATCTGGATACAGACGAGCTTCTTCTGGGGGATATTATGATTTCTGTAGACAAGGTATTTGCGCAGGCGGAGGAATACGGGCACAGTGTGACCAGAGAATTTTCTTTCCTGGTTGCCCACAGTATGCTTCACCTTCTGGGGTACGACCACATGACGCCGGAGGAGGCTTCTATAATGGAGGCAAAACAGGCAAAAGCACTGGAGGAATTAGGTATTACAAGATAACAGTTTCATACCACCGCAAACAGGGAGGCAGCAAAATGAAAAAATGGACAAAAGGGGTTTTGACAGGGATTTTTACAGTTTGTGCAGCTACAGTACCAAAAACCTGGGTGGAAATCATATTAAACGGAACAGAGGGAGAAGTTTCCATTCAGTGAAACTTCAATGAAGGAAGTATAAAGCTTTTCTAAAATCTGCATTCACACAGGGAAAAACATGGACGAATGATGAGAAATGTTGTAAGATAGGAAAATGAACAATAGACAATGGAGTGACAAGAAGATGAATTACCGGGAAAGACTGAAAGATAAGAAACGAATTGTAATCAAAATCGGTTCCTCTTCCCTTACGCACAGCCAGACAGGAAGAATTAATCTGCGTAAGCTTGAGGTTCTGGTACGGGAAATCTGCGATCTGCAGAATCAGGGAAAAGACGTAGTGCTTGTTTCCTCAGGAGCCATCGCGGTTGGCGTGGCAGCTCTTGGATTGGAGAAGAAACCGTCTGAGCTTAAAAAGAAACAGGCATGTGCAGCAGTGGGACAGGCGCGTCTTATGATGATCTACCAGCAGCTTTTCTCAGAATACAATCACACGGCAGCCCAGATTCTTATGACAAAGAATACGATGGTAAACAATACAAACCGGAAGAATGCAGAGAATACTTTTGAGGAACTTCTCGGGTTAAATGTAATCCCGATTGTAAATGAAAATGACTCAATTTCTACATACGAGAGTCAGTTTGTGGAGAAGTTCGGAGACAATGATACACTGTCAGCAGTGGTAGCGGCTTTGATTCACGCTGACCTCCTGATCCTTCTTTCCGATATAGACGGACTTTTTACAGACGATCCCAATACCAATCCAGAGGCGCATTTTATTGATGTGGTGGAAAATCTGGACGAGAATCTTTTAAGTATGGGCAAGTCTTCCACAGGAAGCAAAGTGGGAACCGGCGGAATGGCAACAAAACTTACAGCAGCCAGAATCGCAACAGCAGCAGGTGCAGATATGGTGATCGCCAATGGAAAAGATTTTCATGTGATCCACAAAATCACAGAAGGACGTAAGCACGGAACCCTTTTTGTAGGACAGAAAAAAGAAGAATTTTATCTTCTCGATTATATCGAAAAGCTTTTATAAGAAAGAAACAGGAGAACAGAGACGATGGATAATATTAAAATTGACCGCATTAACACACTGGCGCATAAGGCAAAAAGCGTTGGGCTTACAGAGGAAGAGAAAAAAGAGCAGGCAGCTCTTCGAAAAGAATACATTGCAACTATTCGTATGAACCTGCGTACTCAGCTTGATAATATTGACATTAAGGAGCAGGACGGCAGTATCACAAATCTTGGTGAAAAATATGGAAACAAAACAAGCCATTAGAAAGCAGATTTTTGCAGCAAGAAAAAAAGTGACAGAAGAAGAGGTAAAAAGGTGGAGCCATCTCATTGCAGAGAAAGTGTTTCTCCTTCCTGAATTTCAGAATGCGAAACAGATTCTTGTGTACGCAGATTATAATAATGAAGTGATGACGGGGGAAATTATAGAGGCTGCATGGAAGGCGGGAAAGGAAGTTGCTGTTCCAAAGGTCACAGGAAAAGAGATGATATTTATCCGTCTCACAGACTTTAATCAGCTTGCCCCCGGATATTTTTCCATTCCGGAACCGGAGACAGGAGAAGAAATTTCCTGGGAAGAAGGGCTTATGATCATGCCGGGAGTGGCATTTGATAAGCGATGCAGACGTGTTGGATACGGCGGCGGGTTTTATGACCGCTATCTGGAAAAGCATCAGAAACTTACGCGCCTTGCCTTTGGCTTTTCTTTCCAGATGATGGAAGAAGTGCCTGTGGAAGAAACGGACATCATTCCACATATTCTTGTAACAGAAAATAACGTATATGACAGCAGAGGGAACGCTTATGAATGAATATCTGGAACAGACAGGAAGAGAGGCGAAAGAGGCGGAAGTAACCGTCAGAAACCTTTCTACAGAAAAGAAAAATGAAGTGCTCTGCGCTGTGGCAGACAAGCTTTTGCAGCGAAGAGAGGAAATTTTAAAAGCTAATGAAGAAGATGTAAAAAACGGAAGAGAAAATCATATGCCGGAAAGCCTTGTAGACCGCCTTCTTTTAACAGAAGACAGGATTTTGGGAATGGCTGACGGATTACGGCAGATCGCAAAGCTGGACGATCCGGTTGGAGAGGTAATCGGCATGAAAAAGCGGCCGAACGGTCTGATGATCGGTCAGAAACGAGTCCCTCTTGGTGTTATCGGGATTATTTATGAGGCAAGACCAAACGTAACTTCCGATGCCTTCGGACTTTGTTTTAAAACGGGAAACGTAGTAATCTTAAAAGGCGGAAGCGATGCCATTCACTCAAATACTGCGATTGTATCCTGCATTCGAGAAGCATTAAAAGAATGCGGAGTAACGGAACAGGCTATTTCTCTTATCACAGATACTTCAAGAGAAACTGCTGCTCAGTTTATGAAGCTGAACCAGTATGTGGACGTCCTGATTCCACGAGGCGGAAAGGGACTTATTCAGACTGTTGTAAATACAAGTACCATACCGGTGATCGAGACAGGGACAGGAAACTGCCATATTTATGTAGATGAGACAGCAGATCTTAAAATGGCGGCGGATATTGTGATGAACGCCAAAACCCAGCGTGTAGGCGTATGCAATGCCTGTGAATCTCTTCTTGTACACAAAAATGTAAAAGAAGAATTTCTTCCGGTTCTTGGAAAACGTCTTCTGGAAAAGAAGGTGGAAATCCGAGGAGACGAAGAAACAGAGAAACTGATCCCTGAGGCAAAAAAAGCCACAGAGGAAGACTGGGGAACGGAATACCTGGATTATATTCTTTCTGTGAAAATTGTGGATTCTGTAGAGGAGGCAATTTCTCATATCAACCATTATAATACCGGACACTCCGAATCAATCATCACAAACGACTACAGCCATGCCCAAAAATTCCTTGATGAGGTAGATGCAGCGGCTGTGTATGTGAATGCTTCCACAAGATTTACAGACGGAAATGAGTTTGGTTTTGGGGCGGAAATCGGTATCAGCACACAGAAGCTTCACGCAAGAGGACCTATGGGGCTTCCGGCACTGACAACTACAAAATATATCATTTACGGAAATGGACAGATTCGCCCGTAAATTTGATTTTTTTTCGGGTATGTGCTATACTAAGTAAAATTCTTTATACAACAGAGAGTTTAAGAACACTCATTTATGGGAGGACTGAAAATGAGGAAAAAACAATTATTTGCTATGCTATTGGCAGGAAGTTTAACTGTTGGAATGGCTCCGGCATCTGTGTTTGCGGCAGAGGAGGGGACTACAGTTACTATAGAAGAAGGAAGCACCGATACTCCGGCGGAAAATGTTCCGGAAACACCGGAGCCTCCTTCTGAAACACCGGAAGAGCCAACACCGGAAACTCCAACCGAAGCTCCGGAAACACCGACTCCGGAAGAACCAGCACCGGAGCCTCCTTCTGAAGCGCCGGAGGCACCTACACCGGAAGCAAGCGTAACACCGGAGGTAACTGTCGCACCGACAGAAACTCCTGTAACACCAACACCGGAAGTAAATGGAGAAATAACCGTAAAGACAGAGGCGGAATTAAATGCTGCCATTGCAGCTGCACCGGAAGGCGATGCTTCCTCTGAGCCATTTAAAATTATTGTAGATGAAAATATAGCGCTTACTGCTTCTGTTTCTGTTCCTGCCAATAAGAACATTGTTCTTGTAGCAGCGGGAAAAGATATTGTTATCAGCCGTGCCGCTGAGATGAAAGGAAATATGTTCCAGGTAGAGGGAACATTAATGATGCAGTCTGCGCAGAAAGAAGATGGGGCAGCAGGAACGATTAGAGTAAGCGGTTATCTTGATGGCAACAAGGCGGAAGGTTCCATTGTAAATGTAGCAGGCGGTGTATTTGCAATGGACGACAGTGTAACGCTTTCTGATAACACAACAACTGCAAAAGGCGGTGCCATACATAATGCAGGCGGACGAGTTGTGCTTGCAGGTGGAACCATTGCTTCCAACCAGGCAGAAGCAGGCGGCGCTGTATACAGTGAGGGCGCTGTTCAGATTCAGGGAAATCTTATAGTTTCCGATAATAAAAAAACAGATGGCGTAACACCGGATAATATCGCATTAAAGGGAGAGGGAGCAGTTCTCAATGTAAGTAATGTTCTGTCAGACGATTCCCAGATTGGTGTAAACGTAATAGAAGGCAAGGCAGGTCAGAAGGTAATACAGCTTGCAGAAGGTGTAGAAGGTCTGACGATGGAAGCCGTTTTAAAAACGGTCACATATGAAGGAACCGATTTTACCCTTAATGCAGATGGTACGTTAAAAGCAAAAGAACCGGAAAAACCGGCTGTAACACCAGATGTAAAACTGAAGACAAAACCAAAATGGTTAAGCCGCAATTCTGTTGAGTTTACATGCGTTGCGAATGTAGACGGCTGGTATTATGCTGGCTGGAGTGTAACAGGAGAAAAGGCTCCTTCCTTTGATGTAAGCAAAGATGGAACAGCCATTCAGGCAAATAAAGAATTTAAAGTTACATTAAAAAACCTGGACGAGAAGAACCCAATTACCGCGTACGTTCTTGTGAAGGATAAAGCTGGTACGCTTTCCAAAAAACGTTCTCTTGATCTTGATGAGAAAACACGTCCAGGTAATACAACACCTACACCGGAAGCAACAGTAACACCAAGTCCTGAGGTTTCTCCAACAGCAACACCAACTCCGGGACCGACACACACACCGGTTGTTCCTTCTGTGAAAGACAGCGTGGTACATGGTCTTGACAAACCTCTGGAAATGTGGCCGAATGTATTCTACAGCTTTTCTGTAACCGGCGCCGGAAGCGATAATAAAAATCCGGGTGAGGGAGACGCCCAGTGGGTACCGCAGTACTGGATGCAGGAAGGTGGTTCTTCCAAGCAGACAACATGGAAGATTGGTTCTAAGAGCGGTATTTACGATGAGAAAACTCTTCCTATCCGTATTTATTTGAAAAAATATGTCTACAATGCAGAGAAGAAGCAGTGGTATGGAACAAATGAGATAGATTATATTACTTATAATGTAAAAACCGCGAAAATTGATCCAAATGCAACTCCCGGTGCAGGCGGAAACGGAAATGGCTCCGGAGGTCCAGGAGGTTCTGACGCACTTGTGACAGATCCGAATTCCTCTGACACAGGTTCTTCCACCGCAAGCGGAGCGAAAACAGCAGATGAAAGTCCAGTAGGAAATATGTTCATGCTGGCGTTTGCATCTGTTCTTGCAGGGGGATATGTTCTTGTAAGAAGGCGCAAAAAAGAAACAGAATAATAGTTGTATTTTGCAGAGGCAGGTTTTATAACCTGCCTCTTTTGCATATATTGTTTCATAGGAGGTAGGTCATGTATCAGAAAACAGGACAGACTGTTTCGCCTTCCTATGAGAAAATATATTTTTCCATGTGGGAGCTGGGACAAAGGTATGGAAAATTTGCAAAATTCCGTGTAATGGGGGAAAGTCACGACCAGAGAATGATTCCTGTACTGGAAATTGGAGAAGGAGAAGAAACCATATTCTGCATATCGGGAATCAGAGGAACCGAAGCCGTTTTGCCGGGTCTTCTTGTAAAACTTTCAGAAGAATACTGCAAGGCTTATGAATGCGGCTGGCTGATAGAAGAGTTTTATGAAGTGAAAGAACTTCTGGACAAAATTCGTATCTGTATGATTCCTCTTTTAAATCCTGACGGATATGAAGTTTACCAAAATGGCTGGACAAGTCTTCGAAATCCAATCTACCGCCAGATGCTTCGAATGCAGGGAATTTCGGAAAAAGAGTTTCAGGGAAACGGAAGAGGGATTGACATTAAAAAAAATTTCCCTACCCTTTTCTGTACAAGAACAAGAATGGGACGGGAACCTGGAAGCGAAAACGAAACAAAGGCGCTTATTCATCTTTTGCAGGATTACAGAAGCAGAGGATTTCTGTCGTTTTCGGAAAAACAGAAGAAAACCATTCATTATTGTCATACATCGGGACTAATCCGCAATCGAAGATCCAGCCGTCTTGCCCGTCAGCTGCAAAAATATTCTGTTTCATCAGGGGGCAAATGTAAAAAAGAAAAAGAGTCAGGCTCTCCGGAACAATTTTATGCAGAACGGATCAAAGAGCCTTCTCTTGAAATTGAAATTCCGGTTATTGAGGAAAAAGAGAACGGGTACAGGGATTTGCGGCTTCTGCCATTGGAATATATTTTTTCTCTTGATTTATAAAAGAGCTGTTTCGGAAAATCGTGTCAGAAGATGTCGAACGAATCTTCTTGCATGATTCCTCCGAAACTATTATAATAAAAGCAGTTCTAAATAACATTTCTTAAGATTCATTTCTTATTATCTATCCATAAGGAGATTTATATGAAGATTCTTTTTATTTCCAGACCACCTCCGATTTCTTTGTATTTCCATTCCAGACTTTCACTTATTCATTTCTATATTATATTCATTTCTATTGTTCATAAAAGGAGCCATCATGAAATTTATGAAACTGGCAGTCCGTATTGGTTCTTTGCTGGGAACTTCTTCCTGTGTGTTTTGTCTGATTCTTTTCTTTTCCGGTATTTTCCCCTATATTGTACTTTCCGGTTCTATGGAGCCGTCCATTCCAGCAGGAAGCGTAATTTTTATACAGACACGGGACATTTCTGTACAACCGGGAGATGTGATTTTATATACGGGCAGCGCCGGAAATGTAACCCATCGAGTAATAAAGGAGCAAAATAAAGCTTACGTAACAAAAGGAGATGCAAACAGCACGTGCGATCCGGTCCCGGTAAAAAAGGAGCAGATAAAAGGAAAGGTACTGTTTCATATTCCGGGACTTGGATATATGGTTCTTTTTTTCAGAACATCAAAAGGCATCTGTCTTCTCATTCTTTTTTCATTTCTTTTTTTTATCTTAAAGTATCTGTTTCAAATCTATAAATCAAGAAAGGATAATGCTGGAAACAGCAGGGAAAAATTATGAAAATAAACAAAAAAATAAAAAATGGTCTTTTTATTGCAATCGTCGCAGGTTCTCTCTGCATTGGAGGGACTATGGCATATCTGACAGACAGGGAAGAAACGGTAAATGAGTTTACCGTAGGAAAAATTGATATTCAACTTCTGGAACCTCACTGGAAACCGGAGGAAAATAAAAATCTTGTCCCCACACAGGAGATTTCAAAGGATCCCCAGATTAAAAACACAGGACAGAATGACGCGTTTGTATATCTGGAGGTTACCGTTCCTGTACGAAATGTAATCACTGCAGACAGAGAAGGGAATCGTATCAATAAAAAGAATACCGAGCTTTTCACCTTTGCAGCAGGAAAAGAATGGACCCTTCTTCAATCGACGCAGAAGGAGGAGAATAAGGTTTATACCTATGCGTACAATAAAATTCTGAAGCCTTCGGAAACAACTTCTCCTCTTTTTGAAAAAGTAATCTTTGCAAATATTATAGAAGGACAGCTTGATGCCCAGAAGCTGTCTGTGCCTGTAAAGGCATATGCAATACAAAGTACAAATACAGGCGGAAATTCCGGTTCTGTTGTGGAGCAGGCAAAAACTGCGTTCCAGAAATATATGAATCAGAATCAGGGATAAATTATGAAGGAAGGCAGAATAAAAAGGACAGCAGTTGTCTGTTTACTGGGCGGATTCCTTTGTATGGGAACGACAACTGCCTATTTTTCAGATTACGAAGAAACTGTTAACATTCTGATGCCAGGGCATAATACAACAAAGGTGGAGGAAGAGTTTCCTTCGCCTCCCCCAAAGCCGCCAGATGCAAATCCGGATTATAAGAAAACAGTCTGGGTATCCAATACAGGAGGCGCAAATCCGGATTATGCAGTTCCCTGTTATACACGCATTTCTCTTTCTTATTCCCACTCCGATATTTCAAAAGCTTTGCATTTTAAGAATCTGAATACAACAGACTGGATATATAACAGTCAGGACGGATTTTATTATTACCGCCATGTACTGCAGAAGGGAGAAAAAACAAAGCCTCTTTTTACCGGATTTTATATTGATTCCGGGAAAGTAGAGGAAAAGTATCAGGAACAGATTCCATCTTTCAGTATTCATGTCTATGAGGAATCTGTACAGGCGGAAGGATTTTCTGATTATCATTCTGCGTGGAAATATTATGAAAATCCTGTAAAAAAATCGTAGAAAGGAGGCGCCAGATTGAAAAAATACATTTGCAAAGCAACAGGTATTTTGGGACTTTTGCTGATATTTCTTGGTATTTCCGGGGCATATGCTGCATTTTCTGATTCGGTTACTGTAAAAAATCATATCACTACGGGAGATATTAATATTTCTTTGAAGGAATACCAGAAAAGAAATGGAAAAGAAACGTCTTACAAAAATCCTGTTGAGGTTCTCCCAGGAAACTTTATTTCCAAAATTCCGAGGATTACAAATCTGGGAATGCCATGCTGGATCCGCGCAAAGATTTCTTTTCAAAATAATATGGAAACGGAAGAGGGATTCGAAGAAAAACATATTGAAGGAATTTCACGGGACTGGAAAAAGAGAGGAGAATATTATTATTACACAAAAACTTTAAATACAGGAGATAGTGTAGATTTTTTTACAGGCGTTTCCGTTCCCTCTTTCTGGACCGAAGAGCACAGCGGGCAGAAACTTCAGATAGGGATTCAGGCAGATGCCATTCAGGCGGCAAATTTTCAACCTGATTTTCAGGAAATGTCTCCCTGGGGAAATCAGACTGTGGAAAAATGTATTCACGAAACAAATGGAAAAACAGACTGTAAACTGGAAAATGTAAAACTGAGTGTAAAATTTCATGGAGATGCACAGAAACTTCTTGCTGTACCCGATGACTTTTTCAGAAATTTTGGAGATATTCTTCCGGGCGATACAAAAAAAGATCATGTTTCCATTTCCAATACGGATAAGGAGACAGTGGAAATCTTTTTCCGGACAGAGCTTAAAAATCAGACAAAAGAGCAGAAGGATCTTCTGGAAAAATTAAAACTTACAATTTCTATGAATGGAAAAGATTTCTATACAGGCAGTTTAAAAGCTTCTTCTCTGGAGCGCTCCGTATCACTTGGAAAATTCAAACCGCAGACAGAGGGAAATCTTACATTTTCCATAACTGCACCACAGGATCTGAAAAATACGTATGCTCTTCGAGATGCTTCTGTAAACTGGATTTTTACCGTAAATAAAAAGGGATCCTCTTTTACAGAACAGCCGTCTTCACCGGATTCTCCTGAGAGTTCTGACCCTGTGAAAACAGGTGACAGTACGCCTGTTCTTACCATGATACTGTTACTTGTTCTTTCTGCTGCTTTAAGTATTGCCTATCTCAAACTGATGAAAGGAGACAGCGAAGTATGAAAAAAGCGTTTATAAGCTTCGTTCTGGCAGCATCTCTGATAGGAAAGGGAACTTTATCTGCTCCTGTTTTCTGTAACGGGGAAGGAAAGCTGGAATCACCTGTATGGGAGAACACAGAAACAGAGCCGTTTGAGCTGCCTCAGGAAGAAGACATTACGTCTGATACAGAAAATGTGGAAGAAGATATTGCTCCGGAAATTACAGAAACACCGGAAGTTTTTCCTGAAGCGGACTCAGAGGAGTTTACAGAAGAAGAATATGAGGAAGATTCTGCAGGAGATTCGGAAACAGATGAACCCTTGGATCTGGAAGAGGAAATACAGGAAACAGCAGGCGGATATGAACCGGAAGGCCGCCTTTTAGATGGAACTCCCAACTATGTTTGGAGAGGAGAGGGAGCTCCGGTACAGGAGATTTTCAGCGACAAATTGCACGAAACCTCTGTTACAGGCGGAAATTACATGAAAAATGCCGCAAGTATTTTGAACAGAGATGCGGAAATGTCAGACAGTGTTTCTTCTCTTGCAGATGGAATTCATAAGACGGATACAGGAGAATTGCGTGCCTATAAAAAGGGAAGATATTTTAAAAAGGGGCGCTTTGCTCTTGACGGGAAGGTTTACTATGCAGATGTAAACGGATATTTACTTGGCGGATGGCTGAAAATTACAGAAAAAGAAAATGGAACAGCAAGCTTGAAAACCTCTGATTTCGTATGGAAATACTGCGATCCTCAGACGAGGGTACGTTTTGAAGACGGGTATCAGAAGATAAACGGCAGGGGACATTATTTCATTCCGGAAGAATCGGGAAATCTTGCTTTTAATAAATCCTACATCATAGAAGGACAATATTATTACTGTGACAAATATGGCATCTGTGATACGGTAAAATTAAAATACGGAAATATGGTAACAGATGCGGAAGGAAGTTCATTAAATGAATATCTTGCAGTAAACCAGCTTCCCAAAGATCATGTGGTAGATATTCAGACCCAGGTAATGGACGGTGCTTACAGTTTCATTCCAAAATTCAATAAAAATTCCAGCGTGGAGGTTTTCGGATTTGATCCTGTGTCTCTTCCAGGAGGAAATATATACGGAACACTTGTGGACGACTCCATGAAAGGAAGAATCGGCTGTTGGTATAAAAATGTGGGAACGTATAATGGAAGGCAGATCGATATAAAATGTACCATTACCGATTATACCTTTTATTCCCTTGAGGGAGAACAGGAAATCGGATATTTTCAGGTAGATACACAGAAAATCGGATTGAATGCCACAAATACAAAGGACATTTCCGCAAATATGGAATTTTTCGATCACGAAACCGGAGAACCTGTCAGGGTAAAAGGATTTGCCACTTTTGCAGATATAGATATTCGCCAGGGTGTGGAGATTCTCTCTCCTGTAGACGAGGTATTCGTAACAAAAGACTGTAAGCTTTATAAATCCCCTGGAAGCAATCTTTTTACAGCTCCGTGGAAGCTTTTTAATACCGTAGACTCCGATACCGCTTTCCAGGTACAGGCAAATTACGACTCTTATAATCTTGCTTACAAGTTTTATTCGGGATGTGAAAATTACTGCTTTTCTGATGGAACTCCTGTAAATGGAGAATCCCGCCAGGTATGGAAGAACGGATATACCGGAAATGTAGCGGAATATGACATTGTAAATAAAAAAGAAGGCTGTCTCTGGCAGGGCTGGCAGGGACTATATTACGGGCGTATGGGGCGTGTTTCTATTTCGGAACCTCTTTCTAAAACGGTTAGCGATGCTGATGAAAAAGATGTATCTGAAAATACCCTGAACGACAGAGAAGAACATTTCACTTATAAATTAAGCCATTATGTGCCCTATGAAATGGAAATGTTCCATTATGCTTCGTATACAATTTACGATGAAGTTCATAAAGATCTTTCCATTTATCCGGAAGCCTGTAAAGTTCTTCTTGATGATGGAACCGATGTGTCAGAATGGTTTCAGATTACTGCAAAAGGACAGAAGGTATCCTTCTCCATTAAACCGAAAATAGCGGCAGCAGAGAAATTTTATGATAAAACATATCACTGTTATATTGAGGCTTCCATTTCTCCGGAGACAGATTTAAGTAAGTACGAAGGCGATATATATTCTGTAAAAAACAGAGCTCATGTGGTCATGAAACGTCCTCAGGGAGAAGAGAAAAAGGACAGCAATGAAGTGCAGACACTTTTGCGGCTTCCAAAAGGCGAAATTACTGTTACAAAGCGTATCCGGGAAGAAGATATTACATGGGCGCATGGCAATCCTACGTTCTTCTTTGTGGCAGAAGGAAAGGATTACAGCGGAGCTTATCATAAATACGAAAACTATGTAGTATTTACGAAAGATAATTATAAAAAGGAGGCAGATGGCTATATTTCTTTAAATACCGTGTTTAAGGATCTTCCTCTTGGGAAATATGAGGTATATGAGAAAAAGGCGCTTCGCTATTATCTCTCAGAAACGCAGGCAAATACGGAAAATATGACTGTAAAAAAAGGGCGGAAGCCTTCCTACGGGCTGGAACCAAAAGAAATTGCATATGGAAAGGCAAGTCTTACTGCAGAAGAGTTTCAGGCAGGTATTACTTTTGAGAATGAAAAGCAGAGATATGACGGATACAGCCACAATTCCGTAGTTACCAATACCGTTACCTTTACCGGAATAACATCGGGAAAATAAACTAGACAAAAAACCATAAATCATGTAAAATACACTGTAGTGTAACCGGACAACCCCAAAAGATTTCTTCTGGGGTTGTCTTTATGCCGTTTCAGAAAGGATAACATATGTTTAATGAACTTGATTTTAAAGAAATAGATCTGACAAAAGAAGCTCCTCTGGAAGAGACAAAAAGACAGTATTATTACATTGCGAAAGTCCGTGGACTGATCGCGCAGAAAAAAACAGAGTCAGGAAAAGATTTTACATACTGCCTTCAGACATTTGGCTGTCAGATGAATGAAAAACAGTCGGAAGTTGTTGCCGGGATTATGGACGAAATGGGATATGTGCGAAAGGACACAGAGGACGCAGACGTTGTGATTTATAATACCTGTACTGTAAGAGAAAATGCAAATCTCAAGGTATATGGACGTCTTGGAAAGCTTCATAACCTGAAAAAGCAGAATCCGGATATGAAAATTGTGCTTTTTGGCTGCATGATGCAGGAGGAACACGTAGTAGAAAAAATTAAGAAGGATTATCCTTTTGTAAATCTTGTGTTTGGTACTCATAATATTTTTAAGTTTGCAGAACTTTACAGCGAAATGCTTTATGCAGACAGTCAGCTGATCGACATCTGGGAGGGAACAGATAAAATTGTGGAGGAACTTCCCACAGAGAGAAATTATACGTTTAAGTCCGGAGTGAACATCATGTTCGGCTGCAATAATTTCTGTAGCTACTGTATTGTTCCTTATGTAAGAGGAAGAGAAAGAAGCAGAGAACCACAAGCCATTATTGCAGAAATTGAAAGTCTTGTAAAAGACGGTGTATCTGAGGTCATGCTTCTCGGTCAGAATGTAAATTCCTATGGAAAAACTCTTGAAAATCCAATTTCCTTCGCAGAGCTTTTAGAGAAAGTAGAAAAAATAGACGGATTAAAGCGCATTCGTTTTATGACTTCTCACCCAAAGGATTTATCAGACGAACTGATTGCTGTTATGGCAAAAAGTAAAAAAATCTGCCACCACCTTCATCTTCCCATGCAGTCCGGCAGCAGCCGTGTATTAAAAGAAATGAACCGCAGATACGATAAAGAGAAATACTTGAACCTTGTAGAGAAAATCCGCACGGCTATTCCGGATATTTCTCTTACAACTGATATTATAGTGGGCTTTCCGGGAGAGACAGAAGAAGATTTCCTGGAAACACTGGATGTGGTAGACAAGGCTTCTTTTGATACCGCCTTTACCTTTATTTATTCAAAGAGAAGCGGAACGCCTGCTGCGAAGATGGAAAATCAGATTCCGGAAGATGTGGTAAAGGATCGTTTTAACCGTCTCCTTTCTCTTGTGCAGGAAAAAGGACGCATCTCTTCCGCACGTTTTGAGGGAAGCATTCAGGAGGTGCTTGTGGAAGAAGAAAGCAAGGAAAAGGGAATTTTTACAGGAAGAACCCAGTATAATCTCCTTGTACATTTTCCGGGAACAGAGGAGATGCTTGGAACATATGTGAAGGTACATCTGGATACCTGCAAAGGATTCTACTATCTCGGAAGTCTTGTAAAATAAAAGTTTAAGATACATCAGGAGGAAATGCAAGATGGCTTTATCGCCCATGATGCAGGAGTATGTAAAGACAAAAGAAGAATATAAGGACTGTATCCTGTTATACCGTCTTGGTGATTTTTACGAAATGTTTTTTGAGGACGCTTTAACTGCCTCAAAGGAACTGGAAATTACACTGACAGGAAAGGATTGCGGTCTTGAAGAAAGAGCGCCTATGTGCGGGGTTCCATTTCACTCTGTAGAAACATATATTAACCGTCTGATTGAAAAAGGATATAAGGTCGCTATCTGCGAGCAGGTGGAAGATCCAAAAAAGGCGAAGGGTCTTGTAAAGCGCGAGGTCGTGCGGATCGTCACACCGGGAACCACTTTGGATGCCACCTCCCTTGATGAGACAAAGAACAATTATCTTATGTCCATTGTTTATATAGAGGATCATTTTGGCTGCGCTATTGCGGATATTACAACAGGGGACTGCTTTCTGACAGAGCTTGATAAGGCGCAGAAGCTTCTCGATGAGATCAATAAGTTTGCGCCTGCGGAAATTATCTGCAATGAATCCTTTTTGATGAGCGGGGTTGATACAGAAGATTTAAAAAACCGCCTTGGAATCTGCATTTTTTCTCAGGAGCCCTGGTATTTTGATGATGAACTCTGCCGGAAGACCTTAAAAGAACATTTTCAGGTAAATTCTCTGGAGGGACTGGGGATTGAAGAATTTGAAAGCGGCGTTCTGGCAGCAGGAGCCCTGTTTCTTTATCTTCAGGAAACGCAGAAGACAGCCCTTTCTCATATGGCAGGCATACGCCCGTATTCAGCGGAAAAATATATGCTCATTGACAGCTCCAGCAGAAGAAACCTGGAGCTTGTGGAAACCCTCCGCGAAAAACAGAAGCGAGGTTCTCTTTTGTGGGTGCTGGATAAAACAAAAACTGCAATGGGAGCAAGAACTCTGCGTTCTTATGTAGAACAGCCTTTAATTGATCAGGAGGAAATTGAGAACCGGCTTTCTGCCATTGAGGAGCTGAATGAACACCCCATGCTCCGGGACGAAATCCGTGAGTATCTCCAGCCTATTTACGATTTGGAGCGCCTTATCAGCCGTATTAGCTATAAATCGGCAAATCCCAGAGACATGATCGCTTTTGCCTCTTCTCTGGAAATGCTTCCGCATATTAAACAGGTTCTGAAAGAATTTTCTTCTCCTGTATTAAAGCAGCTGGAAGAAGAGATGGACAGCCTTCTGGATATAAGCGGGTTAATTAAAAAGGCAATCGTAGACGAACCTCCTATTGCACAGAAGGACGGTGGAATTATTCGAGAAGGATATAATGAAGACGTAGATAAATTCCGCCATTCCCGTACAGACGGAAAGAAATGGTTAAGCGAGCTTGAGGCAAGAGAACGTGAGCGTACCGGAATCCGCACAATGAAAATTAAATATAACCGGGTATTCGGATATTCTCTGGAAATCACAAATGCCTTTAAAGATCAGGTTCCAGATAACTACATTCGAAAACAGACACTTACAAACGCAGAGCGGTATATTACCCAGGAATTAAAGGAACTGGAGGATCTGATTCTGGGAGCGGAGGATAAACTGTACGCCCTGGAATACGAGCTTTTCTGTGAAGTAAGGGATAAGGTAGGCGCAGAGGTTGTCCGTATTCAGAAAACAGCGAAGGCAGTGGCTGTTATTGACGTTCTGGCATCTCTTGCCCTCGTTGCGCAGAGAAACAATTACGTCCGTCCGAAAATTAACAGCACGGGTATCATTGATATTAAAAACGGAAGACACCCTGTTGTAGAGCAGATGATTGAGAATGATATGTTTATTGCAAATGATACATATCTTGACAATCAAAAGAAACGGATTTCTATTATTACAGGTCCCAATATGGCGGGAAAATCCACATATATGCGTCAGACTGCTCTCATTGTCCTGATGGCACAGATTGGAAGCTTTGTCCCGGCAGAAAAAGCAAATATTGGAATTGTAGACAGGATTTTTACAAGAGTGGGAGCTTCTGATGATCTTGCAAGCGGGCAAAGTACCTTTATGGTAGAAATGACAGAAGTTGCAAACATTCTTCGAAACGCCACCTCGAAAAGTCTTCTGATCCTTGACGAAATCGGAAGAGGAACGAGCACGTTCGACGGACTTTCCATTGCCTGGGCAGTTGTGGAGCATATCAGCAATACAAAACTCTGCGGCGCGAAAACCTTATTTGCCACACATTATCACGAGCTGACAGAGCTGGAGGGAAAAATATCCGGCGTCAACAATTACTGTATTGCCGTAAAAGAAAAAGGGGACGATATTGTATTCCTTCGAAAAATTGTAAAAGGAGGCGCAGACAAAAGCTACGGTATTCAGGTAGCAAAGCTTGCAGGCGTTCCCGATACGGTCATTCAGAGGGCAAAAGAACTTGTGGAAGAGTTAAGTGACGCAGACATTACCGCAGCTGTAAAAGATCTGACTGCTCCAAAGAAAAAGCAGAAAATACAGTACGACCAGGTAGATATGGCGCAGATGTCGCTTTTTGATACCGTACAGGACAACGACATTATTGATGAAATTAAGGGACTGGAAATCGGAAACTTAACGCCTATGGAGGCTTTGAATATTCTTTATAATCTGCAAAACAAAATTAAGAACAGATGGTGAGAAATTTGAGAAAAATTGCAGTTTTAGACCAGCATACCATTGATAAAATAGCGGCAGGAGAAGTAGTAGAACGCCCTGCCTCTGTGGTAAAGGAGCTTGTAGAAAATGCCATTGACGCAGGTGCTACAGCCATTACCGTAGAGATTGCGGACGGAGGCAAGAAGCTGATCCGTATTACAGACAACGGTTCCGGCATGGAAGCGGAACAGGTTTCCGTTGCTTTTCTTCGCCATGCCACAAGTAAAATTGAAAAAGTAGAAGATCTGGAAACTATTTCCTCCCTCGGTTTCCGCGGGGAGGCGCTTTCCAGTATTGCGGCTGTTTCCCAGGTGGAACTTATTACAAAAACCCCTTCTGCAATAAGCGGAGTCCGCTATGTGATAGAAGGCGGACAGGAGAAGAATTTTGAGGAGATGGGTGCGCCTGACGGAACTACTTTCCTTGTAAGAAATCTTTTTTATAATACTCCTGCAAGAAGTAAGTTTTTAAAGTCAGATACTACAGAAGCAAACTATATTAATACTTTGATGGAACAGCTTTCCCTCTCCCACCCTGAGGTTTCTTTTAAATATATTCAGAATAAACAGGTAAAGCTTCACAGCTCCGGTAATTATAATGTAAAAGATGTAATTTACAATATATACGGAAGGGATATTGCAAAATCTATTCTTGAGGTTTCTTACGAAAATGATTTTATGAAAATAGAAGGATTTGTGGGAAAACCGGAAATTTCCAGAGGAAACCGTTCTTTTGAAAATTATTATATTAATGGACGGTATGTAAAAAATAACCTGATTACAAAGGCTGTTGAGGACGGGTATAAAGGATTTCTTATGCAGCATAAATTTCCTTTTGTATCGCTTCATATTGAGATGGAAGGCAACGATCTTGACGTAAATGTGCACCCCAGAAAAATGGAGGTGCGTTTTGCAAGGGGACCTGAAGTATATGACGCCATATACGAGACAGTCCGGCGCGCGCTTACAAAGAGAGAGATGATCCCCGAGGTTTCTGTAGGAAGAGAAGAGCCGAAGCCTGTAATAAAAGCTCCTGTTCAAAAATCTGTGGAAATTCCGGAACCCTTTGAGGTAAAACGAAGAATGGAAAAAGCAGAAGTGCTACGTGAAGCGCCTCCTGTATACCATGCGCCTCTTACAAAAGAAGAAGAGCAGATGTTTTCCGGCACATTAAAAGAGCGGGAAGAAAAAGAAGCAAAAAAAGAAATTCCGGTGATTTCTCACACAGAGCCAAAAGAAGAAACAGCAGAAGAAGTAGCTTATCGTGAGAAAGAAACGGAGACGCTCCCTGCTCAAAAGCAGGAACCGGAAAAAACTGAACAGCTTGAGTTTTTCAAAGAAAAGCTGCTCGCTCCGGAGTCAAGAAGCCGTCACCGTCTTATCGGACAACTTTTTGATACCTACTGGCTTGTGCAGTTTGAGGATTCCTTCTACATTATAGACCAGCATGCGGCCCATGAAAAAGTATATTATGAGCAGTTTGTAAAGCAGTTTGAAAAACAGGAAATTACCTCCCAGTATATCAGTCCTCCTCTTATCGTCAGTTTAAGCCTTGAGGAGGAGGGGCGTTTGAAAGCAAATGAAAAGTATTTTCAGGAATTTGGATTTGAAATCGAGCCATTTGGCGGAAGAGAATACTGTATCAGTGCTGTGCCGTCCAATCTTTATGGAATGAATGAGGAATCTCTTTTTCTGGAAATGCTGGATTCTCTGTCCCCTGACGGAGAAAATAATACACTTTCTCTTTTTACATCAAAGCTTGCCACAATGGCGTGTAAGGCTGCTGTAAAGGGAAATCACCAGATGTCCGCACTGGAAGCGGATAAGCTGATCGACGAGCTTTTAACACTGGAAAATCCGTATCACTGTCCACATGGACGTCCGACTATTGTTTCTATGACAAAAGCGGAAATTGAAAAGAAATTTAAAAGAATTGTTTAGGAGTCGCTATGAAAAAACCTTTAGTTGTTTTGACAGGACCTACTGCAGTAGGAAAAACAAAACTTTCCATTGCTCTTGCAAAGGCGCTTGACGGAGAGATTATTTCCGCCGATTCCATGCAGGTGTATCAACATATGGACATTGGCTCTGCAAAGATTACAGAAAAAGAAATGGACGGCGTTCCCCATCATTTAATTGATGTTCTTTCCCCTTTTGAAGAATTTCATATTGTACGCTTTCAGGAACTGGCAAAAAAGGCGATGGAGGAAATTTACAGGCGCGGCAGGATTCCCATTTTTGTGGGAGGAACCGGGTTTTATATCCAGGCAATCACGAAAGATATTGATTTTACAGAAGGAGAGGAAGATAAAACATACAGAGAAGAACTGAGCCGTCTTGCTATGGAAAAAGGAAATGAATTTCTTCATGAAATGTTGCGTAAAGTGGATAAAAAAAGCGCCGAAGAAATCCATGCCAACAATGTAAAACGCGTGATTCGTGCTCTGGAATTTTATAAAGAAAACGGTTTTCCCATTTCTCAGCATAACGAGGAGCAGAAACAGAATGAAACGCCTTATAATCTCGCCTATTTTGTTTTAAATGCCCCAAGAGAGCTTCTGTATGAACGGATTGACAGACGGGTAGATGAAATGATGGAGAATGGTCTTGTGGAGGAAGTACAGACATTAAAAGATATGGGCTGCAAACGGGAAATGACTTCCATGCAGGGTCTTGGATATAAAGAAATCCTTTCTTTTCTGGACGGCGAAACTTCCCTTGATGAGGCAGTGCGGATTTTAAAACGTGACACCCGCCATTTTGCAAAGCGGCAGCTTACCTGGTTTCGAAGGGAAGCGGACGTAATCTGGGTAGACAAAGATAACTTTGCATTTAATGATGAAAAAATTCTGGAATATATGCTTTCTGTATGTAAAGAAAGGAAAATCATAGAATAAATAAGCAGGAAAGGAACAAAATGATGAAGGAAATGTATGAACAGCTTGGGATTTCTTCCCAGGTATATGATTTCGGAAAAAAAATAGAGGAATCTTTAAAAGAGCGCTTTGAAGAATTTGACCGTGTGGCAGAGTATAACCAGATGAAGGTACTTCTTGCCATGCAGAAAAACAGAGTAAGTGAAGAGTGTTTCGGGGCTTCCTCCGGATATGGATACAATGACTTTGGACGCGATACTCTGGAAAAGGTATATGCAGATACCTTTCACACGGAAGCCTGCCTTGTGCGTCCGCAGATTGCCTGCGGAACACATGCTCTTGCTATTGCGCTTTTCGGAAATCTGCGCCCGGGAGACGAAATGCTGGCTCCTGCCGGAAAACCGTATGATACACTGGAAGAAGTAATCGGAATTCGCCCTTCCAAAGGCTCTCTTGCAGAGTATGGAATTTCTTACCGTCAGGTAGACCTTCTTTCAGACGGAACCTTCGATTATGAAAATATAAAAAAATCCATCAATGAAAAGACACGTCTTGTGGCAATCCAACGTTCCAAAGGATACCAGACACGTCCTTCTTTTTCTGTAAAACAGATCGGGGAACTGATCGCTTTTGTGAAAAATATAAAACCTGACGTGATCTGCATGGTGGATAACTGTTATGGAGAATTTGTAGATACTGTAGAGCCAAGCGATGTAGGAGCAGATATGATCGTCGGTTCTCTTATTAAAAATCCGGGCGGCGGTCTTGCACCGATTGGCGGTTATATTGCAGGAACAAAGGAATGCGTAGAAAATGCTTCTTATCGAATGACCTGTCCGGGTCTTGGTATGGAAGTCGGGGCAACTCTCGGTGTAAACCGCTCTTTTTATCAGGGATTTTTCCTTGCACCTATGGTAACAAAAGGAGCATTAAAGGGCGCTGTCTTTGCAGCCAATGTTTATGAGCGGCTTGGCTTTCCTGTTGTTCCGGATTCAAAAGAGCCGAGACAGGATATTATTCAGGCAGTTACTCTTGGAACACCGGAAAGAGTGGTTGCTTTCTGTAAGGGAATTCAGGCTGCGGCTCCTGTTGACAGTTATGTAGATCCGGAACCCTGGGATATGCCGGGATATGACAGCCAGGTTATTATGGCGGCAGGTGCTTTTGTACAGGGCTCTTCCATCGAGCTTTCTGCTGACGGTCCTATGAAACCGCCGTATGCTGTATACTTCCAGGGAGGACTTACATGGGAACATGCAAAACTTGGTATTTTAATGTCTCTTCAGAAACTGGTTGATAAAAATCTTGTGACTCTTTAAAATTGTCTCTTAAAAAGGAGAGGTTATGGCAAAACGAAACATTGTCATCATAGGAGCAGGCGCCGCAGGTATGATAGCGGCTGTTAAGGCTGCTGAAAACGGAGCGGCAGTGACAGTTCTGGAACAAAATGACAGACCTGGCAGAAAAATCGCGGCAACAGGAAACGGAAAATGCAATTTTACAAATATGGAAATTCCCGAAGACGCTTACCGTGGAACACATCCGGAATTTGTCCGGGAGATTTTGGAACAGTTTCCAGTTTCTCACACGATTCATTTTTTTAAAGAGCTTGGAATTTTTCCTGTAAACAGAAATGGCTGTCTTTATCCCCGAAGCGGACAGGCACAGAGCATCACAGACGTACTCTGTATGAAGGCTCGCCACCTTGGAGTAAAAATAAAAACAAACGAAAAAGTAACTTCTCTCTCTCCTGAAAAAAAAGACGGACATCATATATGGAAGGTACATACAGAGGGCTGGTGCTATGAGGGGGACTGTGTAATTCTTGCAAACGGTTCCAAAGCCTCCTCCATTTCCGGTTCAGACGGAAGCGGTTACGCTTTGGCAGAATCTCTGGGACATAAGATTATCACGCCTCTTCCTGCTCTTGTTCCCTTAAAATGCAAGGGAAAGAAATTTTCTTCCTGGGCAGGTATAAGAACAGAGGGGAAAATTTCTATTTTTTCAGAGGGAATGCTTTTAAAAGAAGAGCAGGGAGAGCTTCAGCTTACGGAATACGGCGTCTCTGGTATTCCTGTTTTCCAGGTGAGCCGATATGCGGCAAAAGCCTTAAGTCAGGGAAAAAAAGTACAGGCATTTCTTGATTTTCTCCCGGAGCATACGGAAGATCAGGTACGGAAACTTCTGAAAATACGAAAGGAACAATGCCCATACAAAAACCAGAAAGAACTGTTTACAGGTCTTTTCCCTGAAAAACTTATAAAAGTGTTGTTTTTACAGGAAGACCTTATATCTGCCATAAAAAAATTTCCCCTTACTGTTACCGGAACCATGCCTTTTTCTCAGGCGCAGGTATGTGCCGGCGGGGTAGATACAGAGGAAATCAACAACCGAACACTGGAGTCTCTTCTCTGTCCGGGAATTTTCTTTGCAGGAGAACTTCTTGATATAGACGGGGCATGTGGAGGCTACAATCTTCAATGGGCATGGGCAAGCGGAGCTGTGTCCGGAACATATGCGACAAAGTCTTATGAAACAGAAAAAGGAGGGAAAGATCTGTGATCCGTATTACGCAATTAAAACTGCCGATTGCTCACACAGAAAAAGAACTGGAACAACGCATTATAAAAACACTGCGTCTTGGAAATCTTCCTTTTACATATGAAATCAAACGACAGTCTCTTGATGCGCGCCATAAAAATGATAAAAAATTTGTATACACAATAGACGTATCTGTGAAAGGGGAGGAAAAAATCCTCCGAAAGATTCACAATAATAATATTATGTTAACAAACGAGAAGCCCTACGAATTTCCAGAAGGAGGCGAGACCCCTCTTGATTTTGCTCCTGTCATTGCAGGAAGCGGTCCTGCCGGACTTTTCTGCGCCTGGTATCTGGCAAAAGCCGGATATAAGCCCCTTGTTCTGGAGCGGGGCGACAAGGCGGATAAACGGCAGAAACAGGTAGAGAATTTCTGGAAAAACGGCATACTTGACCCGGATTCCAACGTACAATTTGGCGAAGGCGGAGCCGGAACGTTTTCAGACGGAAAATTAAATACCCTTGTGAAAGATACCTTTGGAAGAAATCATGAGGTTTTAAAGCGCTTTGTAGAAGCAGGGGCGCCGGAAGAAATTTTGTACCAGCAAAAGCCCCACCTGGGAACGGACGTACTTGTTTCTCTTGTACAGACGCTTCGCCGTCAGATTGAGGAGATGGGAGGAAGCTTTCGCTTCCGTACACAGGTAACTGATCTGATATTTGAAAATGACAGACTTTCTTTTGTAGAGGTAAACCATAAAGAAAGGATTCCCGCAAATGTATGTGTACTTGCTGTTGGGCACAGTGCGAGAGATACTTTTTCCATGCTGGCAAAGCGGGGTCTTCCTATGGAGGCAAAATCATTTGCAGTCGGTGTCCGAATCGAGCATCTTCAGTCATTGATGAATCTTGCCCTATACGGAGAATACGAAAATGAAATTCTCGGTGCTGCCAGCTATAAAGTGACACACACCTGCGAAAACGGGAGAGGCGTGTATTCCTTCTGTATGTGTCCCGGCGGTTATGTAGTCAACGCTTCTTCCGAGGAGGAAATGCTGGCAGTAAACGGAATGAGTTATCAGAACCGCGGCAGCAAAAATGCAAACAGTGCGCTGATTGTTACTGTAAATCCTTCTGATTTTCCAGAAGAAGGACCTCTCGGTGGAATTGTATTTCAGAGAAATCTAGAGAGAGCTGCATGGAAACTGGGAAATGGAAAAATCCCGGTACAGCTTTATAAGGATTTCCGGGAAAATGTTCCAAGTAAAGAATTTGGGGAAATTACGCCCTGCATGAAGGGAGAGTATACCTTTGCAAATGTACGTTCCATTTTTCCGGAATATATAGGAAGCTCTATTTCAGAGGGTATTGCGGCTTTCGGAAAGAAAATTCCGGGATTTGACAGAGAAGACGCTCTTTTAAGCGGAGTGGAAAGCCGTACCTCCTCCCCTGTGCGTATTTTAAGAAACAGAGAGATGGAATCAGAAAAACAGGGAATTTATCCATGCGGGGAAGGCGCCGGATATGCAGGCGGTATTACTTCCGCAGCTATGGACGGAATCAAAACAGCCGAGGCGATTGCGCGGAAATACAGAAAATTCTAAGAGAGAGTATACATCTCTCTCTTTTTGTGCTAAAATGAATACACTGGTGTAAGATTGCTTTAGAGAGCGCAAAGGTAAGATTATGCCGGAAAATATAAAAAAATTGCCAGAACAGCAGCGTCCCTACGAAAAATGTCTCCGCCAGGGAGAAGCTTCACTAAGTGACAGTGAACTTCTCGCCGTTATTTTACGCAGCGGAACAAAGGGAGTCAATTCTGTCACTCTTGCAAATCAGATTCTTGCAGTGACAGAAACCACTTCTTATCCGGGACTTCTTGGTCTTCTTCATCTTTCTCTTCCGGAGCTTATGAAAATAAACGGAATCGGAAAGGTAAAGGCAATACAGTTAAAATGTATTGGAGAGCTGTCCAAGAGAATGGCAAGTGCAGCCGCAAGACCCGGGCTTTCTTTTCAGAATCCTTCCACCATTGCCCGATATTATATGGAACGGCTGCGTCATGAAGAACAGGAGCTTTTATACTGTATGATGCTGGATAATAAGAATCATCTGCTGGCAGAACCCCTTTTAAGCAGAGGGACTGCAAATGCCACTCTGATCACGCCAAGAGAAGTATTTCTTCAGGCTCTTCGTCACCACGCGTTAAGTCTCATACTGGTTCACAATCATCCAAGCGGAGACCCTTCTCCAAGCGGGTGCGATATGGAAGTGACAAAGAGGATTCAGCAGGCAGGAGAAATTCTTGGCATCCATCTTCTGGATCATATTATTATCGGAGACAGAAGATATTTCAGTTTTCGAGAGGAGGAGCTTCTTAAGGAATATGAATAACGAAAGGGCAGAGTATGCTGTTTGAAAGAACTTATGGAGTAGATTTGGGAAACAGTTCTGTAAAGGTCTATTCTTTTTTTAAAAACAAAAGCTATATTGAAAAAAATATGATTGCTTCAAGGGGAAGGAATATTATAGCGGTAGGAAACGAAGCTTATGAAATGTTTGAAAAAGAACCCTCTGATGTTTCCGTATCTTCTCCCATGTCATTTGGAATGATCGCAAACCTGGAGCTGCAGGAAATTGTCCTTTATACTATATTAAAAAAGATCAATCATATGCGTGGAATTGGTTCTGTAATGTATTTTTCCGTACCTCTTGACATGACACCCATTGAAAAACGTGCCTATTACCATCTTGTCAATGGACACTGGCTTCGAAAAAACAGGGTATACATGGTAGAAGCCCCCATTGCCGATGCCATTGCAATGGGAGTTAATCTGGAAGAAAATGTGGGAAGCATGGTTGTAAATATTGGCGCCCAGAGTACAGAATTTTCCATTATCACAGATGGTAAAATTATCATCAGTAGAAAACTTCCAATCGGAGGAAGGCAGATGAACGAAGCAATCTGCAGCGAGGTCAGGAAGCGCTACCATCTTCAGATCGGAACAAGGACAGGCAAGCGCCTTAAACTTGTTATGGGCAGATTAAGCGACCAGAAAAAAGAAGCGAGGAAGGTTGTGGGAATCGACAGTATTTCCGGTCTTCCAAGAGAGGAAGTAATTTCTTCCTACGTAGTAAATGCAGGGATTATGAACTGTATAAACGAGATTGCTTCTGAGATGAAAACTTTCCTGGAAAGAATCCCTCCCCAGATTTTCTATCACATTGCAAAAGAGGGAATTTATCTTACAGGAGGAAGTACGCGTCTTCCTTACATAGACAAGTATCTTGCCAGCTATACAGGCTTTACTTTTAACCTTTCCAACCTTTATGAGACCTGCTCTGTAAGCGGTCTGGAAAAAATCATCAAAGAAAAAGACCTGCGAAAATGGGCGCAGCCTGTTACGCAGAGAAAATTATAGAAATTTTTTAGGGGTATGATAAATGAAAAACCTGAAAAAGAAAATCCATTTCCATATCAATTTAAAAAGCAAGCATCTTCTTGGAATTATGACGCTTTTCTGCGGAAGCTGTATTGTGGGAACATTTGCCTCAGGCGTGACAACAGCTCCTCTTCAGGAAGCGGCTGGTCTGATTGTCGTGCCTTTTGAAAAAAGTATTGCCAATATCAGCAGCTATCTGGAAGGTGTAAGGGGAAATTTTCGGGAAAAAGAAGAACTTTTAGCAGAAAATCAGGAGCTTCGTGCACAGATTGACAGTCTGACAACAGAAAATAACAAGCTGATCCAGGATCAGGGAGAACTGAAGCGTCTCCAGGAACTGTATGAGCTTGATCAGGAATACAGTGATTATCCAAAGGTAGCTGCAAAGATCATTTCAAAAGATCCCGGAAACTGGTATGACACTTTTATGATTGATAAAGGCAGCAACGATGGAATCAAGATTGACAACAATGTAATTGCCGGAAAAGGGCTTGTGGGAATTGTGACAGAGGTTGGTCCTTCCTGGGCAACTGTCCGCTCGATCATAGATGACAGCAGCAATGTAAGCGCCATGACAGTGAGCACTTCCGATAACTGTGTGATCCAGGGAGACCTGGAGCTGATCGACGAGGGAAAACTTCGATTTGAGCAGCTTTATGACCAGGAAAATAAGGTAACCGTGGGAGAGCGCATTGTTACCTCTAATATCAGTGACAAATATGTAGAGGGAATTTTTATCGGATATGTAAGCGAGATTGTACAGGACGCAAACAACCTGACAAAAACAGGAACCATCGTCACTCCTGTAGATTTCCGTCATCTGAAAGAAGTGTTTGTGATTACAGAAAATAAACAGGACAGAATAAAGGAGGGAGAAAAAAAGACAGATGAAAAGTAAAATCGTACTTTTTTTGACTATTGTTTTTACCTTTCTTCTTCAATGTACAGTTATGGACTTTATTTCTATCGGTTCCATTACGCCGAATCTGATCTTGATTCTGTGCGTATCTATGGGGCTTATGAGGGGGAGAAAAAGCGGCTTATGGGTCGGCTTTTTCTCCGGACTTCTCGTAGATATGTTTTATGGTTCTGTCTTTGGCGTCTATGCCCTCATTTATATGTATGTGGGATTTATAAGCGGATATGCACACAGCATTTATTATGACAATGATGTAAAAATCCCTATGATCCTTGCAGCGGGCGGCGACCTTCTCTATAATCTGGCAGTATACGGTCTTCAGTTCCTTTTAAGAGGACGTCTTGGACTGGAAACCTATATTTACCGGATTATCATACCAGAGGTTTTTTACACTGTATTTCTTACCTTCTTTGTGTACAGAGCCTTTTACTATATTAACCACCACTTCATGAGTGTTACAAAGAAAGAAAGTGAGTCAATTTGGGTATTAAAATAAAAAAAATCATAAAAAAAATACGTTTAAAAAGAACGACGATCCTTCTTCTTGTCTTTGGTTCCATGTCTTTTATTCTTTTAAGAGAGCTTTTTGATCTCCAGATCATTCAGGGAGAAAATTATAAAAGTGAATTCCAGACGAGAACAACAAAAACGCGTGTGATCAAAAGTACAAGAGGAAAGATTTTTGACAGAAATGGGAGTGAGCTTGCCAAAAATATCCTTTCCTATTCTGTTACCTTTGAGGACAATGGAAGCTACGAGACAACGAGAGAAAAAAATCTTACGTTAAACGGAGTTGCTTATCGTGTGCTTCAGATTTTAAAGGAAAACGGAGATTCCCTTTCCAATGCCTTTCATATTATCCTTGATGAAAACGGAAATTATGTCTTTGATGTGGAGGAGGGCTTTACCTTAAACCGTTTCCGTGCAGATATTTACGGACACCCTCTCATTGATGATCTGGAAAAAGAGGAAAAGAACGCAACAGCAGAGGAGATGGTAGCCTATCTCAGCGGAGAAAAAGGATTTTCCATTGTACTGGATGGAGAAAAAGCCTACACCGAGGAAGAACTTACTTCTCACGGTCTTCCCAAAAGTCTTTCCAAACAGGAAATCCTGGAAATCGCCATTATCCGCTATCAGTTAAATACAAACAGCTTCAAAAAATACATGCCGGTTACCATTGCAACAAATGTCAGTGAAGAATCGGTAGCTGCCATCATGGAAAATCAGAGTCTTCTTCAGGGAATTGACGTTGTGGAAGATTCCATCCGCCAGTATGTGGAAGATGAGAGTATGGCGCCAATCTTGGGTTATACAGGAAAGGCTTCTTCCGAAGAGCTGGAAAAGCTTCGTGAGGAAAATCCCGATTATTCCAATGACGCTATTATTGGAAAAGCAGGTATTGAGCAGTATATGGAAACAACGCTTCAGGGAACAGACGGGCAAGAAACAGTCTATGTAGATAATCTTGGAAAAGTTTTAAAAATCGAGGAAGATACCCGTATAGAACCAGTTTCCGGACAGGACGTACAGCTTACCATTGACGCAGAATGGCAGAGAGGAATTTATCAGATCTTAAAGCAGAGAGTAGCCGGAATTCTTCTTTCCAAAATCGAGGCAGTAAAAACCTTTGATTACGAAGGTGTGGCAAATGCCAGCCAGATTATTGTCCCAATTTATGATGTATACAACGCTCTTGTGTCGAACAGTGTCATTGATATAGAAAAATTTGACGACGAGGGTGCTTCTCAAATAGAAAAAAATTTATATGCCAAATTTCAACAAAAGCAGCAACAGGTTTTTGATACAATAAAGAACAGGCTCACAGGAGAAAATCCACCTGCCTATAAAGATGAAGACGAGCAGATGCAGGAATATCTTACATATATCTGCAACACCCTTCTTCGCGATACCTTAAATGTAATTTCCAAAGATGCTGTCGATACTTCTGATGAAATATATAAGGCATGGACAAAGGACGAGAGCATAAGCCTGAAAGAATATCTGACATATGCCGCCAGCCAGAACTGGATTGATATTTCCAAAATTTCTCCCAAAGGAGAGTATCTGGATTCTTCCGAGGTTTACCAGTCTCTTACCGATTATATTATAGACTATTTAAAAACAGACCTGGAATTTTCAAAGCTTCTTTATAAGTATATGCTTCATGAGGATACCATTTCCGGACAGGAGCTATGTCTTACTCTCTATGAACAGGGAGTACTTTCAAAAGAAGATGACGCCTATGAGGATCTTGCTTCCGGCGCTACAAGCGCCTATGATTTTATGATCAATAAGATATGGAAGCTGGAAATTGAACCGGCTCAGCTTGCGCTTATGCCATGTTCTGCCTCTGCTGTGATTACCGATGTAAATACAGGCGAGGTACTTGCCTGTGTATCTTATCCGGGATATGACAATAATCGTCTTGCCAATACTATGGATACTGAATATTACACCAGGCTTTCTCTTGATCAGTCCAGTCCGTTTTTCAATAAGGCAACACAGCAGGCAACAGCTCCTGGTTCTACTTTAAAGCCCCTCTCTACCATTGCCGGTATGATGGAGGGTGTCATTGATGACAGTACCTATATTGAGTGTACCGGAAAATTTGATCTTGTGGAGCCGCCTATTAACTGTTGGAACCTTGCCGGTCATGGAGCTCTTGATATTCGAACTGCCATTGAAGAGTCCTGTAATACATACTTTAATATGGTAGGTTATATGCTGGGTCAGAAAGATGACGAACAATTTTCGGAAACGCAGAGTCTTGCAGCACTTCGGAAATACGCTTCTCTTATTGGTCTTGACAAGAAAACAGGAATCGAGCTTACAGAAGCAGAGCCACATGTCTCTGACCAGTTTGCAGTACCTTCCTACATTGGACAGGGTACGCACCTTTATACAACAAGTGAGCTTGCAAGATATGCTTCTGTACTTGCAAATTCCGGTACAGTATACAATCTGACACTTCTTGATCAGGTAAAAGACTCAAAGGGGAATGTTATCCAGGAGTATGAACCGCAGGTAGAAAATATCCTTGATGTTCCGCAGAATGTGTGGAATGATATTCACGACGGAATGTATCGTGTAGTACAGACCCATGAACAGTTTAACGGACTTGGCATAGATGTTGCCGGAAAAACCGGTACAGCGGAAATCGACATCTATCACCCCAATCATGGTCTGTTTATAGGTTACGCTCCGGCGTCTGAGCCGAAATATGCCATTGCAGTAAGAATCGCAAACGGATACTCTTCAGGTAATGCCTGTCTTGCTGCCAATGATATATTTAAATACATTTTTAAATTAGCTGATGAAAAAACCATTCTTACCGGTATTGCATCCAGCGATACAAGTAATACATCGAATGACTAAGCTGCGTGAGAGAATACCAGAATTGTGGAACATATTTTTTAGGAGGAACACAGAACATGAGTGAGGTCATTGTCATTACTTCCGGAAAAGGCGGTGTGGGAAAGACCACAACCGTCGCCAATATCGGAACAGGACTTGCCATGATGGGAAAGAAAGTTGCAGTGGTGGATACAGACATAGGACTTCGAAATCTTGATGTTGTGCTGGGACTGGAAAACAGGATCGTTTACAACCTTGTAGATGTAATAAACGGTACCTGTCGTCTCCGCCAGGCACTCATTAAAGACCGCCGCCACCAGGAGCTTTATCTTTTGCCTTCCGCTCAGACAAAAGATAAAACAGCCGTATCACCGGAACAGATGATAAAGCTTGTAGAAGATTTAAGAGAAGAATTTGATTATATTCTTCTCGACTGTCCGGCAGGCATTGAGCAGGGCTTTAAAAACGCCATTGCAGGAGCAGACAAAGCTCTTGTTGTCACAACCCCGGAGGTTTCGGCAATCCGAGATGCAGACAGGATCATCGGACTTTTAGAAGCTCATGATCTTCGTGATATTCACCTGATCATCAATCGCCTCCGTCCGGATATGATTGCAAGAGGCGATATGATGTCTGTGGAAGATGTCATTGAAATTCTTGCAGTAGATCTGATCGGAACCATTCTCGATGATGAGCAGATTGTCATTGCAACCAATCAGGGAGAGCCTCTTTCCGGCAGAAACTCACAGGCAGAAGAAGAATATTACAACATCTGCAAACGCCTTATGGGAGAGGAAATTCCGTTTGTTCCGATTTCACGGAAACGAGGATTTTTTAAAAGACTGGGAAGTATTTTTAAGAAATAGTGGGAGGATATTATGCGAAAGGCTTTTTTCCAGGGAAAAAGCAGCTCGGCAGGATATGCAAGAGACAGAATGAAGCTGCTTCTTATCTCGGAACGGATTGACTGTTCTCCGCAAATGATGAAAATGCTTCGAAAAGATATTATTCACAGCGTAAAAAAATACATTACCATTGATGAAGAGCAGGTAATGCTGCAGATTTCACAGGAGCCGCCTGTTTTATATGCCTCCATTCCTGTTCAAAAGAAAAAGGACAGATAATATATGATTAAACAGTATAAACTGCGTTTTTACAATTTCAGACTGGTGCTCTTTCTTCTTCTTATCAGCGGAATCGGAGTAGAGCTTGTTGGAACCGCAAGAGAAGACCTTCAGACAAAACAGCTTGTTGGTGTGATCCTGGGTGTCGCTGTCATGCTGATACTTTCCCTCATTGATTATTCCTGGATTTTGAATTTTCAATGGATTATGTACGGCTTTAATATTGTTATGCTTCTGGGTGTGCGTCTTTTTGGTGACAGTGCAAATGGAGCAGCAAGATGGATTGACCTTGGTTTTATCCGTTTCCAGCCTACAGAATTGACAAAAATCATTATTATTTTATTTTTTGCCAAATTTTTCATGGATCATGAAGAAGATCTAAACACGCCGAAAACTTTGGTGCAGGCCGCGATTCTGCTGATTATTCCCCTGGCTCTTGTTTACAGCCAGCCGGATATGAAGAACACAATTACCATTGCGATCATGTTCTGTATACTTATCTATATTTCAGGACTGAGCTATAAAATCATTGGAGGAGCAATTTTGATTGCAATTCCTCTTATGATTATTTTTCTCTCCATTGTCGTCCAGCCGGATCAGAAGCTGATAAAGGATTATCAGAGAAATCGTATCATGTCTTTTCTGTATCCGGAAAATGAAGAATACAGCGATGACGTTGAACAGCAGAACAATTCAAAAACAGCCATAGCTTCCGGGGAACTGATTGGAAAACGCCTTTCAAAAGATGAGGAAGTCGCTTCTGTAAACGAAGGAAACTTTGTTGCGGAAAATCAGACCGACTTTATTTTTGCAGTGGCAGGAGAGGAGTATGGCTTTCTGGGGTGTGCGACCATTGTCATTCTTCTGTTTCTAATTTCAGTAGAATGTATTCGTCTGAGTCTGAGAGCAAAGGATATGGCAGGAAAAATCATATGTTGCGGGGTGGGAACGATTGTAGCGCTGCAGGCATTTTTGAATATTAGTGTTGCCACAGGAATTGCTCCAAATACAGGAACACCGCTTCCTTTCGTAAGCTACGGCCTCACCTCTCTTGTCAGTATGTTCATCGGAATGGGATTTGTTTTGAATGTAGGTCTTCAGGGCAGAGCTTATAAGAAAGATATTGAGAAAAAAGATTTTTATCAGAAAGAGGAATACTTATGACAGCTAGAGAAAGAGAGATGGAAAGAACAAAAAGAAAAGCACCTTCCCGTGCTGTTTCCAGAGCCAGAATGCGGCGTATGCGCCGGCGCAGAATCCGAAATACTGTGCTCTTACTTCTGATTCTTCTGGCGTTTGGCTGCGGGGGAGGTTATCTTGTCTATAAATTGCAGGGCGGAAGCTTCTCCAGTCCATTTCAGGAATTTAATGCCTCTCGAGAATTTGAAAACACTCTTGTATCAAAGGAAGCACAGAAGGCTACTGCCTTTGCAGAGAATCTTTGTGTGGTAGAAGGCGATGTTCCCCTTGAGACAGTAAGTCTTCAGGAAGAGCAAAAAGGGCTTCTTCTGAATCTGGACGGCAAGGAAACCATGTATGCAAAGGGAGCATATGAGCGGGTATATCCTGCCAGTATTACGAAAATTATGACTGCGATCCTGGCATTCCAGTATGGAAACATGGAGGATGTGGTAACGATCAGTCAGGAAAATGTAACACTTGAGGAGGGATCTCAGGTATGCGGATTCTGGGCAGGAGACCAGGTAACTATGGACGAGCTTGTACACTGTCTTCTTGTATATTCCGGAAATGATGCGGCATCAGCCATTGCAACCCATGTAGGAGGTTCTACAGAAAACTTTGTAAATATGATGAATTCCTACGCGGCATCTCTTGGCTGTACAGGAACACATTTTACAAATCCACACGGTCTTCAGGATGAAAACCACTATACAACACCTTATGACATTTATCTTATGCTCAAAGAAGCTTTGAAATATCCGGAATTTACAGAAATTACCCAGCTTCCTTCTTATACGGTTACTTATAAGCATCAGGACGGAAGCGAGGCTTCCACTACTCTGACAGCAACCGATCATTATCTGACAGGAGAGGCAACTGCGCCAAAGGATGTAACGATTCTGGGCGGAAAAACAGGAACTACCAATCTTGCCGGAAACTGCCTTGCCTTATTAAGTCAGAATGCTTACGGCAAACCCTTCATATCTATTGTAATGGGGGCATCTACAAAGGAAATGCTGTACCAGCAGATGAGTTCGCTTTTGCAAAATATTAACAGTGTTTGATTTTCTATAAAAAAGTTATATTTTTTCTCAAATAGGCATTGAATTTTATGATAAAATGCACTATAATTGAAACATATTAAATCATGTTTTTGGTTAAAATTTAATATCATATGTGTCTAAGGAGGAAAACATCATGGTTGAACTGATTGTAGGAAAGAAAGGCAAAGGCAAAACAAAAGTACTGTTAGACAAAGTAAACGGAGCGATTAAAGATGCCAGCGGCAGCATTGTTTACTTAGACAAGAGCGCAAAGCATATGTATGAACTGAACAACAAGATTCGTCTTATTGACGTTTCTGCATATCCAATTAAAAATGCAGATGAATTTGTAGGCTTTGTATGCGGTATTATCTCTCAGGATCACGATTTGGAACAGATTTATCTGGACAGCTTTTTAACAACAGCAAAGCTGACAGAGAAGGAAGAAATTTCAGAGGCACTGGCACATCTTACAGAAGTGGGAGAGCATTTTAATGTGAAATTTGTTGTCAGTATGTCTCTTGACAAAGAGGATGTACCGGAAGATTTCCAGGACAAAATCAGTGTCGCCTTATAATTACATACGATGATACATTCAGGGGGGCTGCGAGTTTTCGCAACCCCCTGTTTTTCTTTAGACTTTTTTCTCAGTCTTCCCGAAGCCTTACTGCAGTAGCTGCCTTACGTCTTCTGTTATCGTCAATGGCAGCATAGTGTTTTTTCGTTGTATTTACGTCTCTGTGGCCAAGAACATCTGCCACAAGGTAAATATCCCCTGTCTCCTGATAAAGGGCGGTACCGTAGGTACTCCGAAGCTTGTGTGGGGTAATCTTTTTTGTGGTCGTAATTTCTCTTGCGTATTTCTTTACAAGATTTTCTACTGCCTGTACGCCCATTCTGCGGCGCTGGGTAGAGTAGAAGAGAGCATGTTCATGTCCGGCTATGGGAGTGATTCCGCTTCGCACTTCAAGATAATTTTTCAGTGCTTTTGCAACTTCATCTCCAAAATAAACGATCATTTCATTACCGCCTTTTCGTGTCACGCGGATTCCGTTATTCTTAAAATCTACATCTTCTATATCAAGTCCCACACATTCGGAAACACGAATTCCCGTTCCCAAAAGAAGAGTTACAAGGGCAAGATCCCTTTCTTTTGTTTTTTCATAATATACGCGTTTCTGACCGCTTAAAGATTCTCCACAGTGCTCAATATAATCAAGGAGCATGGCAACCTCATCCGTATCCAGACGAACAATAGTTTTCTGGTGGATTTTGGGAACATCAATTAAAACCGTAGGATTTGTATGAATCAGTTCCCGTTTATAATAGTAGGCATAGAAGCTTCTAAGAGCAGAAATCTTTCTTTTCAATCCACGTTCCCCGTTTGTTTCCGTTTTATCTTTAGACTGATAAACCTTTAAATATTCCATGTATTCCTCCAGATCGACAGCCTTAATCTGATCCAGAACATCAACCTTAAAATCACGGAGTGTGCAGTCCTTAAATGCAGGATTTGTCTCAAGAAGAAACTGAAAAAAGATACGAATATCATACGCATAGGAAATTCTTGTTTTTGTTGTAGTTGTGGTATCAATAGCACGGAAATAATCCCTGCAAAAATCAGGAAGTGTATTTAAAACTTCACGAAGTTTTAAAGTGTTTTGAATGTCATTTTGTTCCTTATAAGTTACCTTTTTGTCTAAATAATCCATCATGGAAAGAGCCTCCTTTTTATTTCTCTATATCTATTTGAAAAACTATGGTTTGTCGTATAGATGTATCTGTATCCGGATGCCCCATTCTCAAAGAATGGATTCATCCAGAACTATGGTAAATGGACCATCGTTTTCAAGGGAAACTTTCATATCTGCGCCGAATATTCCATGCTGTACAACAGGAATAGATTTTTTTGCCTGGGCAATCATATATTCATAAATCGCATTTGCCTGATCCGGAGCTCCGGCATCAATAAAGCTTGGACGATTTCCCTTTTTACAGTTTGCATATAAAGTAAACTGAGAAACAATTAAAAGTTCGCCGTTTACATCTGCAAGGGATAAATTTGTTTTTCCCGCTTCATCTTCAAAAATCCGAAGTCCGAGCATTTTCTTCATATATTTATCCGCTATTTCTTTTGTGTCCTCTTTTCCGATTCCGAGAAGAACCAGGAAGCCCTTATTAATGCTTCCTGTCACTTCACCATTTACTTTTACCTCTGCGTGATTGACACGCTGTATTACAAGTTTCAATTTTTGCCTCCTTTTTTTATCCTGTCAATAAGTTTTTTGATATTTTCTTTTAAGATCATCCACAGTGCAAGAAGAAATTTAATAAGTGCATTCCAGAGCTTTACAAAAAATCCGTCCGGCTCTTTTTTCTCTTTCACCGGTTTTTCTTCTTTTTGTAATGGAAGAGGTTTTCTTGTCGCCGGATCCAGACAGTCGATTTCCAGATACTCCTCTTCTGCTTCCGGCATCTCCTTTCCCTTCAGAGAATGACCTATAAGCTTCCATATAGCTGCATAAATCACTGCACATACAGGAACACCTATAATCATTCCCGGAATACCAAACAAGCCCCCTCCTATCATAATGGCAACAATAACCATAAAGCTGGAAAGACCTGTGGAATCCCCCAGGATTTTCGGACCGAGAATATTTCCGTCAAATTGCTGCAGAACAAGGATAAACAGTGCAAAATACAGACTCTTTAAAGGGTCAATAAAGAGAATCAGCAAAATACAGGGAATCGCTCCCAGGTATGGACCGAAAAACGGAATGATATTTGTCACGCCTACAATTACACTGATAAGAACAGCATACGGCATATCCATAAGCGTTGTTCCGATATAACAGAGAACACCGATGATTGCGGAATCCAGGATTTTTCCACTGATGAATCCGCCGAAAGTTTTGTGAGTAAAGCGCATGGCATGAATGGTAGTGTTTGCCCATTTTTCAGGCATGACTGCATAGACAAACATCTTACTTTTTGCCACAAAACGCTCTTTGTCTGCAAGAACATACAAAGAAACAATGGCTCCGATTAAAAAGTTTTTCAAAAACAGAACCACGTCAAAGATTCCTGCGGAAATGTTTTTTAACATATTTTGCATCTGTGGCAGAATATTGGTTGTGAGATAATCCTGTGCCTGCGCGGAATACTGATTTAACATATTAATCGTATCTGCGTTCATATCCCAGCCTTTCTCTATAAAGGAATTAAGCCACTGTTCCACTACAGTCACGTAACTTGGAAAGCTGTAAATAATGTTCATGATACTCCGGATAAGCTGCGGAAGAATCATCATCACAAGAGTATAAATTACAACAAGAAGAAAAAGAAGGGAGGATATAACGCAAATCCATCGTGTAATTCGCTGCCCTCTTTTTTCAAGTTTCACTCCTGCTTTTGTCAGAAGGGGATAGACAACAGATTTCTCAAGAAAATTTACAACAGCGCTTAAAAGATAAGCAATGGCAATTCCGTAAATGATCGGCGCCATAATCCCCAGAAAGGTTTTAATTCCTGCAAGAAGGGTATTCATATGGAAAATTCCGTAATAAAATAGCACACTTGCGGCAATGACAAGAAAGGCGGTTACCCCCCAGTGCAGATAGCGGTTGTCCCAACGATATTTCATAAACTCCTCCATTCATTCTTTCAGTGACAGTCTTTACTGCCCAATTTCCTATCATTATAACATATCTCTGTGAAAATGTGTCAATATTTTTTCTCCTGATTTTGTATTGCGGAGAATCCGGAAACAGGATATAATAGCTCCGTACTGATTCACAGAAGCCATATACTTATAAGAAAGGATATACTTATATATGAAATTACAGCAGTTATTAAGTGTGACAAGAAAAGCTGTGGACGAATTCCAGATGATACAGGAAGGGGATAAGATTGCAGTTGGTGTTTCCGGCGGAAAAGACAGCCTTACGCTCCTCTATGCTCTTCACGGGCTCAAACGCTTCTATCCTCAGTCTTTTACCATTGAAGCTATTACCGTAGACCTTGGGTTTGAAGGCGTATCTATGGAACCGATACAGAAGCTGTGTGACGAACTTGGAATCCACTACACTCCCATTCCCACAGAAATTTATAAAATCATATTTGAGGATCGAAAAGAAAGCAATCCCTGCTCTCTCTGCTCCAAAATGAGAAAGGGAGCTTTAAACGAAGTGGCAAAAGAACTTGGCTGCAATAAAGTGGCATATGGTCATCATAAAGATGATGTAGTGGAAACCATGCTGATGTCCCTCATTTACGAAGGACGCTTCCATACCTTCTCTCCCGTTACATACTGGGACCGTATGGGACTTACGTTAATCCGTCCGCTGCTTTTTATGGAAGAAAAAGATGTAATTGGTTTTCAGAATAAATACGATCTTCCCGTTGTAAAAAACAAGTGTCCTGCCGATGGAAATACAAAAAGAGAATATATAAAAAATCTCCTTCACCAGTTAAACCAGGATAATCCTGGGGTAAAGGAGCGTATGTTTACAGCAATTTTAAATGGAAATATCAAAGGATGGGACAGGGGATTCTCAAAATGAGAATCCCCTTCTTCAAAAATCACCTTATTTTTCTTTCAGTGAATCAAAAATACGAACTGCTTCCACAATAGCACGTGCGGTTCCTTCTACTCCAAGCTTGCTGCTGTCAATACAAAGACTGTATCCGGAAGCTGCGCCCCATTTCTTATTGGTATAATAATTATAATAGCTGGAACGACTCTTGTCTGTCTTTGTGATCATATCCTTGGCTTCTTTTGCATTCTTGCTGTATTTTCCGGAAATACGGCGGATTCTCCACTCCATATCGGCATGGATAAATACGCTGAAACAGTTGGGATTGTCGGCAAGAGCATAATCTGCACATCTTCCTACCATCACACATGGACCTTCTGAAGCAAGCTTTTTAATCGCGTCAAACTGTGCCAGAAATACTTTATGGTTCATAGGCATATCTGTAAATCCTGCGGAAGAATATCCAAAAGAATATGTATCCATTACAAGTGAATACAGAAAGCTGTTTGTAGGCTTTTCATCATGATTTTCGAACAATTCCTTACAGATACCGCTGTCATTTGCCGCATGTTCCAAAAGCTCTTTATCATAGCATTTAATACCGAAATATTTTGCTACCTCCTGGCCGATCTGTCTTCCTGCGCTTCCATACTGACGTCCTATTGTAATAACTGAACTTGTTGTGTTCATAACTGCCACTCCCTTCACTGGAAAATTCATATTATTATTATACTATATTTTCCTGGGAAGTGGCAACTATTTTCGTAATTTTTCTAACAATTTCAGGAAATATTCTGGCAAAGGCGCAGTAAATTCCATATACATATTTGTGACAGGGTGTAGAAATCCAAGAACCATAGCATGAAGCGCCTGCCCCTGCAAATGATATGGATTTTTGACCGAACCGTATGTGGTATCGCCCAGGAGAGGATGCCCGATGCTCGCCATGTGCACACGAATCTGATGTGTACGTCCTGTCTCAAGTTGACACTCAATATAAGTGGCGTTTCCAAAGCGTTCCAGAACCCGGTAGTGGGTAACTGCTTCTTTCCCATTTTTGTAATTAATTGCCATTTTTTTTCTGTCTGTTGCATGGCGTCCGATAGGACCTTCAATGGTTCCTTCATCATCTTTTAAATTTCCCTGCACAACTGCACGATACTTTCTTGTGATACTATGTACTTTGAGCTGTTCTGCAAGAATGCGGTGGCAGCTATCTGTTTTACAGATAAGAAGCGCTCCGGTTGTATCCTTATCAATTCTGTGTACAATACCGGGGCGCATAATGCCATTAATACCGGACAAATTCCCTTTACAGTGAAATAAAACGGCATTTACAAGTGTTCCGGAGAAATGACCGGCGCTTGGGTGTACAACCATATTTTTCGGCTTATTAACCACCATAAGAGAATCGTCCTCATATAGAATATCAAGAGGGATTTCCTCTGGAAGAATATCCGGTTCCTCCGGTTCTGGAACAGAAACAGAAATCGTGTCCCCCTCCTGTACCTTATAATTGGCTTTTATCTCTTTTTCGTTTACCGTAATATGCTTCTCTTTTAAAAGTTTTTGCAGGTAAGAACGGGATATTTCTTCCAGATTGTCAGAAAGGTATCTGTCAATTCGAATCCCTGCGTGTTCTTTTTCTACCTGAAAAATGATGTTATCCATATTTTATCGTTCCTTTTTTCTAAAGCTTAAAAAGTCAAAATCATCATCGTTTTTATATTTGAAAAATACGAGAATCACAAGAAGGATGCCGCCACATACTACATAAATATCTGCCATGTTAAAAACAGGAAAATCAATCAGGGAAATGTAAATAAAATCAATAACATATCCGCGAAATACCCGGTCTATCATATTTCCAAGCGCACCGGAAAGCATCAGTACACAAACCGCCATAAGCGGAACATAATACTGTTTCTTCGGGATTCGCACAAACACCCAGATGATCAGCACAAAAAGAATCATGCTCACAACAGCAAAAAAAGCAGTCGAGCCCTGAAACATCCCAAAGGCAATGCCCCTGTTTTCCGGATACAGATATTTCAGTTCCAATATGCCGGGAATCAGAGAGACTGCCTCTTTTCCTTTTAAATGGGCTGCAGCCAGAAGTTTCGTATATTGATCCAGAAATACGGCGCCAGCAACAAACAGGCTGCAAAAAAAAGCGCACCAGCCGGCTGGCAAAAAGATATTATCCTCTCTCTTTTTCATATGAGAATCTCCTCAATAGCCTGCAACAGCTCCTCATCGGTGACAGTTTTATCTATAAAACTTTTTCCCATTCCGTTCATAAGAATAAATTTAATCTGTCCATGTTCCATCTTCTTATCCTTTTTTGTAGCGGCAAGCACCTTTTCTGCCTTTAATCCCTCTGTTTTTAGCGGAAGTTTATACTCCTCAAGTCCCAGAAGAATCTCTTTATACTCCTCTTCTGTGAGAAGCCCGCGCTCCTTTGAGAGGAAGGCGGCTGCATGAAGACCAATCCCTACGCACTGTCCATGCCCAAGGGTAAAATTTTTAAGCTTCTCTACTGCGTGACCTATCGTATGTCCAAGATTTAAAAGTGCTCGCTCTCCCTGTTCTTTTGGATCCCGCTCCACAACACCTGCCTTGATTTCACAGCACCTTTTTACAACAGAAGCAAGAATCTCCAGATCCAGGTTCTGGATCTTTTCCTGTTCTCTACACACAAAGCGGAAAAATTCATCGTCACAGATAAGACCTGTTTTTAAAACCTCTCCCATTCCACAGATAAATTCTTTTTCAGGAAGAGTCTTTAAGGTGTTGAGATTCATGTACACAAGACGCGGCTGGCAAAACGCACCCACCATATTTTTATACTGTGCCATATCCACTCCTGTTTTTCCGCCTACGCTGCTGTCTACCTGTGCCAGAAGTGTTGTTGGTATCTGGATAAAATCAATTCCTCTTAAATAAGTAGCTGCAGCAAAGCCTGTCAGGTCTCCGGTCACACCTCCTCCGAGAGCAGCAAGGACACATTTTCTATCAAACTCTCTTTCTATGAGAAAGGTATACAGCTTTGATACCGTATGAAGATTTTTATTTTCTTCTCCTGCTGGAAAAGAAAATACACATACCTCCTCAGCCACTTTTTCAAGCTCCTTTTTTACTTCTTCTGCATAAAAAGAAAAGGTATTGCTGTCACACACAAGACAGATTCTGCGTCCGGACAGTTTCTCTTCAAAAAGCGCCCTGGAAAGTTCTTTAAAATCCTGCTCAAAGTAAATAGGATAGTGAAACTCGTTGTCTCTCTTTACAAGTAATGTGTCCATAATTTGTCTCCTTATGAAGTGTAGCGTAAAATTCTCACGCTGTATCTGCCTTTCTTTGTCTGCCCTGTGATTCCGTCATAAAGAAAGCGTCCTTTTCCCCTGACAGAAATAATATCCCCTTCCTTTGGCTCGTAGCCGTTTGATGTGATCAGGCGTCCGTTTACAAAAACAAGTCCTCCTTCTATAAAAGAGACCATACTGCTTCTGGAAGCCTGAAACGCCAGGGAAATCAAAGAATCAAGACGCACAGATGCGCAGGTTCCGCTTACTGGTTCCATCCTTGGTTTTGGAAGCTCAGCCAGATTTTCTATTTTTTCCACAATCACTTCCGTATGACGGATTCTGAAAAGATTTTCAAGGAAAAAATCTGCCATTTTGCTTAAACAAAACAGATAAGCTTCTTTCTCTTCTGTAAGAATATCACCGACAACGCTTCTGTCCACACCAAGATTTAAAATGGCTCCCAGATAATCTCTGTGTGTAAGCGTTTCTGAAAATTTTGCCGCTCTTGGGCGAATATGAAGACAGTCGATAGGATATTCCCAGGGATAAGCAAGAGCATCAGAATGAAATGCCACCATCTGACGCTCTGCATTGTCGTAGCCGCCAAAGCTTTCCACAATCACACCAGATGAACGGAAATCCAGGCTGTTTACTATATTTCTTTCATTCAAATTAAGAAAATCCGAAAAAGTCACAATATCTCTCTGAAAAGAGATATTGGCTAACTCACGGATTCTCTTAATAAAAAACTCATTTTTATCCATTGGTATTAATATCCTGCCCGTACGGAAGGAACAGAACCTCCGAGAATATTCTGAAGGTCACCTGTAATATCTACATTATAAGGTCCAAGTACAAAGATGTAGCTGGAAACTTTCTGAAGGCTTCCGCCCAGAGAATAACAGGCTCCGGAAGTAAAGTCAATGATTCTCTGAGCAAGTTCCATATCAATTCCTTCCAGATTTAAAATAACAGTAGAATTGTCAACCAGTGTATCTGCAATCTCTCTTGTATCTTCCATAGAGGAAGGTTTGATTACACAGACTTCCATGTTTGCTGCCTGTGTACCGCGTTTGCTGCTTCTCATAGGTGTAATTTTCGGAGAGGCAACCGGACGGGAAGAACGTTCCTGTCTTGCCGGCGCTTTTGCAGCCGCGGTTTTTACGCCTGCTCTGGAAGAAGTCTTTACCGGAATTTCCTCTTCTTCTTCCTCATCGTCATCATCAAGATAATCCATATCGTCCATGTCATCATCTGATTTTCTGGCAAATTTTTCGAAGAATTTCTTCTTCGGTCTTTCTTCTATTTCGTCATCAAGGAAATCGTCTTCTTCATCGTCCATCAGACTGTCATCTAAATAATCATCGTCCTCGTCCATATTATCATTCAGCTTGATGGCATTCAAAAACTTACCTAAAACGTCCATTTTAATCTCCAATCTTTATTTCATAATTTTATCTAACTGCATAGTTTCTCTCTCCGAAGATACCTGTTCCAACACGTACCATCGTAGCGCCCTCCTGAACTGCAACCTGATAGTCGCCGGTCATTCCCATGCTCAGGACACTCATAGTAATATTATTAATGTTTTTCTCTCTAATGTCAACACTTAATTTCCTTAATTTGTGAAAAACTTCTCTGTTTTCTTCCGGATTTTCCACAAATGGGGCGATTGTCATAAGTCCCTGCACCTGAAGATGAGAATAATGGGCTACTTTTTCCAGAAAAGGCAAAACTTCTTCCGGGGAAAGACCATACTTACTCTCCTCCTGTGCAACATTGACTTCTACAAGTACAGGTACAACTACATTTTTCTTTGCTGCCTCCTGCTCAATGGTTTCCGCAAGGCGGAGCGAATCGACAGAGTGTATCATAGCAACCTTATCTACAATGTATTTTACCTTGTTTCTCTGAAGATGTCCAATCATATGCCACTGTACATCGTCCGGCATCTGTTCATATTTGTCCATAATTTCCTGAACCTTATTTTCTCCGAAAATTCTCTGACCACAGTCATACGCTTCCATAAGCATAGATACCGGTTTTGTCTTGCTCACCGCGATCAAAGTAACTTCTTCACGCTCACGCCCGGAGGCAGCACAGCTTTTTTCAATATTTTCTTTTACTTTTTTCAGATTTTCCTGTATCATCATATTCCTCCTGCAGTTTTATTAATAGAGAATATCCTCTTCTTTCACCTCTGAAGCATCCCGGACAATGTGGTCGTATCTGGAAAGCCCATAGGATGTTTCCTTTGAAACAATGGCATATTCTTCATTCTGATCAAGAACTTCAATTCTTCGAAATACAGCATACCCCTGATTGATGCAGTATACCCCCTCCAGAACAGCAGTTTCTCCTATAATATAACGCTCCTGAGAGCTGGGGTTAATCACGGCATCTCCCTCTTTAAATGCGTTTTTATCCACATAATATATATAAGAAGGTTCTTTTTTTTCTGTTTCCTCTGCACCAAGAGAAGTCGCCTGCTCCTGTTCTACTCTTGCATAAACAGTAGGTGTTACAAAAGTTGTCACATTATCTCCTGATTTATTTTTACCGGCTATAAAAAATCCCTCTTCTCCGCCATTGCTGCTAGAAGCAAAGGCAGAAGGAATGGTATAAAATTCCTTTGTCACAACAGAGGAGAGAGGAATTTTAAGACCTGTTACTGTGTTTGTTACCAGCTCAATATCAAGAAAACGGTCGGAAGCATAACGTACAAGCCCTTTATTAAAATCGAGCTTTCCATATTTCCTCCCTTCAATTTCTACAATGGAAAAATCTCCGCTCTGGGTCATTCCGTCTTTTAAAAATTTCACACGCATTACAGTTCGATCTGCCAGACGTGACGCCTGCTTTTCGCTAAGGGGAATTAAAAGGCTCCATCTTTCATCTGTGATCAGTGTATAAATATCATCTCCTGCTTCTACTTTTTTCTGTGTTTTTAAATCTGTCTCATGATAGGAATTTTGGTCAAAATCTTCTGCTGTTACGGTATCGGCTGTCTTTCCTTCATATCCGTCTTTGGAATAAAGGACAATTCCATCAGTCTGCGCTTTACTGATCGTCTGGTTGCCAAGAGTAACCGGTTCCATGCTCACAAGGTTTTCTTCTGAAATTTCTTCCTCTCCATCACTGGAAGAGACAAGAGGAGCAGTTGGCTCTCCCGTCACACCGGAATATTGAAGGATACTTCCCTCAAGCTGATATTTAAAGCTGTAGGTATTATGAAACTGGCTGGAAGAAAAACCTTTGGAAAAGCTCATCATATCCATTCGAATCTGTGCAAGTTCTTCCTGGTTAAGGGAAGCTCCGCCTTCCGGGCTTTTAGATGCGCTTAACGCATATACCGCGCCGTTTGCATTAATCTTATTTCCCTCTCTTGCATAATAGTTTACATATCCGCCTGATTCTGCCTGAACGACCGTTTCTTCTCTGATGGCAAGACCTGTGTATGTTTCGTTTCTGGATAAAGGTCCTGACGTAACCTGATAAGATTCGATATGATCAGATGTCATATAGAGAAACGCACTGAAAATCATGTATATAAAAAGTACGCCAAACATTGCAGTTGCAATATTGCGTCCGAATATCTTTTTCAATCTTGCAAAAATTCCCGGCGTTTTGCCGGAATGATTTTTTTTATCTGGCAAACAAATGCCTCCTTTTTGGATTTTCTTTCATCGCATTTTATAAGTATATCATTTTCCGCTGTCAAAAACAAGGAAAACAAAAGTTTCCATTTCACCGAATATCTGTTTGCTTTTTTTCTGAAAGTATGGTATGATAACAGTAATAAAAAAGAACATAAGAACTTACAGGAGGTACTCCCTATGGCATATGGCAAAATCACGCAGAAACAGCTTGAGATTTTGAATTATTTAAAAAACGAGATCATTAACAGAGGCTTTCCACCTTCCGTCCGTGAAATCTGTGATGCAGTCGGTTTAAAATCCACTTCATCTGTTCACTCTCATCTGGAAACCCTGGAGAAAAACGGATATATCCGAAGAGACGCTACAAAACCGCGTGCGATTGAAATTATTGACGACAACTTTAATCTCGTCCGCCGTGAGGTGGTTAATGTTCCCCTTGTTGGCACTGTAGCAGCCGGACAGCCAATTCTTGCCGTGGAAAATATTGAAACTTATTTTCCTGTTCCGGCAGAATTTATGCCAAATGAACAGAGCTTCATGCTGAAAGTCAAAGGAGAAAGTATGATCAACGCCGGAATTTTTGACGGAGATCAGGTCCTTGTAAAGCAGCAGAATACAGCAGAAAACGGAGATATTGTGGTAGCGCTTGTAGAAGATTCCGCCACCGTAAAAACTTTCTATAAAGAAAAAGGCTATTACCGCCTCCAGCCGGAGAACGACAACATGGATCCTATTATTGTAACAGGAAATGTGGAAATTCTCGGCAAGGTATTCGGGGTATTCCGTTTTTATCAGTAAATCTTTGTTTCATAAAACAGCATAAGGCGGTTTCCCGTTCAAGAAGCCGCCTTATCTTTTTATTCTGTTTATTTTTCTTCCAGAAACTCGGTTATGTCCAGTTCTTTTCCATCTCTCCAGATTCGTTCCAAATCATAGAAAAGACGGTTTTCCTCATCAAATACATGAATGATCACATCGCCGTAATCCATGAGAATCCATGCGGAGTTTTTTGTTCCTTCCACCTGTTTTGCCTCATATCCGGCACGACCAAGCTGTTCGTCCACGTTATCTACCATAGCCTGTACCTGGTTCTGATTGGAGCCGCTCGCAATCACGAAGTAATCTGCAATAGTGGAAACTTCATGAATATCAATAACTTTGATGTCTTTTCCTTTTTTATCTTCCAAAGCCTGACATGCCAGAGTTACCATTTCTCTTGATTTGCTCATTTTATGCCTCCTTATTTCGTTTTATATGCAGTTCCTCATAATAAGAAAATGCTTCTTTTGTTGTATTATCTACGTTCTGGGGATTTTCATCTAAATATTCCAGTGTATCTTTTAAAATTTCATACAGACATTCGTCCAGATCCTGAAACGCCAGCCTGCGGATTTTATCCAGATTTGGCGCTTTGTTCCGCATGGGTTCAATATAATCCGCAATATACACAATTTTTTCAAGAAGACTCATCTCTCTGCGCCCTGTTGTGTGATACGCAATGGAAGACAGAATTTCTTCATCTGTAATGTCATATTTTTTTCTGGCAATGTATGCTCCAAGCTTTGCATGAAGAAGCAACGGGTGCTCTTTCTCAAACTCAGTGACCGGAATCTTATGCTGGCTGCACAACTTCAGTTTCTTTTTGGTGGGTATACATTTTGCACAGTCATGAAGAAGGCCAGCAGCCTGGGCATCTCCCAGATCATACCCGTGAACCATCGCAAGAGATGCACATGTGTACATGACTCCAAGTGTATGGGCAAATCTGTTTTCATCCAGATACTTTGCAAGCTTTTTCTCCATTTTTATGAAATCGTATTTTGCCATCTTTTGTAAATCCCCTTTTTTTCAATAAAATTAATGACCGGGTCCGGAACATAATAGCGGATACTTTTTCCCTCCTGTATCCAGGTGCGAAGCTCCTGACTGGATACGTCCACATTCATTGTTTCCAGCAGGAGAAACTCTCCCCGATATATCTGAGAAGCTTTTTTCATTTCTTCCAGAAGAATTTCTGCGGAAGCGTGATTTCTGGAAGCAACTACCATAATACAGGATTGACAGATACGTTCTGGATTTTTCCAGGTATGAAGATTAAAAAGGGAATCCGCTCCGATAATAAAATAATAATCCGTATCCGGCTGTTCCCTTTTCAGAGTTTCCAACGTATGGTAAGTGTAGGTATATCCATCTGTCTCCATTTCTGCAAGAGACAGGGAAAAATGCGGATTTCCGGCAATGGCACAGCGCACCATCTCCACCCGCTCCCTGTCTGTGGCTCTGCCTTCTCTTTCTTTTTTATGGGGAGGATTTCCGGAAGGCATAAACCATACTTCGTCCAGTCCGAGCTGCTCATATGCCTGCTCTCCCAAAATCAGATGTCCCACATGAATCGGGTCAAACGTACCGCCCATAATTCCTATTTTTTTTCTTTTTTTGCCCATTTCCGCCTCCTGAAATCAGGGAAGGACAATTTTTTTCTTCTCTTTTTTGCCTTCTCGGTATAAGACAATTTTTTTACCGATTACCTGCACCACCTGAGAATGAGTTCTTTCTGCCAGTACGGCAGCCATCTCTTTGGGATCTTCCAGACAGTTCTGAAGAACGCTGATCTTAATCAACTCTCTTGCAGCAAGCGCCTCCTCCACAGAAGCGGTGTTTTCCGGTGTCAGCCCGCTTTTTCCAAGCTGAAGAATAGGATCCATTGTCATGGCGAGGCTTTTTAAATAGGCTCTCTGCTTACTTGTCATTTTCTTCCTCCTGTTTATTTATAATAATCGAAATCAAATCCATACATACGAACGGTGTCGCCCTCCTGGATACCTGCTTTTTCAAGCTCTTCCAGAATACCGCCGTCCTTCAAAAACTTCTGGAAAAATGCAAATCCTTTTTCGGAATCCAGATTTGTATAACCAAGCATTTTTTCGATTTTCGGGCCTTCCACAACAAAAATATGCTCGTCCTCTTCCAGATGCTCCACTGTAAATGGAAGATTTTCTGTAATTAAGACGTCCTCCGGGAAGAATTCCTGTTCAAATACGATTGGTTCCCGTTCACAGGAATCAAGAAGCTCTTTTACATGGAAAAGAAGCTCGCGAACGCCCTGTCCGGTAACTGCCGAAATCGGATATACGGAAATTCCTTTTGGCTCAAACTCTGCTTTCAGCTTATCAATGGGGCTTTCTTCCCCATCGTCAAAAATACAGTCAATTTTATTTGCTGCGATTACCTGTGGACGGGAAGCAATTTCCGGATTATAGGCTTCCAGCTCTTTGTTGATTTTATAAATATCTTCAATCGGATCTCTTCCCTCTGTAGAAGCCGCGTCCACAATGTGGATCATCACTCTTGTACGTTCAATGTGACGAAGAAATTCATATCCAAGTCCAACACCTTCTGAAGCTCCCTCAATCAGCCCCGGTATATCAGCAATTACAAAACCGCCGTTTTCTGTATCGACAACGCCAAGATTCGGACTTAAAGTTGTGAAGTGATAGTTGGCGATTTTTGGCTGCGCATTTGTGACACGGGAAAGGAATGTAGATTTTCCCACATTTGGAAATCCTACAAGTCCTACGTCCGCAATTACTTTCAGTTCAAGAAGAACCTCAAGTTCCTGTGCCGGCTGTCCTGGCTGTGCGTATTTAGGGACCTGCATAGTAGCTGTTGCGTAATGCTGATTTCCCTTTCCGCCGCGGCCGCCTTTTAATACTACCTGACGTCTGTTTTCTCCAGACATATCTGCAATTACCTTGCGGGATTCCGCTTCCATAATTACAGTTCCTTCCGGAACTTTCAGCACAATACTCTTTCCATCTGCTCCATGACAGCGGCGTTTTCCGCCTTCCTCGCCGTCCTGTGCTTTATATTTTCGTTTATGACGGTAATCGCCCAGAGTATTCTGACCTTCGTCTACCTCAAAGATAACGTCTCCGCCGCGACCGCCATCTCCGCCGTCCGGACCGCCATTTGGAACATATAATTCTCTTCGGAAACTTACATGCCCGTCCCCGCCTTTTCCGGAACGGATTAAAATTTTTGCTCTATCTGCAAACATACTCTACCTCTGTTCTCTTTTATGAAAAGAGAGGCTCCAAACCATATAGATTTGAAGCCTCCCACTTAACCAAAATTACTCTGCATCTGTTACAACGATAGAAACCTGTTTCTTATCGCGTCCTTTTCTGGTGAATCTTACAACACCATCTTTCAGTGCAAATAAAGTATAATCTTTTCCACAGCCTACGTTTTCACCTGGGTGAATCTTAGTTCCGCGCTGTCTGTAAAGAATATTTCCAGCTTTTACAAACTGTCCGTCTGCTCTTTTCGCACCTAATCTCTTGGACTCGGAATCACGACCGTTCTTTGTGGAACCAACTCCTTTTTTATGTGCGAATAACTGAAGGTTCATTTTCATCATGTTGTTACACCTCCTTGACTTTTACTGTCAAATATCGATTGTTATAACTATGCTCAATTTCTGTTAATCCGAGAATCAGAGAATCCATGAGAAGTCTTCCCTTTTCTGTATTTTTTCCAAAAAAGCGAATGGACACAAACCCGTCCTCTTCAGCCGCCTGAAAATCCTCTTCTGTAAATGTCTCAAGAGAATTTACAGTATTGATAATCAGCGCTGACACAGCGGCACAGACAATATCCTGTCCTGCTTCTGCATAACCGGCATGTCCCTTCGAACGAAAATCCACATAATCATTCTTTCTCTTCTTAACTGTAATTGTAATCATAATGACACCAGATTAGCCGTTAATCTTTTCGATCTTAACTTTAGTGTACTGCTGTCTGTGACCGTTTTTCTTGTGATAACCAGTTTTTCTTTTGTATTTGTAAACGATAACTTTTTTAGCTTTACCGTTTTCAACTACAGAAGCGGTAACACTGGCACCTTTTACATCGTCTCCAACTTTTAATCCGTCATTGCTTACAGCAATCACATTGTCAAAAGTTACGGTTTCACCAGCTTCAACACCGAGTTTCTCAACTCTGATTACGTCGCCCTCAGCAACTTTGTACTGTTTACCACCTGTTGCAATAATTGCGTACATTTGTGGCACCTCCTATAATCTTTACTCGCCAGATATGGTGGCTTCTCAGCTCTTAAACCTCTCTGTGCGGCATACTCGTTTATCTTAGCACGGAAATATCAATCCGTCAATATGATTTTCGAAAAAAATCTCAGATTTTGTCTTATTTTTTTACAGGCAGAATTTCAATCCAATATCCATCCGGGTCTGTAATAAAATAAATACCCATTTCCGGATTTTCAAATGCAATGCACCCCATCTCTTTATGATGTTTGTGCAGCTCTTCATATTTATCTGTATCAAATGCAAGATGAAATTCACATTCTCCAAGATTGTACGCATCTGTTCTGTCACGAAGCCATGTAAGCTCAAGTTGGAAGTCTGTTTCTCCATCCCCAAGATAAACCAGTTTAAAAGAACCATCTGGTGCATTTAACTCTCTTACCGGCTCAAGATTCAAAGCTTCTTTGTAAAAAGCAAGACTTTTTTCAAGATTTAATACATTAAAATTAAAGTGTGCAAATTTCAGCATAATCTCCTCCATTATTAGTCGACATAAATATATTATCGTAAACTTATTTCTTTTAAATCCTCAGAAAGAGGACGGCGTACTTTTTTTCTTGTCATTTCCAGAATATGAAGCGGCGTAATATCTACTGCTTTTGCCTTGACAGAATCTTTTCTTAAATATTTTTGAAGCACATGAAAGAGCTCGTCCTGATGATCCGGATTTTCCATATTAATAAAATCAATAAGAATAATACCGGACAGATTTCTGAGACGGAGCTGCCTTGCAATTTCTCCTGCTGCCTCCAGATTGATTTTCCGATACGTTTCCTCCGCCTTTTTCCTCCCTGTAAACTTTCCGCTGTTTACATCTATAGATACAAAGGCTTCCGTCTGTTGGATTACAAGAAAACCGCCGCTTTTTAACCACACCTTCTGTTTCTGCGCTTCTTCGAGAACAATACCAAGACGGTACAGCTTATATAAAGGAAGAAGCTTATCCTCGTAAAAGCGCACTTTCTTTTCCTCTCCGGGACTTACTTCTTTCAGATATGCCGAAATACAGGTAAAGACCTCCGGAATATCCGTCACGATCTCGTCCAGTTGTTTGCTGCATATATCCCGGACAGCATTCATATAAAAAGGTTCTGTTTCATAAACACAACTGAAACAGGTGCGACTTCTGCCATAAATTGCTGTTTTTTCATAAAGGCGCTTTAAGAAAGAAAGCTCTGTAAGAACTTCTTCCTTACTTGCCTCTCCCGCATTTGTGCGAACAACAATGCCGTACTCCCGGGGAGAAACTGTCCTTTCTTCTTCCAGCCATTTATTCAGGCGGTTTTTCTCCTCCTGGATCAGCTTTTTGGAAAATCCGATTTTTTTCTCTCCTGTGGTAAGAACCAGATATTTTCCCGTAAAATTCAAATTCGTAGTTACTGCGGGAAGCTTTCCCTTCATTGCCTCCCGACTTACCTGCACAAGAAGTAAATCTCCGGGACGAAGAGAACCATCTCCTGCTCTTCCAGAAGAAAACACAGGATTTTTTACATCACTTAACGGAAGGTAACATCTGACCCCCGGAGCGATCATGACAAACGCAGCCTGGATATTGGCAGCAATATTTTCCACCTGTCCAACATAAATATTGCCCAAAATGGATTTTTTTCCTTTTTCTTCAAGCATCAGTTCCATAATGTGCCCGTCTTCCTCCAAAGCGCAGGTACTGCAGGGAACTTCTCCTATGTCCATTCCGGCAATAATAAGCTTACTCAACTTCTTCACCAAGAGCTTCCAGAGGGACAAATACTTGTTTTTCTTCTGTTCCTGTATTTGCATAGACTTCCAGACGCTCAACTGCATATGAAAAAGAAGGCAGTTCTTCTCCCAGCCATTTAAAGAAGGTATCTGTCACAAGCTCAGGTTTTGTGTAATTGGCACTTGCAGAAGCCAGCATGTAAAAAATTTTATTTTCGTGAAGCTCCATCTTATAAATAAAAGGACGGATATTTACTTCCTTTTCACTTTTTTTTGTTTTCTTTGTAACCAGAATTTCCTCCTGAGATAAAAACTGAGAAATTTTATCCTTCC
>JAUNAX010000063.1 GCA_030527365.1 Eubacteriales bacterium | reverse complement strand
TATTGTGACTTTCAGGACTTACTCCCGCACAACAGGAAGCATCTACAGAAACAGGTGTTTCCGGAAGGTAAGCCTTTAAAAGAAGAGCATTGGAAATTACACAAATATCCGTACAAAGACCTACAAGCTCAATAGAAGAAAAATCTCCTTTTTCTGCCCACTGTGCAAGCTCTCTGCTTCCAAAAGAAGATTTTTCAAAATATTCTCCCTTAAAATTCTGAAGGGCTTTATCAAGCTCCCAGCCTTCTGTTCCTTTAATACAGTGTTTTACAGGAAGACGTTTTCCCTCCTGGGTTTCCAGGTAATTTTCATGATGCGTGTCAAAGGTAAATACAACCTGGTCTCCCCCATCCTGATACTCTTTGATTTTTTCAGCCACCTTTGGCACAATTTCCTGTGCTTCCTTCGTTCCAAGGCTTCCGTCAATAAAATCCCTCTGCATATCCACAACTACAAGTAACCGTTTCATAATATTTTGTCTCCTTTTAACTCTCTTTTCTATATGTCTTTATAATAAGCCGGGGAAATCACATCGCTTTCCTTACAGCTGCAGCCGTTTTCGTACCCGTCGCAGCAGTCACAGTTGGAACAGTACATATGGGTATCCGGAATATAAAAAAGTCCTCCGTATTGTGAAGAAGTGCGGAGCTCCTTCGACTGCTTCTTGCTGTTGGCATAGTGAATCCCATTAGAGATCAACATATTCTCCGGCGTATATTTTCCAAAATCAAAGTAATGTCCCTGGGTTCCGTGGTGCGGCACTTTAATACACCAGTAATGCTCAAAAAGCGGAATCCTTCCGTCATAATCCGAGGCGATCATTTCCAGATGCTCCCTCTCTGCGTCCCCTGTAAAAAGAAGATTTAATTCTCCGTCATTTTTATTCTGGAACACAATACTTATCTTATTTTTAAACCGGCGCAGAAGCAGTTTTTTCTCTTCCATGAAAAGAAGGAGCTGTTTAAATTCCTCTGTTGCCCGAAGCTTTCGAAACTCTCTTTCCATACGCCTGGTATCCGGCATTTCATCTGCTGTAAGATCCTTTTCCTCCGTCATGGAGCATAAAATTCCCCGAAGCTTTTCTGCAAAATCTAAAATTTTCTCAAGGGCTTCCCCATGTTCTTTTTCCAGAATCTGATACATCTCTTCTGTCTCTTCCCGGATTATATCTTTATCCGGCCAGAGCGCCTGGTATTTTTCTTCAAACACCGTTCCGCGGCTTAAAAGTTCCACCTTCTGCGGCTTCTGGCAAAGAGCCTCAACCAGTGCAAAAAGGCTTACCTGACGGCTTGGAAGAAAGGAATCCTTTTCCAGATCTGCAAGCAGAAGAAGAGTCAGCGTCCGGCTCATTTCTTTTTCTGAAAACACATCAGGAAGATAAATTTTCCCAAACTCATAAGAGCTGCTCCTATGTTTCATCATATATAAAAGCCCGGACAGATGGTCAAGATGGAAGTGGGTAAGAAGGAGATTTTTCTTTTCAATCGTGGTAAGATCCGAAATGATCACATCAAAAGTTTCTTTTCTCGGACGCCCTTCAATCCTGCTGTTGCTCGTGCCGAAATCTACAAGAAGACTTCCCTTTCGATCCCGAAGGCAGAAACAGTCCCCATACCCCACGTTATACATGCGTATTTTCATTTTCAATCTTTCCTCTTTCACGTTGGTTCTGTTCTTTATTTTAATATAGAGGGCGGGTAAATACAAGGGCTTGCGCAAAAAGTCCCCCTATTTTCAAAAATCTCTCTTGTCAAATCTTCTTTCCCATATTAAGATAGTTCCAGCGGCATTTTCAGCCGTAATGTTACATGACAAAGGATTTTTATTATGAGCAGAAAAAAACGTCCGGACCTGACATCGGGTCCTATTTTAAAAACTTTAACAGAGCTTGCCCTCCCTATCATGGCGTCCTCTTTCCTTGGAACAGCCTACAATCTCACTGACATGGCGTGGATTGGTATGCTTGGTGCGAAGGCAGTTGCCGGCGTTGGCGTAGGAGGAATGTATGTATGGCTCTCCCAGGGTCTTGTCTCCCTTGCACGAATGGGCGGCCAGGTAAACGTTGCCCAGAGCTGCGGTAAGGGCAAGCATAAAGAAGCAGAAAGTTATGCTTCTGCTTCTGTTCAGATTACGGTTTTATTCGGCATTCTCTTTGCAGCCGTATGCCTGATTTTTACGAAACCACTGATTTCTTTTTTTAATTTAGACGATGCACAGACATATGCAGACGCTCTTGTGTACATGAAGATTACCTGTGGTCTGATCATTTTTTCTTTTATGAATCTTACTCTCACAGGACTTTACACTGCACAGGGAGATTCCAAAACACCATTTAAAGCAAACCTTGCAGGACTTGTCCTGAACATGATCCTGGATCCTCTTCTGATTCTGGGAATCGGACCATTTCCGAAGCTTTCCGTAGCAGGAGCAGCCATTGCCACCGTAGCTGCACAGTTCCTTGTTATGGTAGTAATGCTTCTTGGGATTTTCCGAAATAAAGGCAGTGAAAATGTCATGCGCCACATGAATATTCTCAAAAAAGCGCCGGAACACTTTTACCGTTCCATTTTCCGTATTGGCTTTCCCACTGCCTGTCAGGGCATGATCTACTGTGGAATTTCCATGTTCCTCACAAGAATGGTATCTGGTTTTGGTCCTGCCGCAATCGCTACCCAGCGTGTGGGAGGACAGATTGAATCTCTTTCCTGGAACACGGCAGAGGGATTCGGAGCAGCCTTAAATGCTTTTGTGGGACAGAATTACGGGGCAAAAAAACACGAGCGCATCAAAAAAGGTTATTCCGCTTCCTTCCGGGTTATTTCCATATGGGGACTTTTAATTACTGCCGCCTTTGCTCTATTCCCCGTACCCATTGCAGGTCTTTTCTTCCATGAACCGGAAGTAATAAATATTGCAAAAGATTATCTGATCATCATCGGTTTAAGCGAACCGTTTATGTGCGTGGAACTTATGACAGTAGGCGCGATTTCCGGGCTTGGAAAAACAAAAACAGCCAGCATTATTACCATTATTCTGACTGCTGCCCGTATCCCTCTTGCACTCCTTCTCTCCTATATCGGCATGGGACTGAACGGTATCTGGTGGGCGCTCACCATTTCCTCCATTGCAAAGGGAATCGTATTTTACTTTACATTTCATCATATCAGCCGCAACTTTAAGGACTGATAGAAAGGGACACTTATGACAAAAAAACAGCGTACTTTAGAGGTCATTGACCGTTTAAAAAAAGAATATCCTGACGCAGACTGCACACTTGATTACGATCAGGCGTGGAAGCTTCTTGTAAGCGTCCGCCTTGCCGCCCAGTGCACAGACGCACGTGTAAATGTGGTAGTTCAGGAACTCTTCGCAAAATACCCGAGTGTAGATGCTCTCGCAGAAGCCACTCCCGAAGAAATCGAAGCCATTGTAAAACCCTGTGGTCTCGGAAGAAGCAAAGCCCGCGACATAAGCGCCTGCATGAAAATGCTCCGCGATGATTTCGGCGGAAAAATCCCGGAGGACTTTGACGCTCTTTTAAAGCTTCCCGGCGTGGGAAGAAAAAGCGCCAACCTGATCATGGGCGATGTATTCAAAAAACCGGCAATCGTAACAGATACTCACTGCATCCGTCTTACAAACCGTATCGGTCTTGTAGATAATATAAAAGAGCCGAAAAAAGTGGAAATGGCTCTCTGGAAGCTTGTACCTCCGGAAGAGGGCAGCGACTTCTGCCACCGCCTTGTATACCACGGAAGAGAAATCTGTACAGCCCGCACAAAGCCATTTTGTGACAAGTGCTGCCTGGAAGATATATGTAAAAAAAATGGGGTCTGAACCAGACCTCATTTTTTTGAACGCAAATCATTCTGCTCCGTTCAGCTCATAATAAAAGATATACTGCTGCAAAATTCCCCGGATTCCCTTATATCTTCTGTTTGGAAACCCTCTTTTATAATGCTTTTCAAGCGCCTGCTTTATATGGGTATCTACAGGAAACGCGTCTGTGTGATGAAGGGCAAAAAGACAGATACAGTCTGCCACTTTTTCCCCCACTCCGTATAATTCAAGAAGGGCAGCTTTCGCCTTCCTGTAAGTCATATCTTCTATCTTTTCCAGAGAAATTCTTCCCTCTGTTACTGCTTTTGCCGCCTCCAGAACATACTTTGCACGATAGCCCAGATTGCACTCCCGAAGCGCCTCCTCAGACGCTATGGAAAGTCTCTCAGGAGTTGGAAACGCATAATATTCTTTTCCATCAGAAGAAACCTTTTTCTCCCCGTATCTTTCACATATATTTTCAATGCACTTACGGATACGGACAATGTTATTCTGCTGGGAAATGAGAAAAGAAACGATCATTTCCCATAAATCCTGCTGCAATATCCGAATACCGCCGCCTTTTTCTGCCGCTTTATTTAAGTATTTATCCCTTGGATTAATCCTGTCTATGTACTCCTGGTAATCGCAGTCCAGATCAAAATAAAAAAGCCAGAAACACAAAAAAACCTCCTGACTGCAGCAAAAGGTTACGATTTTTCCCTGTTGTTCAATTTCAAGATACTGGTCTGCCGCCACTACGCTGTAGCGGTTTTCTCCTATGCTCTTCATGCGAAAGCACTGTCCGGAACTACATATCTGTTCCAGATCAAAATGTTCCAGTTCCAATGTTATCATATGTAAACCTCAACTCTCCCCTTGATGTGTGAATAAAATTATTATATACTGTTTTTGTTTGAATGTTAAGTTACAGAAAGGAGTTACTCGTATGAGATTTATTTATCCTGCCGTATTCCGCAAAACAGAAGACGGCAAATATAAAGCACATTTTCCGGATTTAGAATGCTGTTATGCAGAAGGAGATACCCTGGAGGAAGCTGTCGACAATGCAAATGAAGCTGCCTCCAACTGGATTTCTGCAGAACTTATGGAGGAAGACTGGGATCTTCCCTCTATTTCTGACGAATCTGATATTGCTCTTGAAGAGGGTGACGTAGTTCGAAATATCGCAGTCACCATTCGCCTCAGAGACGGCTGGGACGAATAAGTTATTCCCCGTATTTTCTGAAAAAAACAGAGAGACTGTCAAGAGCTTTTACAAGAACAGACAGTTCCTCTTCCGAAAGGGAATCAAGAACTGCATCTGTCATCTTATGGTGAAATTCGGCGTGGTGGTGAAATGCCCTGCGCCCTTTTCCTGTAAGGTGGATATATACCACTCTTCTGTCTTTTTCACTGCGGCTGCGCTCTGCGTAGCCTTTTTTTACAAGCCCGTTCATGGACGTTGTAAGAGAACCGACTGTAATATGGAGCTTCGCGGCAATGGAGGACATATTCCCTCCCCCAAGACCGATCGCCTCGATAATGTGCATATCATTATTGGAAATATCTTTATACTCACTTGTAATAATTGCTTCTTCCTCAAGCTGCAGGATTTCATTAAACAAATGAACCAGTACGTCATTGATCACTTCCCGATTATCCATGTTTTACTCCTGTCCTTTCCGATTTACCGGCTTTTCTCAACCTTCATTCGTGCACATTGTACCACGTCTGCCCCATGATTTCCAGTCCCAGTTTGCGTCTCACATATTTCGGAACCGTTCGTATCTTCCTTCCAGAAGCGTTTCTGTTTCCCATTCTGTATATTTTAATAAAAATCCTTTGATTCCCTCACAAAGCCTTTCGCATACAAATCCCATGTTTTCCCGGGTAAGCAGCTCTTCCTCTTTTATCACATGCTCCACAATCCCCAGTTTTTTCAGGTCTTTTGCCGTAAGTTTCATCACGGAGGCAGCCTCTTTTGCCTTCTTGCTGTCCTTCCATATAATAGAAGCAAAGCCTTCCGGAGAAAGAATGGAATACACGGCATTTTCCATGATCCAGACCTCGTCTGCCACTGCAAATGCCAGCGCTCCCCCGCTTCCGCCCTCTCCGATCACAACAGAGAGAACCGGAACTTTAAGCCCCGACATTTCATATAAATTTCTGGCGATGGCTTCTCCCTGACCACGCTCCTCCGCTTCCAGACCGCAGAAGGCGCCCGGTGTATCTACAAAGCAGATAACAGGACGGTGAAACTTCTCCGCCTGCTTCATAAGACGAAGGGATTTCCGGTATCCTTCCGGAGAAACCATTCCAAAGTTTCTGGAAATGCTGTCCTTTGTATTTTTTCCTTTTTCCTGTACAAGAACTGTTACCGGAGCTCCATAAAAGGACGCAATCCCTCCTACAACAGACGCATCGTCTCTGAAATACCTGTCTCCGTGAAGCTCTGTAAAGTCCTCAAACAGATTTTCAATATAGTCGCTTCCTGTGGGACGCGCCTTGTCTCTTGCAAGAAGAACGTGCTCCCAGGCGTCCTTTTTCTCCAGATTTTCCTCACCTTCAAAAGCTTTCTCGTATGCTTCTTCCCAGTAAAGATTCCCGGTTTCCAAAAACATTTTTCCCGGATCTGCCCTGTGAAGACTTAGAATTTTTCCAAGAAAATCTCTCTGATTTTTTCTCTCCACAATTTTATCAATAAAACCGTGTTCCAGAAGAAATTCTGCTCTCTGAAAGCCTTTCGGAAGCTTCTGTCCGATGGTCTGCTCTATCACCCTTGGACCAGCAAATCCGATCAGAGCATTTGGCTCTGCCAGAATTATATCCCCCAGCATGGCAAAGCTTGCTGTTACCCCTCCCGTTGTGGGATCTGTCAGAACAGAAACATATAAAAGCCCTGCATCGCTGTGACGTTTCAGAGCTGCGGAAGTTTTTGCCATCTGCATAAGAGACACCATTCCCTCCTGCATTCTGGCGCCTCCTGAACAGGCAAAAATAATCACAGGAAGGCGCATTTTTGTTGCCCGTTCCACTGCCCTTGTGATTTTTTCGCCTACTGCTTCGCCCATACTCGCCATCAGAAATCTGCCGTCGCATACGGCGATAACAGAAGGATTTCCTTTAATTTCTCCGTATCCTGTCACAACCGCTTCTTTTAATCCGGTTTTCTCCTGAAGCCCCCGTATCTTATCTTCATACCCCTTGTAGTGAAGAGGATTCTGGATTTCCATGTCTGTATCCCACTCCTCAAAGGTATCGGAATCTACGATCATTTCTACTCTTCTGTACGCGTGAATGCGGAAATAATTTCCACAGTGAGGACAGATGTATCTGTTTTTCTTTACCTCTTCCACAAACACAGCAGACTTACAGGCGTTGCATTTTTTTACAAGACCTTCCGGAACCTCCGGTCTTTTTTCCCCGGTGTCATCTCCTGATTTCCGTCTTAATATATGTTTAAATTTCATTTATATTTACTCCCCCTATCACATGGGTATTGAGAAATTCAATATCAAAATTTCCGCTCTGATAATCCGGGTGATGCAGGATTTCGAACTGGTAATCCACATTTGTATCAATGCCCTCGATCCATACCTCTCCAAGGGCGCTTATCATCTTTGCAATGGCTTCCTGTCTGTCTTTTCCGTGAACAATAAGCTTGGCAAGCATAGAATCATAATAGGGAGAAACCATACAGCCCGAATAAATATCGGTGTCTACTCTGACCCCCTGTCCTCCCGGCAGATGAAGCTCTGAAATCGTTCCCGGAGAAGGACGGAATCCCATCTTTGGATTCTCTGCATTAATCCTGCACTCTATGGCATGTCCCTGTATTTTTATCTCCTCCTGGGTTACGGAAAGTTTTTGTCCTGAAGCAATTTTTATCTGTTCTTTTATTAAGTCAAGTCCTGTCACACACTCTGTTACCGGGTGCTCCACCTGGATTCTTGTGTTCATTTCCATAAAATAAAAGCTTCCGTTTTTTTCCAGAAGAAACTCGATTGTTCCCGCATTTTCGTAATGAGCCGCTTTTGCCGCTTTCACGGCAGCTTCTCCCATTTTTTCCCGAAGTGCCTTCGGAACAGCTGGAGAGGGAGATTCTTCTATCATTTTCTGATGATTTCTCTGTACTGAACAATCCCTTTCCCCAAGGTGTACCACATTTCCTTCTTTATCTGCCAGAATCTGAAATTCAATATGGCGGGGATTTTCTACAAAATGTTCAATATACATGGTTCCGTCCCCAAAAGAAGCAATAGCTTCCTTCTGTGCCGTCTGAAAGGCTCTTAAAAATTCCTCCGGCGAAAAAGCAGTACGCATTCCTTTTCCGCCGCCTCCGAGAGCCGCCTTTATCATAACGGGATACCCGATTTCCTTGGCAAGCTTCTTCCCTGTTTCTCCGTCATAAACAGAAGTTTCTGTTCCCGGAATTACAGGAACATTTGCTTTTATCATAGTATTTCTTGCTTCCTGCTTATTTCCCATACTGCGGATAACAGAAGATGGAGGACCCACAAACGTAATGCCGCATTTTTCACAGCACTCTACAAAGGCTGCATTTTCTGAAAGAAATCCAAAACCCGGGTGAATGGCGTCCGCCCCTGTCACAAGAGCTGCACTTATAATCCGCTCCATATTCAAATAGCTTTTGGAAGAGGGCGCAGGACCGATACACACTGCCTCGTCCGCAAGCTGTACATGAAGGCTTTCTTTATCTGCCTCTGAATAAACAGCAACGGAGGCAATCCCCATTTCTCTACAGGCGCGGATAATACGCACTGCAATTTCTCCCCTGTTTGCAATTAATAACTTTCTGACCATAAGAATCCTTTCACCCAATCATAAATGTAAGCTCTGCCTTTGCCGCTACCTTTCCGTCAACTGTTGCAATCGCCTCTCCCACTCCTACAGGTCCTTTCTGACGGATAATTCTTGTTTCCAGACGAAGCTTATCTCCCGGAACTACTTTATGTTTGAAGCGACACTTGTCAATTCCTCCAAAGTATGCCACCTTTCCTCTGTTTTCTTCTTTGGAAAGAATGGCAACAGCACCAGTCTGCGCCAGAGCTTCTATGATAAGAACTCCCGGCATTACCGGTTCCTGCGGAAAATGCCCCTTAAAAAAATCCTCCCGGAAGGTGACGCATTTATACCCTGTGGCAAACTCTCCCGGCTCATAATCCTCAATATAATCAAGGAGAAGAAAAGGATGGCGATGAGGTATGATCTCTTCGATTTCTTTTATATTCAAATGCTTCATTTTTTTGTTCCTCCACATTTCCTGTTTCTTATATTACACGGAATAAAGGCTGTCCATATTCTACCGGTTCTCCGTTTTTCACATAGACTTCTGCGATTTCTCCGGAAAACTCACTTTCAATTTCATTCATCAGCTTCATGGCTTCTACAATGGCAAGAACCTGTCCTTTTTCCACTCTGCTTCCCACCTGTACAAAAGGCTCTTCTTCCTCTCCCGGAGCTGCATAAAATGTTCCTACAAGCGGCGCTTTTATGACATTTCCACCTGATACTTTTTCCTGTACAGGCATTTCCTTTCTTTCCACAGGAGAAGAGATAACCTGCACCTCTTTTCCACATTCCATCGCGATTTTTATATTTCCTTCCTCATACTGAAATGAGGATAAGTTCGAATCTGATACCTCATGTATCAGCTTTAAAAGATGGTCAAGCTCCATTTCTGCCCCTCCTTAATCCTGAAAGCTCTTTACAAGAAGTGTGCCGTTATGTCCTCCAAATCCAAGAGAATTGCTCATTGCCACATTTACTGAAACAGACTCGGAAGAACCGATCATATAGTTTAAATCCAATTCCTCCTCACACACCTCTGTACCCACTGTCTGATGAATAAAACCATCGAGAATGGACTTCACGCATACAATAAATTCCACTCCTCCTGCTGCTCCCAGAAGATGTCCTGTCATGGATTTTGTGGAATTAATCCGCACATTTTTCGCCGCAGCTCCAAGCGCCAGCTTAATGGCTCTTGTCTCAAATAAATCGTTATGATGGGTGGAAGTTCCGTGAGCATTAATATAATCAACTTCCTCCGGTTTTACCCCTGCTTCCTTCATGGCATCTGTCATAGCTCTCGCAGCTCCGCTTCCGTCCTCTGCAGGAGAAGTAATGTGAAATGCGTCAGCAGATACTCCGTATCCTGCCACCTCCGCAAGAATCTTTGCTCCCCTTTTCTGTGCGTGGGACAGTTCTTCCAGAACCACAATTCCGGCTCCTTCACCCATAACAAAACCACTTCTTTCTTTATCAAAAGGAATAGAAGCATGAAGAGGATCTGTACTTGTGGTAAGCGCGGTAAGACCTGTAAATCCGGCTACTGCCACAGGACAGATAGCAGCTTCTGTTCCCCCGGCAATCATCACATCTGCGTCTCCGTACTGTATGGCGCGAAAGGCATCTCCAATACAGTGGGTTCCTGTTGCACAGGCTGTTACCACGCTGGTACACTTTCCTCTCGCTCCCACAGCAATGGAAACATTTCCTGCTGCCATATTGGAAATCATCTTAGGTACCATAAGCGGGTCTGTCCTTGACGGACCTTTTTCTTTTATTTTCTCCAGAGCGGCTTCCACTGTCTGAAGGCTTCCAATCCCGGAACCAACAGACACTCCCACGCGGAAAGCATCCTCTTTTTCCATATCAAGGTCAGCATTTTTTACTGCCTCAAGAGCCGCTGCAACTGCATACTGGGAAAACAGCTCCATTCTTCTGGCAGCTTTAAAATCCATATGCTCTTTTGGAGAAAAACCTTTTACTTCTGCCGCCAGTTTTACTTTATAATCTGTTGTGTCAAACCGGGTAATCTCCCCGATTCCCACCTTTCCTGCCCGGATTCCTTCCCAGAATTCCTCTACATTATTTCCAATCGGCGTAACTGCTCCAAGACCAGTTACCACAACTCTTCTTTTCATTGATTTCCTCCTGTCACATTGCCATTCCGCCGTCTACACAGAGAACCTGACCTGTAATATAACCGGCTTCTTCAGATGCGAGAAAGGAAACTGCCTTTGCCACATCTTCCGGATTTCCAAACTCTTTCATTGGAATTTCTTCTTTAATGCTGTTCTTTATGTTTTCGGAAAGAGCGTCCGTCATATCTGTTTTAATAAATCCCGGAGCAATGGCGTTTACAGTAATTCCTCTTGACGCCAGCTCTTTTGCCGCTGATTTTGTAAGACCGATGATCCCGGCTTTTGATGCTGCGTAATTTGCCTGCCCTGCGTTTCCTCTTACTCCCACAACAGATGCCAGATTGATAATGCGTCCGCTTCTCTGACGGATCATCTGTCTTGCAACATGGCGGATTCCGTAGAAACAACCCTTTAGATTCACATCAATTACTTTAGAAAAATCTTCCTCACTCATTCCCATAAGAAGACCGTCCTTTGTGATTCCCGCATTGTTTACAAGAATATCAATCCGTCCGTATTTCTTTATAATCTCTTTGAAAAAAATTTCTCCGGACGCGAAATCAGATATGTCACACTGACAGATACAGGCTTCTCCTCCAAGAACTTCTATTTCTTCTTTTACCTCTTCTGCCTTCTCTTTTGAACCATTATAATTCACTACGACAAATGTGCCTGCTTTTCCAAGTTCAATGGCAATGGCTCTTCCGATTCCTCTTGATGCGCCTGTTACCACGGCAACCTTTTTATCTGTCATATGCTCTTCTCCTTTACTGCCTGAATCACTGTTTCCATATCTTCCACTGTCTGAATACTGTAAACAGAAACCTCTCTGTTAATCTTTCGGATAAATCCATTCAGCGTTCTTCCCGGACCGATTTCCACGAAAGTATCCACTCCTTTGGCAATCATGTTTTCCACACTTTGCTGCCATTTTACAGGAGAAAAAATCTGTCTGGAAAGTAATGATTTTATCTCACTTTTGTCCTGAACAAATTCACCTGTCACATTTGTCACATAAGGAATTTTCAAAGGAGAAAGCTCCTGGTTTTCCAGGATCTTTTCAAGCTCCTGCCCTGCTTTCTTTAACATGGAACTGTGAAACGGGCCGCTTACATTTAAAGGAAGAACACGTTTTGCACCGTTCGCTTTTAGAAGTTCCGCCGCACGCTCTACTCCTTCTTTTCTTCCTGTTATCACAATCTGTCCCGGGCAGTTATAGTTTGCAATCTCCACTCCATCCACAGAAGAAATTGTGTTTTCTATATCTTCTGCCTTCATTCCAAGAACAGCAGCCATGCTGCCTTTCCCTGCCGGAACTGCATGTTCCATCAGGATTCCTCTTTCCCTAACAGTACAGACTGCGCTTTTTAATGACATACCTCCTGCCATTTCTATAGCACAGTATTCTCCAAGACTTAAACCTGCCGTTACATCTGGCATAAGTCCCTTCTCTCTTATTACGTGTGCCATTACAAGACTTGTTGTCACAAGAGCTGCCTGTGTATATTCTGTTAAATCTAACTTATCATTTTCTTCAAAACAAAGGGCTTTCATATCAAGAGAAAGCCAGTCTGATGCGTCCTCAAATATCTGTTTTGCAGTATCAAAAGCATCATAAAAATCTTTCCCCA
>JAUNAX010000062.1 GCA_030527365.1 Eubacteriales bacterium | reverse complement strand
CTGAGGAGACCGCAAAAATCGACAGAATTGTAAGTATGATGAAGATGATAAAATAAAAGTAAATGAAAGCAGCCCCATGAACTCATGGGGCTGTACGTCAGTCTTTTCTGTATATTCCTTCCATAATGCACTCTCTTAACATTACAAGTGCGTGTGCTGCTGCCTGCTCTCTTATTTTTCCTCTGTTTCCTGTAAAATGGAATTCCCTTGTCTCAACTTTTCCATTATAGCAGCAACCCATAAATACAGTTCCTACAGGCAGTTCCTTTGTGCCTCCGTCCGGTCCGGCAAGACCTGTAACAGAAAGACAAATATCTGCGCCGGAGACTATGCAGCCGCCTTTTGCCATTTCCTTTGCACATTTTGCAGAGACAGCCCCTTCTGTTTTCAGAGTGGATTTTTTCACTCCCACACATTTGCGCTTCGCCTTATTGCTGTAAGTTACATATCCATGAGAAAATACCTGTGATGCCCCCGGAACGTTTACGATCCTTGACGCTACTGCGCCCCCTGTGCAGGATTCTACAAGGGCAAGTCCAAGATTCTGATCTTTTAACATGTCTACTACCGCTTCTTCCAGAGTTTTATTTTCCTCTGTTGCAAAAATATTTTTGCCAAAGCGTTTTTTCAGTTCCCGCACAACCGGTTTGATCATTTTTTTACATTCTTTTTCATCTGCGCCTTTTGCTGTAATACGAAGATGTACTTCTCCTGTCTTTGCGTAAGGAGCAATGGTAGGATTCGTCTGACTTTCAATTAAATCCTGAATCTCTTCCGCCACCTGACTTTCCCCGATTCCACATATTTTTACCATCTGGGAATAAATGATTTCCGGCTGTTTCTTTCGAAGGAAAGGATACACCTCTTCCTCAAACATTGGCTTCATCTCATTTGGCGGTCCCGGAAGAAGAATCGCAGTTTTTCCGTTTTTCTCGATAATCAGCCCTGGTGCAGTCCCGTTGTGATTATCCAGAACAAGTGCTCCTTCAGGAACAAGTGCCTGTTTATAATTATTGGAAGTAATCCTTCGCTTTTTATCATTCTTTTCGTACTGCTTCATATAAGCTTCTATGCGCTCTCTGGAATGGGCGTCTTCCACAAGAGGAAGCCCCATCACTTCTGCCGTCACTTCCTTGGTGATGTCGTCCTCTGTTGGTCCAAGACCTCCTGTGAGAATTACAACATCAGAGCGTTCAAGCGCCGTGCGGATCGTCTCCTTCATTCTCTCTTCATTATCACCCACTACGGTCTGATAATATACGGAAAGTCCAAGCAGTGCACATTTTTCTGAAAGATATGCGCTGTTCGTATTTACAATGTTTCCCAATAAAATTTCCGTACCTACGGATATAAATTCTGTAATCATTGGTACTCCTTTCTGCCAGGTATTATTCCTGCATGGACAGAACCTTTCTGTTCTGTAAAATATAAGTTAAAAGAGAAATCACAGTAAGGGCAACAGACAGCCAGACAAAAACTTCTTCTACTACGCTCCAGATTCCACCCAAATTGAGAATCAGAAGAATAATCATAATCATCTGAGATACTGTCTTAAATTTCCCCCAGTAATTCGCTGCAATTACCACGCCGTTTTCTGCCGCGATCAGCCGGAATCCACTGATAATAAATTCTCTTGCAATAATTACAATGACAACCCAGGCTTCCAGACGCTTCATCTCGATCAGACAGATCAGTGCAGAACATACAAGAAGCTTGTCTGCAAGAGGATCCATAAATTTTCCGAAATTCGTCACAAGATTATTTTTTCTTGCCAGATAGCCGTCAAACCAGTCTGTGATGCTTGCCACAGCAAAAATCCCAAAAGAAATATATCGATTCGCTTCTCCGCCCCAGTCCGTGAGCATAAAAATCACAAGAAAAGGAACCATGATCATTCTTGCTACCGTTAATTTATTCGGTGTATTCATCTGCCAACACTCCTATCAAATCATATTCCATTGCTCCGGTTACACGGACTCTTGCAAAGTCTCCTGTCACAAGAAGCTCACCTGTCTGTACAAAAATATATCCGTCAACCTTCGGGGCATCTCCGTAGGTTCTTGCAATATAGGCGCTTTCCCCGGAAACTTTTCCCTCTATCATCACAAGAAGCTCCTGACCGATGCGTTCTGTTCCTTTATCATAGGAAACTTCCTGTTGAAGTTCCATAAGAGCATCTCTTCTCTCTTCTTTAACTTCTTCAGGAATCTGTCCCTCCATAGAAGCTGCCGGAGTATCCTCTTCTGCTGAATAGGTAAACACTCCAAGGCGGTCAAATTCCATCTCGTCCACAAATTCCATCAAAATCTCGTGGTCTTCTTCTGTCTCTCCTGGAAATCCGGTAATCAGCGTAGTACGAAGCACAATATCCGGAATCTCCTCCCGAAGCTTCTGAACTTTTTCAGTCAGCTCTTTTCTCGTTGTCCTTCTTCCCATTCGTTTTAATACCGCATCACTTGCATGCTGAATCGGAAGATCAAGATAATGACAGATTTTCGGCTCTTCCTTTATAGTCTGGATCAATTCGTCATAAATCTCCTCCGGATAGCAGTATAAAATACGGATCCAGCGGATTCCCTTTACCTTACAAAGTTCTTTTAAAAGACGGTGAAGAGACTTTTCTCCATATAAATCTTTTCCGTAAAGAGTGGTTTCCTGGGCTACAAGAATCAGCTCTTTTACCCCCTGCGCTGCCAGGTCTTCTGCCTGACGGATCAGGCGCTCCATTGGAACACTCCGGAACTTTCCGCGAAGCTTTGGAATAATACAGTAGGTACAATGCTTATCACAGCCTTCTGCAATTTTTAAGTAAGCAAAGTGACCGCCAGTTGTTAGCACACGTTTTCCCTGATCCGGCACAAGATAATCAATGTCTTTATATTCCTGATAATGACGTCCTGCCACAGCTTCCTCTACAGCTTTTAAAATTTCTCCATAGGAAGTTGTGCCGAGAACTGCGTCCACCTCCGGAATCTCCTGGATAATCTCCTGTTTATATCTCTGCGCCATACATCCTGTTACAATGAGGACCTTACAGGTTCCTGCTTTTTTATATTCTGCCATCTCCAGTATGGTTTCCACACTTTCTTCCTTAGCATCGTTAATAAAACAGCAGGTATTGATGATGATCGCCTCTGCCTCGTTTTCATCATCTACAATCTCATGCCCCGCTCTTGTAAGAACACCAAGCATATCCTCGGAATCCACAAGGTTCTTGTCGCAGCCTAATGATACAAATAATAATTTCATAAGTTCTCCTAATGTACACAAAGGCTGCATAAAGCAGCCTTCTTTTTTCTTACGCCTCCTGAGTTTCCGCCTCTGCTTTTACCTCTTCTGTATTTTCAGAAGCTGTTTCTACAGATATTTCTTCCTCTTCGTGAGTATCCTCAAGAATTTTTACCTTTCCTTTATAAAGCTCGTCAATAGCAATAGAAAGAGGTTTTTTTCCTGCTGCGCCCTCTACCATAGGTTCAGAACCTGCGATAATCTGACGGGCACGCTTACTTGTTGCAAGAACAAGAGAATAGCGGCTGTTTATCAGCATTGTGTTGTCATCGTCCTCTGTGTTTGTGTTGATTGCTTCAATTAACTCTGAATAAGATGGATGTATCATATATGTTCTCCTTTCGATAATAAAAATACCATTATTTATTTAAACTGCCTGGATTCTTCCTGAATTCTGGAAATAAACTCCTTATTTCTCCAGGAACGGGCATGTTCGCTCTGAATAATCTGGTGAAGATCATCTACACACTCTTCCAGAACATCATTAATAAGCAGATAATCGTAATGATGCATTCCCTCTGCCTCCTCGCTTGCTCTCGCAAGACGTTCAGCAATGACTTCCGGTGTTTCTGTTCCCCGTTCTGTCAGGCGGCGTTTCAGCTCCTCTACAGTAGGCGGCGTTACAAATACAAGCACTGCCTCAGGATTTCTCTCTTTTACCTTCATTGCACCCTGTATCTCAATTTCCAGAATCACGTCTTTTCCTGCAGCAAGCTGTTCCTCCACATAAAAACGGGGAGTGCCGTAATAATTTTCCACATACTGCGCATACTCGATCAGAGCATCTTCCTCTATAAACTTTTCAAACTCTTCTTTTGTACGGAAAAAATATTCTCTTCCATCCTCCTCACCCGGACGCGGCTTTCTTGTGGTCACTGAGATGGATAATGCGTAATTGTCATATTTTTCCAACAGGCGTTTCATAACCGTTCCTTTTCCCGCCCCGGAAAACCCGGATACTACAACTAAAACTCCTCTACTCATGCACCTCTCCCCTTTCTTCATAATCGTATATTTCTGCAAATCTTCTGGCAATCGTCTCCGGCTGCAGAGCGGAAAGAACAAGATAATCGTCAGAGGTTACAATTACCGCCTTTGTCTTTCTTCCCTGAGTAGCATCGATTAAAGTTCTGGTTCCCTTTACACTCTGTACCATGCGCTTTACCGGTGCGGCGTCCGGGCTTACCACAGCCACGATTTTCTGTGAGTTTACCACATTGCCGAACCCTATATTTATCAGCTTTGCCATCTGTATTTACCCTCTTTATTATTCAATATTCTGAATCTGTTCCCTGATTTTCTCAATTTCTGTTTTTAAATCAATGGCTATATTGGAAATAGTCAGATCATTTGATTTTGAAAGAATCGTATTCGCCTCCCGGTTCATCTCCTGTGCCATGAAATCCAGTTTTCTTCCGATTCCCTCATCCTCTTCCAGCATTTTCTTCATACCCTGGATATGACTTCTTAAACGTACAGTCTCCTCATCATTACAGATTTTATCAGAAAACAGCACTACTTCTGCAGCAATGCGGGAATCGTCTATCTGACTGTCTGAAAGAAGTTCTTTTGTCTTTGCCTCAAGCTTCTCTCTGTATGCCTTTACAACCTCCGGAGAACGCTCCTGTACAAGAACCACTTTTCTGTCAAGACCGTCCAGTTTTTCCTGAAGGTCTTTCTTTAAATTTTCTCCCTCCCGCTTTCTTGTTTCCACAAAACGTTCACACGCTTCCCGAAGAGGGGATTCCAGATAACCCCAGAGAGCGTCTTCATCTACAGACTGTTCCTCCATAGTAAATACTTCCGGATACCGTGAAAGAGAAGATACGGAAATATCATTCTTCAAATTGAAGTCCTCTTCCATGCTCTTAAGATAGCCAAGATACTCTCCTGCAATGTCTTTATTATATTTTAAAACTACTTTATTCAGGGTGTAATCCTCATAGGTAATAAATACGTCTACTTTTCCCCTGTGTATATAAGTTTTCATCAGGCTGCGGATTTCACCTTCAAAAAAACTCAGCTTTTTCGGCATCTTGATATTCATATCCAGATACCTGTGATTTACGGATTTCAGTTCTACTGTAATTTTCCGCTCACTGGTTATTACTTCCGCACGGCCAAAGCCGGTCATACTTCTAATCATCGTCTGTCTCCTTGGCAACTTTACATACAGATTTATTATAATTCATTCTAAAACCCTAGTCAAACCCTTTTTTCATGTGTTATACTAAAGAGCAATGATCACGCGCTGTTTTAAACAGCGCATTTATGTGAAAGGAGTATCGTTATGGCTTTTGACGGAATTACCATCGCCGCAATGGTCCGGGAATTAAATACTAATCTCGCCGGAGGACGTATCAATAAAATCGCGCAGCCGGAAGGTGATGAGCTTATGATCACAGCCAGAGGTACAGAAGGTCAGAAACGCCTTCTTCTCTCTGCAAGCGCCTCCCTTCCTCTTATATATTTTACTGATAAAAACAAAATCAGTCCACTCACCGCTCCAAACTTCTGTATGCTTTTAAGAAAACATATAGGAAGCGCAAGGATTGCAGGAATCCGACAGCCTGGACTGGAGCGTGTTGTAGAATTTGATCTGGAGCATTTAAACGAGCTGGGCGATCCATGTAAAAAAATACTGATTCTTGAACTTATGGGAAAACACAGCAACCTTATTTTCTGCGATGACAAAAACATGATACTTGACAGTATCAAGCACGTTTCCTCTCACATGAGTTCTGTACGTGAAGTCCTTCCCGGAAGAGAATACTTCATCCCCCAAACCCAGGATAAGTGGAATCCGCTTACCATTACACAGGAAGAGTTCCTGGAAAAAGTATGCAAAAAGCCGGTTTCGGCTGCAAAGGCGCTTTATTCTTCTCTTACCGGATTAAGCCCTGTTATCGCAGAAGAACTGTGCTACCGTGCATCAATAGACGGAAACGACGCCATGCTATCCCTTAACGAAGTTTCCTGCATCCATCTTTATCATACACTTCAGAGAATGATGGAAGATGTAAAAGAAGGAAATTTTACCCCAAACATTATCTATCGTGGTGAAGAACCTGTAGAATACGGCGTATTCCTTTTCCAGCAATATGGTTCGGAATACCACTCCGTCACCTTTGACAGCGTTTCCTCCATGTTGGAAACGTATTACGCATCAAAAAATATTCTGACACGAATCCGCCAGAAATCTGCAGACCTTCGTAAAATCGTGCAGACTGCTCTGGAGCGCAACCGTAAAAAGCTGATTCTCCAGCAAAAACAAATGAAGGACACCGCAAAAAAAGACAAATACAGGATTTACGGGGAACTGATTAACACTTATGGATACAATCTTCCGGAGGGAAGCAAGTCTCTTCAGGCATTGAATTACTATACGAATGAGGAAATCACCATTCCTCTTGATGAAACGCTTACCCCTGCCCAAAATTCTAAAAAATATTTTGACAGGTATACAAAGCTGAAACGTACAGAAGAGGCGCTTACCACACAGATTGCAGATACAGAAAGCGAAATCGAACATCTGGAATCCATCTCCAACGCTCTTGATATTGCCCGTTCTGAGAATGACCTTGCCCAAATCAAGGAAGAGCTTACTCAGTACGGATACATCAAACGCCATTACTCCGGTAAAAAAGGAGCAAAAATGCAGGCAAAATCAAAGCCTTTCCATTACATATCAAGCGATGGCTTTGACATTTATGTTGGAAAAAACAATTTCCAGAACGATGAACTCACCTTCAAGTTTGCAACAGGAAACGACTGGTGGTTTCACGCAAAAAAAATGGCAGGCTCCCATGTGGTCGTAAAAACCAAAGACGGCGAGCTGCCTGACCGCACCTTTGAAGAAGCGGGACGTCTTGCTGCCTACTATTCCAAGGGTCGCACCGCCCCCAAAGTAGAAATTGACTATATTCAGAAAAAGCATGTAAAAAAACCAGGCGGAGCCAAACCGGGATTTGTGGTGTACTACACAAACTATTCCCTGATGGCAGAGCCGGATATTTCTCAGTTAAAAGAAGCATCGGAGGACTAAAGCACTTATGAGTATTTTAAATGTAGAACACCTGACACATGGTTTTGGAGACCGCGCCATTTTCAATGATGTCTCTTTCCGCCTTTTAAAAGGAGAGCATATCGGTCTTGTGGGCGCAAACGGAGAAGGAAAATCTACCTTCTTTAATATTGTAACAAACCATCTTATGCCAGACGAAGGAAAAATTGAATGGGCAAAAAACGTACGCGTAGGATACCTGGATCAGCATACTGTCCTCACAAAAGGAATGACCATTCGCGACGTATTAAAATCTGCCTTTTCCTGGCTTTTTGAACAGGAAGCAAGAATGAATGAAATCTGCGACGCTCTGGGCGACGCTTCTTCTGAAGAAATGGACAAAATGATGGAGGAGCTTGGAACGATTCAGGATAATCTGACTCTTCATGATTTTTATGTCATTGATGCAAAGGTGGAAGAGGTTGCCCGTGCCCTCGGGCTTCTTGACATTGGTCTTGAACGCGATGTTACAGATTTAAGCGGAGGTCAGAGAACAAAGGTACTTCTCGGAAAGCTGCTTCTGGAAAAACCGGACATTCTCCTTCTTGATGAGCCTACGAACTACCTTGATGAAGAACACATCGCATGGCTGAAACGTTATCTTCTTGATTATGAAAACGCCTTTATCCTTATCTCCCACGACATTCCGTTCTTAAACGAGGTAATCAACCTTGTTTACCACATGGAAAATCAGGAGCTGAACCGATACGTTGGCAATTACGACCATTTCCAGGAAGTTTATGCCGTGAAAAAAGCGCAGCTTGAGGCAGCTTACCGCCGTCAGCAGCAGGAAATCAGTGAATTAAAAGATTTCGTTGCAAGAAACAAAGCACGTGTTTCCACAAGAAACATGGCAATGTCACGCCAGAAAAAGCTGGATAAGATGGATGTGATCGAACTGGCAGCAGAAAAACCGAAACCGGAATTTCATTTTAAGACAGGCCGCACTCCCGGCAAGTATATTTTTGAGACAAAAGATCTTGTGATCGGCTATCAGGAGCCTCTCTCAAAACCAATTTCCATCTCTATGGAACGCGGACATAAAATTGCTCTTGTAGGTGCAAACGGAATCGGAAAAACAACACTTTTAAAAAGCATCCTGGGGCTAATTCCTTCTTTGAAAGGTTCCTGTGAGCTTGGGGAAAATCTTCAGATCGGATATTTTGAACAGGAAGTAAAAGGCGATAACAAGACAACCTGTATTGATGAAATCTGGGCGGAATTTCCTTCCTACACCCAGTATGAGGTGCGCTCTGCCCTTGCAAAATGTGGTCTTACCACAAAGCATATTGAAAGCCAGGTACGCGTGTTAAGCGGAGGTGAGCAGGCAAAGGTACGCCTGTGCAAACTTGTAAATAAAGAGACAAATATCCTTCTTCTGGACGAGCCTACAAACCATCTTGATGCAGATGCAAAAGAAGCTTTAAAGCAGGCTTTAAAAGAATACAAAGGCAGCATCCTTCTCATCTGCCACGAACCGGAATTTTACAGAGATGTGGTATCCGAAGTGTGGGACTGCAGCAAGTGGACAACTAAAATTTTGTAGGTTTTCTAAAAAACTGGCACGGTCGCTAGTAGACTGTGCCAGTTACGCTATTCTATCTCTCTCTTTTTATTTTATCTAAAATTATAACAGTGCAATTCGAATCACTCCTAAAATCAGAAGATGTGCGGGGTAAAATATGTAGAAAAACCATTTAGAAAATTTCTTTCCCTTTTCCATTCTTTTTCCATTATAAAGTACAGTGACACAAAACCCTGCTGCTCCCACTGCTGCCATTGACAAAACCGTGTATAAAAGATTCCGCCACACAGGAAACCTTCCAATTCCACTAAGAAAATTAAAAGCCCCGAAGAAAACAACGGCTTTTGTAAACGCCCCCTTCATTCCTGCAACATTTGTCTTTCCATGAATAAAAAATAAAGTAAACGCAGGTGCTATAATTGCCCAGTCGCAAAACATACTTGCCACAAAGATTACTACGATCAGAAACTTACGCTTTGCCATATGCGTCATTTCCCGTTCTATATAAATAAGTAGGAAACAGAGGCATAAAGTAAACAGCATATTGAATCCATAAAATTCAAGAATCCCTTCCTGCGTAAGAGCCAGACAAAACGGCAACTCAGAAATAACCGCAAACAAAAACAGCCTGCCAAGATACCGCTTCCTTGAATGGGTATAATCATATCCCTCCACAAGAAAGTAAATCATAACAGGCGCTGTAAAATACCCTGCGTAAATAAAAATCGTTCCTGCTGCAGACTCTGGATTCATAAAAACAGTCGCAATATGGTTGCAAAGCATCGTAACCATTGCAATATATTTAATCACATCTTTATTCAGACACCTGCATTTTTCTTCTGTACTCATTTTGTCTCCTTTTTATTATAATATGTTTTGTGCCAATCTCTTCCCGAAAGGCTTTATCATGCTCCACAAGAACCATTGTCGGCTTATATTCTTTTATCAGCGCCTCTATCTGTATTCTTGAATACAGATCCACAAAATTTAAGGGCTCGTCCCAGACATACAGATGAGCCTGTTCGCAGAGGCTCTTTGCAAGAAGAACTTTTTTCTTCTGTCCGCTTGAAAACTCGCTCATATCTTTATCAAACTGCATTCTGTCAAAATCCAGTTTCCGCAAAAGCGCTTTAAAAAGGCTTTCCTCAATCTGATTTTCTTCTGCGAAATCACGGAGATTTCCCCGAAGCCACGAAGTATCCTGCGGAACATAAGAAATCCTTAGGTTTTTTTCCCTGTTCACTGTTCCTGTATACGTCTTTTCCTCTCCTGCCAGGAGCTTTAAAAGGCTGCTTTTTCCACTTCCGTTTTTACCGTCAAACACAATTCTGTCTCCTTTTTGAATGCGAAATGACACCGGACAGCACACTGGTTTTCTATCATAATATACCACAACCTCTGAAAATGAGGCAAGGGTATCGTGTGTATATTCCAGAGGAAGGAGTTTCAGATTCTCAGCGCTTTCTCTGTTTTTGAGAAGTTTTGCTTTTTCTTCTGCGGCTCTCTTTGTTCTTGTTTCGATAATTTTGGAGCGTTTCATCATTTTTGCCGCTTTATGCCCCACATACCCTCTGTCTACCGGACCATTTCCATATTTGGAAGCCTCTGTTTTCTCTGACCAGCCTGATGCTCGTTCTGCCGCCTTTTCCAGACGGCGAATATCTCTTTGAAGCCGTGCGTTTTCTGCCTCTTCAAATCTCTGCCTGTTTTCGAAATTTTCCAGCCAGGAAGAAAAATTTCCGCTTTGTACTTCAATGCCTGTCTTATTTAAAGACAAAATATGATCTGTACAGCCGTCAAGGAACGCCCTGTCATGGGAAACAAGAATAAATCCTCTTTTCCGTTTTAAATAGGCAGAAACCAGTTCCCTTGCTCCCATATCCAGATGATTGGTCGGCTCGTCAATTAAAAGAAAATGCCCTTCATTAAGAAAAAGAGCCGCAAGCAGAGCCTTTGTCTGCTCTCCCTGAGAAAGAAGACAAAACGGCTTTTCCAGCACATCCTCGTCCATAGAAAGATACGAAAGTTCCCTCATAAATTCCCAGGCTTCTGCCGCAGGACAGACTTCTTTTAACACTTCTTCCATTCTTAAATTTTTATCTTTTACCTCGTACGGAAAATAATCAAATTTTACGGAACTTAAAATACGTCCCTGATACTCATACTTTCCAAGAAGAAGATTTAAAAACGTCGTTTTCCCCCGTCCGTTTCTGCCCACAAATCCAAGCTTCCAGTTAGTATCTATCTGAAAGCTTACGTTATCGAATATCTTATCATAGCTTGTATCATATGAAAATGTAAGGTTTTCTACTTTAATCACTGACATATCCATTTCCCCTTTCCTGCTAAAAAAAGAATCCTACGCGAAGCGTTTTTATGTTATGGAACATTACGAAATAATTTCCTGATAACATAAAAACAGAGCTGCAGAAAAGTTCATTTCCACAGCTCATTCTTCTTACCTATACTCCGCTTAAACAGGGGAATTATATCAAAGAAAGTGTTTAACTTTTCTGCAACAGACATAATAGTACCGTAAACCGATACTATTACATATTCTAATGTTATCTGCAGAAAAAATTAAACATCTTTTCACCTCTTTCACTCAAATTGGTATGAGTATAACATATCAGGACGAAACAGGCAATGGTTTCTTAAAATCTTTCATTTTTTCAAATACATCGCACAAGCCCTCCAGCGCCTGATAATCCAATGCCGATTTCACATACCCTGCTGTCGTGTCATTTACCGTCTTTTGCCTGTACATCAGCTTGGCATTTGCAATAATTTTTTCGCGATTTTTACGAATAAAAATCATCTCATTCTGCACAAGATCTTTATATGCGCTATCTGATTCATTTTCTAAATCATATAACTCAAGTTCTGAATCTGGCACTGGTATCATATGGCTGATTCTTAATGTTCCTTTTAATTCTTTTTCACCCGATATATTTTTTACTACAATTCGGATAATCGGTATAATACTCTTTTTTATTACTTTATTCGCTCCGGCTATTTGATAATCAGAATCTTTTGGCGAAGACATCGGTATGTAATAATTATATTTTCCTATATGTAATACTACTCCCAAATATTTTCTTGTATGTGTTCTGGAGTTAATTTTATTAGAATACACATTTGGAAAGTCTTTACGAAGCCACTCCACATATTCATCTGAAACACTATATAATTTGAATTGTTCCATTCATTTCTCCTCTTGACCTTTAACTAAAAAAGGGAGCAAATGCTCCCCTGAGTTTAAAATTCTCCACTTATATGGCAGGAGCTCTCCCGAGTTTAAAATCTTCCACTTATATGGCAGGAACTCTCCCGAAGATAGTTTCCTATCTATAAGAATATTATATACATTCTCTTAAAAAATATCAACTTATTTTTACACAAATCCCCTCACCTCTTCCAGCTTCTCCCTGATTTTCCGGAAATCCTCCTACATCTGGGGAAGCTTCGTTTCATCGCGCAGCACTGCTGAAGGATGATATACAGCTGTAAGCCAGGTATTTTTCCGTTCCAGAAAAACGCCAT
>JAUNAX010000061.1 GCA_030527365.1 Eubacteriales bacterium | reverse complement strand
ATTCTGCATCTACTTTTCTCCACTCCTCCAATTCCTGGTTCTCTTTATCCAGCATGAAGCGTAGGGCTTCTATTTCTGTCCTATGTGTTTCTTCCGGAAGTATTTCTCTGTTCCGGGAAGTATCGCATTCATATTCACAGGATTCATGTTTCTCACAATTCCAACAGCACTTTTCCCAACATTCTTCTCCTTCATCTTCTACTGCCTTCTGGGTTTCCGGAAGTGTACAGGCATATTCTGGATTGCGGTCACACATTTTTGTTTGTGCCGGCACGATTGCCTGTGGCTTTGTCGTTTCCGGAAAAGTTTCTTTCTTTTCTGGTTCTTCTGTCTTTTCAAGAGCCTCTTTTCGCCTCTTTTTCCACTCTGTTTTCTTTCGGCAAGTATCACAGTCTTCCCCGATGCAGTCTGTACCACTTTCATAAATGCACTGGGGGAACCTCTTTTTATGTAATACTCCCGATTTTTCTGGAATCGGTTCCGGTGTTGGCTCAGGCATATACTCCGGGTGTTTCAGAATGCTGTCCTGCCCTGGAATCTGTTCTTCCTCTTGCGCTGTCGCAAAATAATTTTTCCAGGTGTCTTTCCCTGCTGCCTTCCCATCAAATATCCGGCTCATCGTTTGAAAAAATTCTGGCCAGGTAATGTCCCGCAAATCTCCGTCTGCACTTTTAATAAATACCTGGTTTGGATACAGCATGAGGAAGAACTGCTCTGTCTGGAATTTCTTTTTCTTCTCGTGATACAGAAATCTGGCCATACTTTCTATCGTCTCTTCGGAATGCGGTCCGATTCCATACGCTTCGTAGATTTCATTCAGATCTTTTTTCCGTTTTCGGAAGAATTCCTCTACAGCTGCCCGAACCGTGTCGCTTTCTTCCTTCCATGCCATCAGGCGGCTGGGATTGTTCTCGTTCTCTTTTTCAAACCGCTTGAAATCCCGAATATCTTCTTTTGTCAATTCCGGCCGGATGATCCGGTGTTCTTCTTCCGGTACGTTTAAAAGCTCCACCAACTGGGAGAAATTAAAGCCTTTATACTGCTCTTTGAGTTTCAGTTCTTTCCCCGGTTCCGTATATTTCCGGTATACATTCAGGACACGACTGGCAAAGGATTCCGATATTCCAAAGGTATCCGCGGCATACTCCCGGATACTTTTATATCCCCGGAGTTGATAAGCAGACGCCCGGTCTATCTCATCCAGTTCCTGTCCCACCAGAAGAAAATTCTCCACAATGCTTCCCAGCTTAGTTTTTATGCTGCTTTCTCTTTTTTCAAGCTCCGGCATCGTCATTTGTGCATATTCCATCTTTTCCCCTCCATTTTTCACAGGAATCCTCGTCCTCTACCAGAATCCCTTTTCTGTCACAGAGCCCATCGTCATTGTCTATACAGGTTCTGCAGGTCTTATCTTCCATTTCTCTCCTCCCTGTTCCATCGGATTTTCAGGTTCATTCCCAGTTCTTCTTTTATGGCTCCTATATAATCTTCCCATGTGGCCAAGTCATTCATGAGATATTCTGCACCTTCTCCCATCTTATCCATAAATTTCTGACAGCGCTTTTCTCCGAATCCAAAAGCGTCATGGAGTGCAGCTACTCCCAATATTGTAAAGGTGTCCAGTGTCATTTCTTTTATTTTTCCACTGGCCGCATTTAATTCCTGACGGGTAACGTTCAGGGAAATGCCTGTGCGATTCCGGAATTTGATTTCTTTTTCCAATTCTTCTATCCCTTTGTCTTTTACAAGACGAAGGGCAAACTCCATACCTTCTGTCCTGCCTTTCATGTATTCTTCTAATTTTCCCATTTTTTACCTCCTTCGCGGACACGTTCTACTGAGGTACTACCTCAGTGCGTTCCTATTTTTCCCAGTTTTCTGTGGACATTTCCGGAAATCTGTCTTTGGTTTCCCTTTTTGATAAGGGATATTGCGGATAAAACCTCAGTCTTTCCGTGTCTTCGCTTATTTTTCCTGTTTTTTATAGTCAAAAGTACCACAAAGCCGCATTTTACCTCAGTAAGAGGCTGTTTATTTCCTTGTACTTTTCCATGTCCTCATAAATCACTTTTACAGTGTGCGGACGGGACTTTTCCCATATGAGCCGCCAGAGTTCTTCATTTTTTATTTTCCGTCCTCCCGGACGTCTCCATCCGGAACGCGCCCATAATGGGAGCTGCTCCCAGCCATTGATAAAATACTGACTGTCTGTAAAAATCGTTATGTTTGCCGGATGGTTCAGGTGCAGGAAACCCTCACAGGCACACTGCAGTACAAGACGGTTCCCGGTTATGTTATAAAAAGTCTTGCACGGGCTTCTCTCGTGGTTTAATGCCTGGCAGATGAGCATACACTTAAAGCCTGCTTTTTTATGTTTTCCCGGAACGTTTGTGGACGTTACCAGGAACATACCTACCTCCTGCATCTTTAAATCCTCCTATCCAGCTTTATCAGCGTGTAATGCCTGTAATAAAAACCTGTTATCGGATTCTTTCCCATTTTTACAGAATCCGGGTCCACATAATAACCTTTTGGGGCTTTGGGGTATATTACCTGTCCCTGCTTGTCCACAAGATTCCTTCGATTCATTTCTTTTCTCTTTGGCTCCACAGTTACCAGATTCCGGGAAGGGTGGTATCTCTTGATTCCTTCCGGTTCCCACTCTTCCATTGGTTTCGTGATATACTCCGCAAGTTCTTTATACCCTCCTGCATCGTATAGGGTACGGATATTGATGTGCCCCTTCGTCCAGCATTCTGTAAAAATCATATCCGTTCCGGTTTCTTTCGTAGCAAAACGGTTTACCAGGATATGGATATGGGGGCCACCTCTTTTCCCGATTCCCAGACGATATATATATTTCAGTTCCTGCCCATACTTCTGGTATCTTCTCCTTACCGTGCGAATGAGCCACTGAATGTCTTCCTTCATTTCCTCCCATGTAGGGCGGCTGCCTTTTTTATATGTAATGGTCATCCAGTAATCGCCTTTACTGAAATTCTTTTTTATTTTTCTCCGGACATCCCGCTCCCTTTTCCATTCGTTCTGTCTCTTCATATCCTCCGGGGTGGCTTTCTTCCTTTTTTCTCTTTTCTGCCCTCTTGCACCATATCTCCCTGTATGCTTATCTTCTACTTCCAGGGTGTCCCCGAATTCCCATATATCTCTTATGTATCCCCACTTCATATTGCACCTCTTGACGTATCTCTAATACGCTTAATCGAGCTTTTAAGGGAGCATAGCCCCGTAAAAGAAAAGGAGCTTCCCGCTCCGTTTTCCTTGACTTTTTGCCGCCCAGATGGTACAGTATGTACAGGTTTATTTTCCGAGTGGCATAAGCCCGGCTCACGTATTCCAGTACGTGAGCTCTTTTTTATGTGATGATGTAATCTCCTCCGTAGAGGTCTTTTAATTCTTCTGCCTTTGCTATGGCTCCGTCTTTTGTGCCATAGTAACTGGCAAGGGTTCCGTCTGTAAAACGGATAATCCAGCATATTCTCATGTTATTCATTGTTTTCTTTCCGTATAAGTTCTATAATATCTCCAACGATTCTCCTGATTTCTTCCGAAATTGCCTGTTCTACTCTTTTTAATTCTTTTTCAAATTCCTCTTCCGTCATAAAGCCTATACGAATCGCTTCACGAATCTCTTTGTCTGCTTCTTCCTGTCCCATTTTTTCAGCAAAGCATTTTTTTAAATTTTCAATAATTATTGCAAGCTCAGCTTTCAGCGCAGCATTGCTCCCTTGTGCTTCAAAAACTCCTTTTTCGCATTTAATCATTGCTTTTTCTCCTTTTCTGCCTTACAATAAGGCTGTTCTATTATTTTTTGGGGACTCCTGTTTAAGTTGCCGCTTAACGGAGTCCTTTTCTGTACCCACCAAAAAATAAAATACAAGCATCGCTATCACAACCGTTCCTGAAATCTGGGCAAAGGTATTACTCCATTCCCAAAAGGGCAGGTATGTAGCCAGTGTTCCGATGATGATGGATAAAACAGCATTTCGTTTCATAACTTCCAATCTCCTTTTGTCCAGTAGATTCCGTTTGCATCCTGGAAGATTTCCCAGTCGCAGCAAATCAGGTACAGCGTGCCGATATGTTTCATCTGGCTTGTGTCCTGGTCTGTTGCCAGAGGACGCGCCTGTTTGTGTATGTCGTATAATCTCATACAGTTTCTCTCCTCTCTAAAATCTGCTTTCATTCCGGTCGGATTCCGCCCTGACCATCCTCATAAATTCCGCGTCTGTAAGATGCGCTTCTTTGTAAATGATTCTGAGCTGTTCTAGCGTCAAATCCTCCGGGTGCTTTTTTCGCTTACAATGGGTCGTCTGACCGTAGCCCATTATCTTGCTAAGTTTTGGCACTCCCATCTGCGCCTGCAGGTATTGATATATTTGCTTTGCTGCATCATTTAACGGTGCATCTCTGTTAAGATTTACCTTCGGCATCTTGTTGCCTCCTTCCATCTTCTTTTCCAAACATCATTGACTTCCTCTTCGTTTTCTCCTATCCTTTAAATACAGGCACTGCCATGTCGAGTACAAAGAAAGGAGAATTACTATGGGTTACTACACAATTTTGCACAAAACGATTAAATGTCCTTTCTGGCAATGTGAATTAACACTTCAAGGTAAATATCGATTTCCAGAAAATGACGAGCATGGATACATAGCAAGGTTTTCCTCTGCCAAATGTCCTATTATCGAAAATCTTGATTTACCAGAAAGAAAACGTAATAAAGATTTATCCGTCTATATGTTTTGCAAAATGTATCCCTGTGAAGCATTAAGGGATTTCAAACCAGTGATTGATGTTCGAACAAATAAACCTCCTATTGAGTAATGCGTCTCTCAATACAAAACTCAAAATCTTTTGCTTTTTTAATACATTTTTCTACTTCTTCGAACAAGCGTATTACTTGTTGATTATTAATGCCCATTTGCTTTATTTCATCCGCTAATAGTTCAACAGATATATACGCTTTTTCGATGTATGTTTCCAATTCTGCTATATTAACAATTCTTTCTGATACATACTTATTTTTATCTTCCATCTTTCCACCTCCTCTCCTGCTTTCTCTTTGTGAAATAGTTCTCTCATCGCCCTTTATTGAAGAAAACTCTCTGGCAACAATTTCCTCAATACTTAACCATCCATCTTTCGTAATTGTGCCAGCTTCTTCATTGCGGAGGCTGACTATTTTACTCTTTGCATCTTCCAGACAAATAAGCTCCAACCGTCTTGTTCTGCGTTCCAATCTGTCTATTCTTCTTGCTTGTGCTTCTAAATACCACTTTGGTACCCACATTTATTTCTCTCACTCTCCTTTCTTTTCTCATATCATATTTACGGTTTTATCGTAATCCAATGGTAAAAAAATAAGCTGCTCGTACGGTATTCCATAAACTTTTTCTATATTACGTAATACAGGAATATCAGGATAGCTCTTCCCACGCTCATAATTTCCGAGTGTGTCTGTACTTATCCCAATCCTTTTTGCCGCCTCTTCTTGTGTTAAATGCCGTATTTCACGCGCCGTTTTCAATGTAAAACGCGTTTTGGGTTTCATATATTTGTCACCTCGCTTTCCTTTACATTTCAAATATACTACGATTTAACCGTAATGTCAACGCTTTTTTCGTAATTTTTTAAGTTTATCTTGATTTTTTTACGAGATAATCATATAATCATATTATAAAGGAGGTGTATTCATGAGTAGCTTAGGTAATAAAGAAATTATGGCAAAAAACATTCAGTATTATATGGAACTCTATGGAAAAACCCGCCAAGAAATGTGCGATTCTCTCGGGGTAAAATATACTACTTTTACTGATTGGGTTAAAGGAAATTCCTATCCCCGTATTGATAAAATAGAACTTATGGCAAATTATTTTGGTATTTCAAAAGCTGATTTAGTCGAGGACCGTTCTAAAAAGTCCACGCCTCGCAAAGGTCTGGTGATCAACGTCCTTGGTCGCGTAGCTGCCGGTATTCCTATCGAGGCAATAGAAGATATTATAGATACAGAAGAAATTTCAGAAGAAATGGCTAAAACTGGCGAATTTTTCGGTCTTCAAATACACGGTGACAGTATGGAACCACGAATGTGCGAAGGTGATGTTGTTATCGTTCGTAAACAGGAAGATGCGGAATCTGGTGACATCGTGATTGCTATGGTAAATGGAGACGATGCCACCTGCAAAAGACTTCGTAAATATAGAGATGGGATTGAGCTGATTTCCAACAATCCAAGTTATGAACCCATGTTTTTCAGCAATCAAGAAATCCAAGAAAAACCTGTAAGAATAATTGGGAAAGTTGTAGAATTGAGAGGGAAATTTTAATTATGAATTGTATTTATCAATTTTTACCTAAAATATCCAAAAGAAATTCAATCCGCAAATGTTTCAATGAACCGCAAAACAATTCGCACACAGCTATAGATTTGCCGCCATTAAAAAACCCTTACATATTGCCAACATGTACAAAGGATTTTAAGGAATACCATATTAAAGTGCTTCGTAGACTCAATAAACACCCTAAAAGAGAGTCTTTTTCTGGATTAATGACCTTAGAAGTGGATATACCTAATTTTATTCCTATACTTTTAAACCTTGATCTTGTTCGTGAAGCAACATACTCAGAAAACATTGCGCTTTTAAAAAACGAAGCTTTAAAGGCAATTCTCAGAAGCTATAGACTTAAAGTTTCAGGAAAAAAGCAACAATTAATAGATCGGATTCATCATAGCCTATGCGAATCAGACGTAAAAAGCAATAGCACATATTCAGAGTTTTATATAGTTACAGAAAAAGGATGGCGACTTATAGATGCTTCTTACGAACATTTTGCCACAATCCATGCGGATTTTTTCAAAAAGTCCATAGAATTAATGAAATCAGGAAATCTTGACTTAGCTTACCGAATTATCTGCAAGAGAAATGCAGAAAATCCCGTTCCGCCTGGAATAGGTTGTGATTGGGAGTCCCGATATTATAAGGGAATTCCACCTTCATTATATAGTATTTTCAAGAATCACCTAGACAATACAACAGATTTCTTTATTGTAGCAGCAGCAATATTTTCTGCAATGTCCGGAGATTCTTTTCATGAAATACAAAGATGTTTATTAAAAGCATATTCTATCGAAATAGATTCTTTGGATTTAAGATATGCAAGCGCTAAGATACATGGAGATATTGATTTTTTCAGCTATAAACAAGCTGGTATTAAAAAATATATGTTTCTATCTACAGAAGATAATGAGACTTGCCCAATCTGTGCGCAACTTAATTCCAAAGTTTTTAAAGTTAAAAACAGAAAAATAGGTATTAATTGTCCACCAATGCATAAAGGTTGCAGATGCATCACTCTTGCTCACATAGAATAATTTTACGACTTTCAGTCGTATTAATATATGAAAACTATTTCTATCACAAAGGAGGAACACAATTATGGCATTTGGTATGAAAAACATTTTACAAGGCGGACTTGCTGCGAATTACAGCGAAGCCCCTCTCGAAGAACTGGAAAAAGAATACGGAATGTATCTGATGGACAACGAAAAAATCACTATGGGCTTTAAACTGGTAAGAGACGCTCTTATTTTTACTGATAAGCGTATTATTTTTACCGACAAACAGGGAGCTACGGGTACAAAAATGAGTGTGGAATCCATTAACCTCAATTCTGTCATTGATGTTAAAATGGAAACTTCCGGTTTTGGATTTGATGATAGTGAAATTACATTTACATACATCACTTCCCCTTATTTCAAAAGCAACAATATAACCTGTGCTTCTCATAAACTGGAATTTCCGAAAAAGTTTAATGTTCAGCCTTTATATAAGCTTCTTCAGGAACTCGCTTACGAAAACCATGAGCGTTTAAACGGATAATTCAATAGGCTCCTGTTTACACGGGAGCCGTACCTTGACAATATAATATACTTACCCGGGCAGCTGGGGGACGTGCTTTTCATCCAATCTGAGTCTTGACAGAAAGGATGATGCTTATGAGTACATATGAGGAATTAAGCCTGATTGTAAGCGTTGCCTTATTAATCGTTGCAATTCTGAATCTAACACATAAGAAATAGCCGTCCTACCCTGACAAAGTAAACGGCTATTTCTTAGTTCTTTATTTCCGCCAGAGTGGGTGAAGTGCACTCACCTTCCGGCTGTCTTGTTAAGTATATTATATGTCAAACATAACTATTTGTCAAACTGAAAAACCGCCCCGGTGCGCCAACACCAGAGCGGAATCATATCTCCGAAGAGATACCTCTTGAACGAGAATATTGTATCATCTTCGGACAGTCCTCGCAAGCGGAACCTTTGTTCCTGCTGGCTGTTATTTTTGTATCCAAGGAAGAAAGGAAGATGATATTTATGGCAACAGCAAAAAAATTACCGTCTGGGTCCTGGCGAATACAAGTATTTTCGCACTACGAGCCAGTCAAAGACGATAATGGCAAACCAGTAATTGACCCAAAAACAGGGAATCCAAAGCAAAAGCGTATCTATGAGTCGTTTACCTGTGATGACCCATCTGTCAGAGGACGGCGCAAGGTTGAGCGCATGGCAGCCGAATGGACAGCCAACAAAGAGCGGGTTTCCCGCGCAGATTACACTGTTAAAGAGGCTATGGAAGCGTACATCGAAGCAAAGTCCAATATCCTCTCTCCCACCACGTTGAGAGGATACGAGACCTTGATTCGCAACGCATATCCTGAGCTCTTGCAGCTGCGTATCCGAAAAATAACAGCTGCAGATATACAGTCCTGGGCGAATCGCTATTCTCTTAACCACTCCGCCAAGACTGTCTCAAACGCACACGGATTTCTCTCTGCTGTTTTAAGCACGTTTGAGCCCTCTCTTAACCTTAACACAAAGCTCCCGGAAAAACAAAGAAAGGATTTGTACGTCCCATCTGATGCAGACATAAAAAAGCTTTTGGAATCAATCCAGGGGACGGAGATGGAAAAGGCTGTCCTATTATCGGCTTTTGGAACGCTCCGCCGCGGAGAAATATGTGCGCTCACAGACAAGGATATTTCCGGGAACACCATCACGGTCAGCAAGTCTGTTGTGCGCTCCAACAAGGGCGGGATGGTCACTAAAAGCCCAAAGACACTGTCTAGCAACCGGACTGTCGAGTATCCTAAATTCGTAATCGACAAATTCAAAGGGATTGAAGGTCCGCTTGTCCGAATGCACCCGGAAGACATTTCCAAAAACTTCGGGAAGGCGTTGCAAAAAGCTGGGCTTCCTCATTTTCGCTTTCACGACCTCCGACATTACTCTGCATCCATCATGCACGCGATCGGGATTCCTGACCAGTACATTATGGCAAGAGGCGGATGGAAAACGGACAATGTTTTAAAGGCGGTCTACCGCAACGTCATTACAGATGAGCAGGTCAAATTTACAAACAAGCTAAATGAGCACTTCGCCGATTTATGCAACACGCCATGCAACACGAAACACAAAGTTGGTTGATTTTACTGGGTTTTTAGAGGATTTTAGTTGGGTTCGATTCCCGCCAGGTCCACTAAAAGCTTTGGGAATGTAAGATTCCCGAAGCTTTTTTATTTTTACAAAAAGGAGAATTTTATTATGAAGCACAAAAAGAAACGTCTTTCACTTTTTCTTCCGCTTCTTCTTGCTCTCACGCTTCTGTTTCCCACAGGAAGTCTTTCTGTCTGTGCAGAGAGCGGCACACAGGATATGGCTGTTCACTTTCTGGACGTTGGACAGGGACTTTCCATTCTTGTTCAGTCCGGCGGAGAAAACCTTCTCTATGATGGAGGTGATACCAGTCACAGCGATGAGGTAGTGGAATATCTTCACGATCAGAATGTGGAAAATATTGACTATATGATTTCCTCCCACTATGATGCAGATCATCTGGGCGGACTTTTAAAATGTCTCCAGAACTTTTCTGTAGACAACATTCTCGGCGCAGACTACTACCAGGGTACTGATTTATATATGGATTTTGTAAATGAGGCAACTGCAAACGCCATTTCTATTCAGTACCCAAAACCTGGAGATACCTTTTCCTTTGGAACAGGAAGCTTTACTGTCCTTGCGCCTTCCGGAATTGACCCGAACGACAGCAATGAAAATTCTGTAGTAATCCGTCTTACAAACGGAAACAACAGTTTTCTCTTTACAGGAGATGCAGAAGAGACAAGCGAACAGGATATGATAAGCACAGGCGCAAGCCTTGACTGCGATGTTCTCTCCCTCGGCCACCACGGTTCTTCCAGTTCCACAACCTGGGATTTTCTGGAAGCTTCCACACCTTCCTGGGCAGTAATAAGTTGTGGGGCGGGCAACAAATACGGACACCCTTCCGCTGATACTATGGGACGTCTTTCTTCCATGAATATTCCTGTTTTCCGTACAGATAAGCAGGGAACCGTAATCGCTTTTTCTGATGGTCAGACAATTTCCTGGAATCAGGAGCCCTGCAACGATTATTCCTCAGGAAACACCTCCTCCGTAACAGATGCACCGTCTTCCGAAGCTTCCTCTGCTTTACCAGAGCAGCCCTCCGACTCCTCAGGTGCTATGGTCTGGATTCCTGCAACAGGAGAAAAATATCACAGTATTCCCGACTGCGGCCGCATGAATCCCGATAAAGCTTCTCAAATAACAGAATCAGAAGCTATTTCCCGGGGATATGATCCCTGTAGCAAATGCTTCTGACCTTTTAATATGAATACGGAAAGCCATTCACGATTTCTTTTTATAATGAATGGCTTTCATTGCGTTTTCCAGACGTTTTTCCAGAATCTTCCTCACCTGTTCCCCGGAAAGCTCCTCCTTCCTGTAATACTGCCCCTCTATGCGAAATCTTGGAATTACCTGTGGTTTCATAAACGTCTCCGTTCTTTTTTCTATCATATGCAAAAAAGATTGTCTCTGTTCTTTTTCTCTGTTTTTCTCATATTCTGTGACGAGGTGAGATTTATGGAACATCAACACGAAATCTCTGTAGGCGCTTTATATATCCGCGTCTCCACACACAGTCAGGATGAGCTTTCCCCGGACGCCCAGAAACGTCTCTGTCTGGAATATGCAAAAACAAATCATATTCACATACCGGAAGATTTTATTTTCACAGAAAGCATTTCTGGAAGAAGCGCTGAAAAACGTCCCGAATTTCAGAAAATGATTGCTCTTGCAAAATCCTCTGCGCACCCGTTTTCCGTTATTCTTGTCTGGAAATTTAGCCGATTTGCGAGAAATCAGGAGGAATCCATTGTATACAAAAGTATGCTAAAAAAAGACAAAGTAGAAGTTATCAGCGTTTCCGAACCTCTGGCAGAGGGGCCTTTCGGCACTCTCATTGAGCGGATTATTGAATGGATGGATGAATATTATTCCATACGCCTTTCCGGAGAGGTAAAGCGGGGAATGAAGGAAAAAGCATTGCGTCATGGCTACCAGACCTGTCCATGTCTCGGATACAATGCAGTGGGAAAAGGCAAACCTTTTGTAATCAACGAAAAAGAGTTTGAAACTGTGTCCTTTATTATGGAACAATTTGACTCCTGTCATCTTTCCCCCTCCCGCATTGCCGTTCTCTGCAATACGCTATCCTACCGCACCAAACGTGGAAATCCATTTGACAGAAGAGCCGTTGTCCGGATTCTGGAAAACCCGTTTTATGCCGGAACCGTTACATGGAACGGCATTTCCTTTGAAGGAAACCACGAAACACGCCTTTCTAAAGAGCAGTACGAAAACAGAATGAAACTTTTGCATTCTGGAAAAATATCACATAATCCCACTCCTGTTTCCAGTGAAGTCCACTGGCTTTCAGGCATTTTAAAGTGCTCTCTCTGCCACGCAGTCCTGGCTTTCGGCGGCTCCAGAAACTGCCGCGTCTTTACCTGCTGGAAATACGCAAAAGGCGTTCACTCAACTCCTGTCAATATTTCCCTGAAAAAAGCGGAAACTTCTATTCTCACTTATTTTCATTGGGTTTCCGAAATCACAGCACCTTTCCTGTTTTATATGGATTCTTCCTCCACAGACTCTTCCCGTTTAAAACTCCGGGAAGAAAAAGCGCTCAAACAGCAGCTTGAAAATCTAACCCTTCGGGAACAAAGGATCAAAGAGGCTTACGAAAGCGGAATCGACACACTCACAGAATACCGTGAAAACAAGCTTCGACTTCAGGAACAGAAAACAGAACTGGAAAATAAACTTCATCAGTTATCTTTTCCTGTCTCTCAGCCTCCGGTTCTCCCGTCTTCCCTTTCTTCTTTTGATGAATTTTTTCAGAACCCTCAAATTCCCAATGAAAAAAAGAGGCTTTTTCTCCAGTCTTTCACAGATGAAATCCTGTTTGATAAAGCCTCCAATACTCTTTATTTTGATATATTTATTTCCTGATGCTTTTCATCTGAAACTTTCTTATGTCCTCCTGCCATACGGAGGACCAGACGGAGAAATAAGCGCTTCCATGCGATACCTGTCACAAAGATTTGCCATGCCGAACCGTATGGCAACGGCAGTACTGAACGATATTGGAACGGAAGAGCTGGCACACTTGGAAATGGTCTCTACCATTGTCCATCAACTTACCCGAAACCTTTCTATGGAAGAAATTAAAAATT
>JAUNAX010000060.1 GCA_030527365.1 Eubacteriales bacterium | reverse complement strand
AAAAAGAAAAGCAGCAGATTCTCTGGGAAAATGCCGCTTATCTTCTGGGGGTATAGAAAAACATACGCCTTTCTCATTCACAGGGAAAGGCGTATGTTTTTACTTTATCTCTTACTGAAAAATCTCATATGATTTCTTTAATACTTCATCTGTATAAGTCGTGATGCTTTGGTAAACGGGAAACATTTTTTCATACAAAGCAACTGTTTCCGGATCCGGAACAAACGTATCTTTTACATGAACCATATTTTCCACCGCCTCTTCAAAGCTTCCGTATATTCCCGTAGCAACAGCCGCGCAGATTGCAGAACCTAAACCTGCTGCACCGTTTACTGTATTTCTAACAACAGGAAGGTTAAATACATCTGCAAAAATCTGCATAAACAGGCTGCTGTTAGAACCTCCCCCCGTAATGATCAGATGATCCAGCTCCACATGAACCTCTTCACACATATTATCTACATGTTTTTTCATAGTCAGAGCAATCGCCTCAAGAAGCGAACGGTACATATGCCCTCTCGTATGTCTTCCATCAAAGCCAATCATAATACCTTTTTTATAACGATTGGAGACAGGAGCCAGCCAGTCCAGAACGGTCATCAAACCATCGCTTCCAGCCCGTACCTTTTCTGCCTCCTGGCTTAGCAGCTCTTCTGCTGACATTCCCTGTTCTTTTGCCATCTGAATGTAACTTTCCCCTAAAATATCTTTAAACCAGCTGATTGTCCACATACCTCTACGGATTCCGTTGCTGTCATAAAGGAATTTATTTGGAACGCATGAAAACTTAGGCCATGTGTAAGAAGTTCCCTGTAAATTTTCTTTTCCTTCCATCATAGCTGTCGTATACGTTCCAAGAGAAACACAGGCTGTTGTTTCTCCCATGCAGCCTGTTCCAAGCCCCTCTACTGCCTTGTCGTTGGAAGTTGCCACTACAGGAACACCTTGGGGAAGTCCTGTTGCCTCCGCCGCTTCTTTTGTAATATATCCAAGAATATCGCCAGGCATAACAAGCTCAAAAAGCATTTCGCGAGGCATTCCCGTTTCCTTATATGGCTCTGGAGAATCTGACCATTTCCAGTTGTCTACATCTATCGGCCATCCATACTCATAATTCGCCACAGTATCTTTAAATTCACCTGTAAGCCGATGTGTAATGTAACCGGAAGATGCTGTAATATACGCCACGTCCGGGTTTGTATGCTCGTAAGGCTGAGAAATCCGAATATCCATCCAGCTTAAAGCCGGCTGTGCCAGAGTACCGTCTTTTTTCAAATAAGCACGGCAGCAACGGATCGTACATAAACCAATTCCCACAATATCTTCCACGTTTCCATAAAATTTCTCCATACACTTCTTTGATGCCTTGCAGATTGCGTCCCACCAGTCATCATCCGGATGCTCTACATAGCCAGGCTGCGGAAGATTATATGGTCTTAAAGGTTCTTTATCCTCACAGACAATATTTCCTTTTACATCAAAAATTGTAATTTTAGCGCTCTGAGAACCTTCATCAATACCAATAATATATTTTTCACTCATATTCCAAAGTCCTCTTCCTTGTTATCTTACAAGATAACCACCATCTACTACTAATAATGTACCATTTACATAATCTGCTGCGCGGCTTGCAAGAAAAACCATTGCTCCCATTAAATCCTGTCTTTCTCCCCAGCGATCTGCAGGAACGTGTTCTTTAATTTTAATATATTTTTCATCATTTGCACTTCCTGTTCCAGTTGTCATGCTTGTCTGGAAATATCCAGGCGCGATACCATTAACCGTGATGCCATATTTTCCCAGTTCATCTGCATACGCCTTTGTCAATCCCATAAGACCTGCTTTCATAGCAGCATACGCCGGTGATCCAAGACCTCCAAGGAAAGAGAATAAAGAACAAATATTAATAATTCTTCCGCTTCTCTGAGGAATCATATACTTTGCAACTGCTCGGCTTAATTCAAACGCTGCAGTCAGATTAATTGCAATCATAGGATCCCATTCTTCTCTTCCAAAATCCAGGACGTCCTTACAGATACAAATGCCTGCACAATTAACAAGAATATCAACCTGACCATATGTTTTTACACATTCATCTGCAACCTTTTCACACATTCCTGTTTCTGTAATATCGCCCTGCATGAATGTATATTTTACACCGCAATCTTCAATTAGTTTTTTTGTTGTTCCGTCATCGTCAATATGAGCAAATACAAAAATATCAGCTCCGGCTTTTGCCAGCGCAAGAGCGAACGCCTGCCCCAAACCACTGTTTCCGCCTGTTACGATTGCTTTTTTTCCCTTCAGTGAAAAGAAATCCATTGAAAAATCATTAATATTTGTACCCATGTCTTATTCCTCCATAATTTCTTTTTCCTATTTTTTGTTAAAATCGTAATCCAAATCCCGAAACACAAAAAAGAGAGAGTCCTCCTGTTCATAGAAATCTTGAACAAAAGTTACTCTCTCTTAAGCTCTTTTAGTAACTGTATTTACTATAAACTTATACACAAAATATGTCAATAGTCAAAAACACACAAAAGAACAATTCATTTTTTATGCACTTTCACTAACAATCCCATAAACTTCGGTTACTTGTGGCAACCGCAATGGCTCCCGCTTTCAACGCTCCGATAATATCTTCTTTATCCTGCGTCAGCCCACTGGCTACAATCGGCTTGTTAATAGACTCTGCCAAATATTTCATAACTTTTGAAAGTCCCACCGGCATAAATTCTACTACATCAGGATTGCTGTTTTTTACATTTTTCTCAACATTGGCATAAGTGAAGCCATCAATCATATAAAATCTCTGAATAGCAAAAAGTCCGATTTCTTTGGCTCTTTTTATCATCACAGGTTTCATGGATATAATACCGTCTGCTTTTACATAATGTTTCATAAAGTCCACACAAATTTCTTTTGCCGCCAGCCCGGCAATCAAATCAATATGCACGATTGCCTTTTTTCCCATTGCTTTTACTTTCTCTACAATGCCTGTAATGGTGCAAATATCTCCGTATATAATATAAACCATATCGCTTTCGGAATCCTTCAGAGCTTCCAGCCATTCCTCATTTTTAATTTCCGGAATTACCGGACACATTTCTGTAGATAACAAAAACTCCTCTTTCGTCAATGTTTCCATATTTTTCCCTTTCTCTCTAAAAGTCTGAATATTACTTCTTCTATGAAAATAAAAAATACTGTCCTGGATTTTTCATACGGCTTTAATTCCGGCGATTGAACACTATGCGTAAGGAAGCAGACATTTTCATACTGTTCCAACAAATCTACATGGTATTCTTCTACAATCACCAGTGTGTCACAGCCTTTTGCTTTTGCTTCCTCACATATTTCCTGAAAGGAAGCAAAATGACCGGTAGCCGAGAGAACTACAAGAAGCGTAGCAGAATCCATAAGTTCTTTTGCCGTCACCAGATCTGGAACTGCAATAATAAGGGCATCACTCTGGAGTCTTAACTTATATTCGAAATACTGCGCGCAATAATAAGAGGGACCATATCCCAAGATAATAATTTTTTTATGCTGCTCCAGTTGCTCAATAAAATTTTCTACAATACGAAAATCAAATTCTTCTGTAAACCGCCGAATCCTTTCCAGCTCATTCGAGCAGGTCTTTTTTTCCGGTTCTTTTCCCTGAAGAAAAGCAGCAAATTGTTTAAAATTGTCAAATCCCAATTTTTTAACAAATTTTGAGATCTTAGAAACAGAGCACCCACAATATGAGGCAGCCTCTGAAATCTTAATACTCGTGTTCTCCTCTGCATACACCACCAGTTGCTTATAAATTGACTGTTCCAGAGGATTTAGCTTTTTCCGATCAATAATCATACGCATCGAATCCTTTTCTTTTTTTCTATTGTATCACAGGCTTTGCCGCAGGTAAATATGGAAAATTTTCCATAATAAATTATTTTTTATAATTTTCAGGAAAATTTTCTCTAAAAACTATTGACAGCTAACTGTAAAACATTTATGCTGAATTTATCAAATATCCCGAAACGCATATAACACAAATTTATGAAATCTAAACAAAAGGAGTTCTATTATTATGACAAAAGAACAGATATTAGACAAATTAAATGATATGTTAACTGCCGATCAGGTCAATACCGATGCAGACGATCTTTACGATGCTTCTGCAGACCGTTACAAAAAATATGCAAAAGCAAAAAAGGTACTGGATAATCCACTTCCTACAGCTATTGTTTATCCCAAAAATACCGATGAAGTAAAGGAACTTTTAATGTTCTGCAATGAAGAGAAAATTAATGTGATTCCAAGAAGCGGAAAAACTGCTACAGAAGGCGGTCTGGAAAACTGGAAAGAACTGTCGCTTGTCATCGACGGAAAAAACTTAAATAGGATTCTCAAGATCGACACTTATAATATGCAGGCAACTGTTCAGTCAGGCGTACCCCTTCAGCAGTTGGAAGATGAATTAAGAAAACTTGGTTACACAACCGGGCATTCTCCACAGTCAAAACCTGTCGCACAATACGGCGGTCTTGTTTCCACAAGAAGTATCGGGCAGTTTTCCACTTTATACGGCGGAATTGAAGACATGGTGGTTGGTTTGGAATGCGTATTCCCAGATGGACACGTATGTCGCATTAAGAATGTACCAAGACGCGCCGGAGGTCCTGATATTCGTCATATTGCCATTGGTAATGAAGGAACTCTCTGCTACATCACAGAAGTGACTGTGAAAATTTTCAAATATTTTCCTGAAAACAATTTGTTCTACGGATATTTAATCAAAGATGTTCCTACTGGTATCAAAGTCCTCAGAGAAGTATTTGTAAATGGCTATCGCCCGTCTGTCGCACGTGTTTACTCTGAAGAAGATGCCCATCAGCATTTCTATCACTTCCACGAAGGAAAATGTGTTCTTATCTTTATGGCAGAAGGTGTAAAACCAATCGCAGATGCCTGCGGACAGGGAATTGAAGAAGCAGTAGAAAAATTCAAGGATGGCATTATCAAAAAAGTGGATAGCTCTTTAATTGAAGACTGGTTCAATCACCTGAACTGGTCTCAGAAAGACATTGATGACGAAGTTCAGGAAATGATCAATAATGACCGCCACAGCGGATATACAACTGAGATTTCAGCAGACTGGGAAACCATTCCACAGATTTATGAAAACGTGATCCATCGTATCCGTACCGAATTCAAACAGGCAGACGATCTTATTATGTTAGGTGGACATTCTTCTCACAGTTATTTAAACGGTACAAATATGTATTTTGTATACCAGTATAACATTAACTGTGAGCCGGAAGACGAATTCCGAATGTATCACCACCCTATTCAGACAATTATCGTAGAAGAAACTCTGAAATTAGGCGGCTCTATGTGTCACCACCACGGAATCGGTAAATACAGAAATCAGTGGACAAAAGAAGAGCATGGTTCTGCTTACTATATGCTTGAAAAACTGAAAGAAACATTCGATCCTAACGGAATTATGAGCTTCGGTAATATTTTCTACCAGGAAGAAGGAGCAAAATTCCAAAAATAACAGCAATTTATAACTTTTGGAGACCTTATGAAAATTATTTGTCTTTTAAAATTTGTACCAGATGTTGACTCTTTTGAATATGATTATGAAAAAAATGTACTGGTAAGGGAAAATGTAAAACAACTTCTTAATCCAGATGACGCATGTGCATTAGGGTTTGCCCTGCGATTAAAAAAGACAAATCCAGACATTGAAATTGAAGCAGTAACAATGGCTCCCCACAGTGTCAGAAAATTCATGGAAGATATATTGCGTCGACGTGTAGATAAGGGAACTCTCATATCAGATCCTCTTTTTGCCGGAAGCGATACGCTTTCCACAAGCCTGATTTTGGGAACTTATCTGAAGCAGACGCCATATGATGTTATCCTCACAGGAAGTCAGACTTTAGATGGAGATACTGCACAGGTTCCTGCTCAAATAGCCGAGTTCCTCAGGGTAAGCTATATATCCGGCATTACGAAAATAGATGAGCAGTCATTCCTTCAAGGCTCTCCTCAGGTAGAAGTAGATACAGAAAATCATACCGATATTTATGAACTTACTTTCCCTTCTCTTCTTGCAGTCAGAAGGGAAAGCAAATATCGGCTTCCTTTCGTCCGATTTGCAGACCTGGAATCAGATGTAAGCGAGCAGCTTCAGATTATTGACAATCACACTTTGAACATACCACCTGATAAAATCGGACTGAAAGGTTCTCCTACCAGGGTAATAAAAACTTATCCCCAGACTTATGAATACAAAGAAAAAATCATAGTTCAAAACGATGCGGAAGGTATTGAAACTGTATACTGTTTTTTAAAAGAAAAAGGATATATCAAATGAAGAAATGTTTAATTTTTCTGGAAAAAGAATACGAAAACTTTTGTGTAAGCCTTTTAAAAGCAGCAGAAGAAATGTATGGTTCTCACTTCCAAAGCTATGCTTTATCTCTAAACGCTGATCTGACACAGGCAGAAAATTTTTTTGATGAAATTATCACTGTTTCTGATGAAAAAGTCCGCTGTTACGATACGCACAGCATTGCCTGTGTAATGGAGGAACTGCATACTTTATACGCCTTTGACAGTATCCTGATTCTGGCAACTCATTTCGGACGTATGTTAGCCCCATCTCTGTCTATGCGATTAAACACCGGATTAGTGGCAGATGTTACAGAGATCAAGCGCCATCCGGACAAAATCGAAATGATCCGCCCTGCTTTCAGCGGAAAACTTCTGGCAGGAATCGTTAATACACAGGGAAATCTGATTATGATGAGTATCCGTCCCGGAATCTTTCTTTATGAAAATGCAGTCCCAAAATGTACCAATATCCGGAATTATCAGCCCAAAAATATATCTGTTTCTCAAATAAAACATATCTCCCGAAAAGACAAGCCTGCGTCGAAGGACATACGTGAAAGTGATATATTAATTTCAGGCGGCGGCGGTATTCTGGAAGACTTTGACTTGATTGATAAACTTGCCGAACAATTAGGGGGAATGAAGGCAGCCAGTCGAAAAGTCGTAGATAGCGGGAAAGCAGATCGAAACATCCAGGTAGGACAATCAGGCAAGATTGTTCATCCCAGGCTCTATATTGCGCTGGGCATTTACGGAGCTTTGCAGCATGTAGCAGGTTTAAACCATGTGGAGCATATTATTTCAGTCAACACAAATAAAAACGCTCCTATGTGCAGTCTGGCAGATATTGTTGTGGAAGGAGATGCCAAAACTTTTATTCTGAATCTTATAAAAAGAATACAGCAAGGGTAGCAAAACTAAAAAATTGATGTTGTCCCTGGACAGCAGAACGGAGGTTTTTATGAAACAAAAGAAAAATATTCGCTGGGGTGTCTTTTTGATTCCCTGGCTATTGTCATTTTCAGCTATTTTATTAAACTTCATTAACGGAAAAGCTTTTAATTCTGTTATCATGACTATGACAACCTTTATACTGGATAAGTTTTCATGGCTCTTTACGATTATGTCTTTCGTATGTGTCGTTCTAATTGTCGTTGCCTATTTTACTCCCTTTGGCAATGTAAGAATTGGCGGCAGAGCGGCAAAACCTATCCTGAAACAATCCAACTATGTATGGATTGTTCTGTGTACTATTATGGCTGCCGGTATCCTCTTATGGGCATGCGCGGAACCTATGAACCACTACTATAATCCTCCTGCTCATATTGAAGCAGAAAGCCCTGAAGCAATTACATTTTTAATGAAAAATATTTTCCTGGAATGGACTTTTACACCTATGTGTATCTATGGAATGCCGGCCATTCTTTTTGCCTTTCTTTTTTACAATGCAAAAAAAGATTACTCTATAGGTACTATGTTATATCCGGCTCTCTCCTATGACAAAGCCCAAAAATTTTCCCCAGCTGTAGATATGCTTTGTCTTTTTGGATTAGTATGCGGAATGGCAGCAAGTATGGGGTCTGCTGTTTTTCTTGTGTCTGACGGACTGGACAGTTTAACCGGAGGAGTAATCAAATCCAGTGCAACCACATGGATTGTCATTGGTGTTGCTATTGTTGCTATGTTTGTACTGTCTGCAGTTTCAGGTGTAACAAAGGGGATCCGCATCCTGTCTACTTTAAATTCCCGCATTTACATGGCGCTGGGAGCATTTGTCTTCCTCTTTGGCCCTACTGTTTATATTCTGAACCTGACTTCAGAAACCTTTGGCGCTTATTTATCGGATTTCATCGGCATATCCCTTCATATGTCAGCCGCCGACGGGGACGGTTGGGCAATGTGGTGGCCTGTATTTTACTGGTGCAACTGGATGGCATGGATGGCAGTTACTTCTACCTTCCTGGGACGTATCTCCAAAGGATATACAGTCAAGGAAATTATACGTGTATGCGTGATCATACCGTCTCTGTTTTCCGTTGTATGGCTGGGGTTATTTTCTTCCTCTGCGCTTTACTATGAGTTAAACGGTATTGGAATCAATAAGGCTATGACAGAAATCGGAACTGCTGCCGCTACTTACGAAACCCTAAAGCAGATGCCTTTATCTGTAATTACAATCGCCGTCTTTCTTTTAATTGTACTCGTATCATTTGTGACTGCTTCCGACTCAAATACAAACGCTATGTCAGGTCTTTGTACAAGCGGTCTTACAACAGACGATCAGGAATCCCCAACATGGCTGAAAGTTATCTGGGGTGCTACAATCGGTACTATGTGTATTGTATTTATTCTGGCATTTCGTACTACAGACAGTCTGAAATATCTTTCAAACCTCGGCGGATTCCCCATTGTATTCCTGCTTATCTTCATTTCCATTTCCTTTATAAAGGTTATGATGAATCCTGCCAAATACGATACATTCAAAGAAGATTATGACGAAATAGGCAGACCTATTCCGTCCAGGCGCTTAAAATCAGAAGAAGAATCTGCTAAATAATATACGGAGGCTATTTTGAGAAACACACTGGAATTTACTTATCAATTAAATTACGACGAAATTTATGAAGCTTTTTTCCTGTTAAGTATGAAATGGAACAGGAAAATCCGTAAGATACTCACTATAATACTCACGCTTATCGCTATATGTTTTTTAACATTTTTTGCTTTTAACAGAAACAGAATTTACAGCTTTTTCCTTGCAGTTGTAGATATTTTTCTCCTTTCTTATCTTATCTATATGCCTGCATTAAAAGCCAGACGCGGTGCGAAAAAGGTGTGTAGCCGAAAAGGCACTTATCGTATAAAACTCACAAAGCAGGGACAGCTCATCAGCAACAATGAACGAATTGCCATTGCCGGAGATGCCAATGCCAGAGTAATTGAAACCCCAGCAAGCTATGTCATCCGCCCAGACAGTCAGCACACCTTCTGTATCCCCAAAAGAATTATGAGTTTACAGGAACAAAAAGAAACCGAAGCAATTTTACGAAGCGCCTGCAGATATAGAACAGAGCTGTAAAGCTTAAAAAGAGGAACCGCAGATTCCTGATAATAACAATCTGCGGTTCCTCTTTCTGTATATATTTCTAGCTATTTATCCTCTTTCTTTTTTACAACCTTACTTAATATAAAGGTAAGAAGTACACATAAGAGTGCTGCCACAATGGCATAAATCCATGTCATATTATATCCGCGGCGTCCATAGCTGTCCATCCAGCCGCCTACTAATGTATACATAAATACATCCGGCAAATATCCTAATGCGGAAGAAATTCCTGAAACACGTCCACTCAAACTAATAGGAATATCTGCGTCCTGGTGCACTGCAAAATACTGACTTCTTACTGCATAGATGAAGACTAACCCAAAGAAGAAGTTGCCAATCACTGCTCCGCACAGCCCTGGCGTTCCCGGAAGTACAATGTAAATACCAAAAGAAACTGCAAGTCCGATACATCCGCCTCCAATTACCTTCATACGGGAGTGAAGCTTATCTGCCAGAAATCCTCCCACAATTCCGCCTACACCCTGAAGCAGGTATCGAACACCACCTAATGTTGCTGCTGTTGTCGCAGTCATTCCATAAAACTGCTGTGCATAAGTCGTCACATAACCGATCAAACCATATACGCTATATGCTGTAAAAATAATCCCTACTAAAAGCCATACTTTTGGAATCAGAAGACATTGGAACATTCCTTTGACTACACTTCCAAGAGATTCTGTCCGCTCTTCCTTTTTTGTATCTTCGATCACAAACCAGTTTAAAATGCCGATAATAATAACAGCAATAGAGCATACTCTGATTGCAGCTGCCGCACCGGCAATCTCATCTGCAAATGCAGAGAATGCCACTGTCATCCCAAATACCAGAACCGCATTAAGAATACCTCTTAACCCTTCCTGAAGTCCAAACAGGCGCCCCTGCTCTTCTTCTGTTCCCAACATACGGGTAGCTTTGATACAGGCTGACCAATATGTAATAATTGTTGAGATTCCCATTAAAATAAAGATGACCCTGCTTATCTGGAATCCCGGGAATGTAGAGAACCAAAGTCCTAGCGCTCCAGTTGCCAGGAAGGAAAATGTCAGAAGCTTCCTTGCAGAAAATTTATCTGCAATAATGCCGCCTACAAAGTACGATAGGGTTGCCATAGCTGCATAACCTGAAGACAAAAGTCCCATCTGTTCATTGGTAAGATTCATTGCATTTTGGATAGGTACATAAAATGTCTCGCGAATATACGGCAGCTGAAAAATGATTCCTGCGCCTGCTGCCAACAGCAGCAACGTACCATATTTTTTAATAAATGCTTTGTCCATAAAGTATTACCTCCATGTTTTATTTGTTGAGCGCTACAAATCAGGTCTCTGCTGCAGTCAGAAAACCGACTTGTTTTTTTCAACAAAAAAAGAGCAAAGCAAGCCTTGTAAGGCGTTACTTTGCTCTTTTTTCTCTCGTAACTATTTGCATTATATAATATTTTGTCAGAAAAGTCAATTCTAAACCGCAAAAAAAACATATATTGCACAAATCCCTAACAATTCAGTTGACATTCCTCTGAAAATCAGGTATTATGAACATTAACGAACTTTGTCGCGTTAAAGCGTTGATTTCCCGCTGTGCACGGGAAATATATAAGAAAGGGAATGGAAGATTTATTATGCCGCTTACTGATATATTAGAAAAAAACTGCCGTCTTTACGGCGATGATGTCTGTCTTGTGGAAATCAACCCGGAAATGCCGGAAACAAGACGGGTTACCTGGAAGGAATTTGAACTGATAGAACCTGCGCGCGCTCCTTATTACAGAAGAGAAATTACCTGGAACGTATTTAACGAAAAGGCAAACCGCTTTGCCAATCTTCTCCTTGAGCGCGGAGTGAAAAAAGGGGATAAGGTTGCTATTCTCCTTATGAACTGTCTGGAATGGCTTCCCATTTATTTTGGTATTTTAAAAGCAGGAGCTCTTGCCGTGCCCTTAAACTTCCGATATTCTGCGAAAGAGATTCAATACTGTCTCGATCTCGCAGAGGTAGATATTCTCGTGTTCGGACCGGAATTTATAGGTCGCGTAGAAGAAGTCGCAGATGAAATCGGAAAACACCGCCTTCTCTACTATGTAGGTGACGGCTGTCCCGGCTTTGCCGAGGATTACACCATCCATACTGCAAACTGCTCCAGCCAGTCCCCGAAAATAGATGTAGATGACGAAGACTATGCAGCCATCTATTTTTCCTCTGGTACAACTGGTTTTCCAAAGGCAATCCTTCACACACACCAGGCGCTGTTACACGCGGCAAAAACAGAGCAGCACCATCACCACCAGACAAAAGATGATGTTTTCCTCTGCATTCCGCCCCTTTATCACACTGGAGCTAAGATGCACTGGTTCGGCAGCCTTTTAACAGGCGGAAAAGCCGTTCTCTTAAAAGGCGCAAACCCGGAATTTATCCTGCGTGCTGTATCTGAAGAAAAATGTACGATTGTTTGGCTTCTCGTTCCCTGGGCACAGGATCTTCTTCTCGCTTTCGACAGCGGAAAATTAAAACTGGAAATGTACCAGTTGGAACAGTGGCGTCTCATGCACATTGGCGCACAACCTGTACCCCCAAGCCTTATCAAGCACTGGAAACAGTATTTTCCACATCACCAGTACGATACCAATTATGGTTTAAGCGAGTCCATCGGTCCCGGCTGCGTACATCTCGGTGTAGAAAATACCCATAAAGTCGGAGCCATCGGAAAAGCAGGCTACGGCTGGGAGACAAAAGTAATTGACGAAAACGGAAATCCTGTAAAGCAAGGAGAAACCGGAGAACTTGCTGTAAAAGGTCCCGGCGTTATGGTCTGCTATTATAATGACCCAAAATCTACAAAAGAAGTGCTTCATGATGGCTGGCTTTATACTGGAGACATGGCAATGGAGGACGAGGACGGCTTTCTCTTCCTTGTAGACAGAAAGAAAGATGTTATCATAAGCGGAGGAGAAAATATTTATCCTGTCCAGATTGAAGATTTCCTGCGGACAAACGAAAATGTCCATGATACGGCAGTCATCGGGCTGCCCGATAAACGTCTTGGAGAAATCTCTGCGGCTATCATTTCTCTGAAACCGGGCTGTACCTGCACAGAAGAAGAAATCAACCTTTTCTGCCGTCAGCTCCCACGATACAAACGTCCCAGAAAAATTTTCTTCGCAGAGATACCGAGAAATCCAACTGGAAAAATCGAAAAAACGAAACTTCGTGAAATTTACGGCGCAGCCCATCTTGTGGAGGCGCAAAACAGAGGATAGATAAACAGACCGCCGAATTGGCGGTCTGTTTATCTATTCTTCCTGACACTATAAGTATGATGGGGTATTTTTTACTCATCAAGCATTAAT
>JAUNAX010000059.1 GCA_030527365.1 Eubacteriales bacterium | reverse complement strand
AAGAAGGATATATTTATGTTCGTGCAGAGTATCCTCTTTCTGTAAAACGTCTTTATATGGCCATTGAGCAGGCGGAAACATATGGTCTTTTAGGTGACAATATCATGGGTTCCGGCGTTAATTTCCATCTTCATATTAACAGAGGGGCAGGGGCTTTTGTATGTGGAGAGGGTTCTGCCCTTACGGCTTCTATTGAAGGAAACAGAGGAATGCCCCGTGTAAAACCGCCGCGTACCGTAGAAAAAGGTCTGTGGGAAAAACCAACCGTATTAAATAACGTGGAAACTTACGCAAACGTGCCGGGAATTATTTTAAAAGGAGCAGATTGGTTTAAGACGATCGGAACGGAAGGAAGTCCGGGAACAAAAACATTTTCTCTTACCGGTTCCATAGAAAATACAGGACTGATCGAGGTCCCTATGGGAACAACACTTCGTCATATTATTTATGATATAGGCGGCGGATTAAAGAGTGGAGCTGCATTTAAAGGAGTGCAGATCGGAGGACCTTCCGGAGGATGTCTTGTACTTGATCAGCTCGACCAGCCGCTTGATTTCGATTCTGTAAAAAAGTTGGATGCCATTATGGGTTCCGGCGGACTTGTTGTTATGGATGAAAATACCTGTATGGTAGAGGTAGCGCGTTTTTTCATGAGCTTTACCCAGAGGGAGAGCTGTGGAAAATGTGTGCCGTGTCGTGAAGGAACGAAACGTATGCTTGGTATTCTGGAAAAAATCGTAGAGGGAAAAGGAGAGCTTTCCGACCTTGACCAGTTGGAGGAGCTTGCGAATATGGTGCAGAGTATGGCGTTGTGCGGACTGGGAAAAAGCGCACCGCTTCCTGTTTTAAGTACCCTGAAGCGTTTTCGTAAAGAATACGAGGAGCATATTGTAGACAAAAAATGTCGTGCGAAAGTCTGTACAGCCCTTCGTCAGTTTCATATCAATCCGGAATTCTGTATCGGTTGTGGAAAATGTGCAAAGAACTGTCCGGCAGGAGCCATTACCGGAAAAATCAAACATCCGTACACGATTAATAATGAGGCTTGCATCAAGTGCGGTGCATGTAAAGACAACTGTAACTTTGATGCCATTTATGTAGAGGCATAGAAGGGGGAAATACTATGGGATTTATGACAATAGATGGTAGAAAAGTAGAATTTACCGATGAAAAAAATGTTCTTTCCGTCATTCGGAATGCAGGAATTAATATTCCCACTTTGTGTTATCATTCAGAGGTTTCTGTTTTTGGAGCCTGCCGCCTCTGTACGGTAGAAGATGACAGAGGAAGAACCTTTGCTTCCTGCTCAGAAGAGCCGAGAGACGGAATGGTAATTTATACTAACTCCGGAAAAATCAAAAAATACAGGAAACTGATTGTGGAGCTTCTTCTTGCGGCACACTGCCGTGATTGTACTACCTGTGTAAAAAGCGGAGAATGTGTGCTGCAGGAACTTGCACATCGCCTTGGCGTACGAAATATCCGCTTTGAAAATACAAGAGAGATCCGTCCCATTGACGACAGCTCTCCTTCTCTGGTGCGTGACCCCAATAAATGTATTCTCTGCGGAGACTGTGTGCGCGCCTGTGAAGAGCTTCAGGGAATCGGCGCGCTTGGCTTTGCATTCCGCGGAACAGAGGCAATGGTTATGCCTGCTTTTGATAAAAAAATTGCAGAGACGTATTGTGTCAACTGCGGTCAGTGTCGCGTATTCTGTCCCACAGGAGCTATTTCCATCAAAACCCATATGGATGAAGTGTGGGAAGCGCTGGCAGATAAAGATACCCGCGTTGTGGCGCAGATCGCACCGGCTGTCCGTGTGGCAGTAGGGGATCATTATGGTCTTACAAAGGGAAGAAGTGTAATGGGGAAAATTGTAAACGCTCTTCACAGAATGGGGTTTGATGAGGTTTATGATACGGCATTCAGTGCAGACCTTACGATTATGGAAGAATCTGCAGAATTTCTTGAAAGAATCGAGAAAGGCGAAAACCTTCCACTTCTTACTTCCTGCTGCCCTGCATGGGTAAAATTTATTACAGACCAGTATAAAGATTATATTCCGAATCTTTCTACCTGCCGTTCTCCACAGGGAATGATGTCTGCTGTTATTAAGGAATATTTCCGTGATCAGGAACATGCGGCAGGAAAGAAAACGGTTATGGTATCTATTATGCCCTGTACAGCAAAGAAAGCAGAGGCAATCCGTCCTAACAGTTTTACGAAGGGAGAACAGGATACAGATATTGTGATTACCACAACAGAGCTGATTCGTATGATTGACAATTTTGGTATTGATTTTGCAGTGCTTGATCCGGAAGCCTGCGATATGCCCTTTGGATTTGGTTCCGGCGGCGGCGTTATTTTCGGCGTGACCGGCGGTGTGACAGAAGCTGTTCTTCGCCGTCTTTCCCCGGAACATACAAAAGAGGCAATGCAGGAAATTTCCGAGTGCGGCGTCCGTGGAGACGAGGGAATCAAAGAATTTTCTGTTCCATATAAGGGAATGGAAATTAAGGTATGCGTGGCAAGTGGTCTTGCCAATGCGAGAACGGTGATGGAAAGGGTAAAAAACGGGGAAGCAGAATATCATCTTATTGAGGTGATGGCATGTCGTCGTGGATGTATCATGGGAGGCGGACAGCCCACAAGAGCCGGTTCCAGAACAAAGGCTGCAAGAGCGAAGGGACTTTACAATGCAGACAATACCATGATTATTAAAAAATCAGATGAAAACCCGCTAGTGATCGAACTGTACGAAGGTCTCTTAAAGGGAAAGGAGCACGAGCTTCTTCATAATGATGCCTATTAATCATTCGTTTTCCGTTGGAGATATTCTTCATTATTTTGGACTGAGATAAAATAAGACATAGAGAAAAGCTCTCCTGCATATATTGTAGCAATACATGGGATTGTGTGAATATAGGCAGGGGGGCTTTTAATATGGAAAATTTTCAGGTTTACCGGGATATTCAGGCACGCACCGGCGGCGATATATACATAGGGGTTGTAGGACCTGTCCGTACAGGAAAATCCACATTTATCAGACGCTTTATGGAAACTGCGGCTTTACCGGGAATCCGTGAGGAAAAACAGGACGAAGTAAGAGATGCGCTTCCAGTAAGTGGTTCCGGGAAAATGATTACTACAGTGGAGCCAAAGTTTATCCCAAAGGAGGCAGTTCCGGTACTTCTTGGTGGAGAACAGAAGGTGCGGATAAAATTAATTGACTGTGTGGGATTTCTTGTAAAAGATGCGGCAGGTCATGTGGAGGACGGAAAAGAGCGTATGGTAAAAACGCCCTGGTCTGCAAAGGAAATTCCTTTTCATGAGGCTGCACAGATTGGAACGGAGAAAGTAATTTCCCAGCACTCCACAATCGGTATTGTGATGACGACCGACGGAAGCTTTGGAGAAATTCCAAGAGAAAATTTTATTCCTGCAGAAGAGAGGACAATAGAGGCCCTGAAAAAACAGGAGAAGCCTTTTATCGTAGTAGTAAATTCCCAGATTCCCTACAAAGAGGAAACCCAGCAGCTTGTAAAGGAAATTCAGGAAAAATATAAGGTTTCTGCAATGGCGGTAAATTGTGAACAGCTTCGAAAAGAAGATGTAAGCCGCATATTGGAAAAGGTTCTTTATGAATTTCCAGTCAGTGAGATCCGGTTTTTTATTCCAAAATGGGTGGAGATTCTTCCGGCAGACCATGAGATTAAAGCACAGATTCTTTCGCAGATACAGACCTTATGTAAAAATATACGGCGCATCTGTCATGTGACAAAGGAAGCCTTTCATCTGGAGGGACCGTATGTGCAGGAGGTTCTTCTTGAAGAGGCGAGTCTTGCAACAGGAATCGTTCGCGTACGGATTCAGATTAATGACGGGTATTATTATAAGATGCTGAGCGCTTTAAGCGGAGTTCCTATGGAAAGTGAATACGAACTGATCCGTACCATGAAGGAACTGGCAGCTATGAAAGAAGAGTATGTAAAAGTGCAGGCAGCGCTTGAGGCAGTCCGCGGAACAGGATATGGTGTGGTGGTGCCGGAGCTTTCAGAGATTCAGCTTGATGAGCCGGCAGTGATCCGGCAGGGCAATAAATTTGGAGTGAAGATCCGTTCCAAGAGCCCGTCTATTCATATGATAAAGGCAAATATTGAGACGGAAATCGCGCCTATTGTGGGAACAGAACAGCAGGCAAAAGATCTGATCACGTATATTGGAGAGAGTGGGGAAAGAGGAGAGAGTATCTGGGAGACAAATATTTTTGGGAAATCCATTGAACAGCTTGTCCAGGACGGAATCCGTACGAAGATTGCGGCGATCAGCGAGGAAAGCCAGGTAAAGCTCCAGGATACTATGCAGAAAATCGTAAACGACAGCAAGGGCGGACTGGTATGTATTATCATATAAATGAAAGAGGACAGAGCTGTGAATTTCATGGCGCTGTCCATTTTTCATTTCAGGTGCTTTCTTTTTGACGTCTGTTCCAGTCAGAGAGAAATTTCATTTGTTCTTCATCGGAAAGCTTCTGGGAAACAGGGTCATTTCCTGCTGCAGCACAGCAGAACAGCACGAATCCCTGCAGGGCGAAAAACAGTATGAGAAATAAAATCATAAATACCTCCTCAATAAAAATACTTTTGAATTATGATTTCAGTGTTTCCATATAACAGAAGTTTATACATTTTATGAAAATGCAGTAGAAATTTGCATAAAATTTTGATATACTTTCTATTTGATTATAACACAGGAAAAGGGGATACTATGAAGAACACAATGTTTAAGGTGCACAGTGTTTATTCAAAAGAAGACATTGTGCAGATGGAAAAAATGGCGACCAGAAAACTGCGTCACAGAAGTATGCTCGCGGCAGGGATTGTCCTGCTCCTCTATGTAGGACTTCTTCTCTGGACGTCTGTACAGGAAACAGGACGGGTTGTACTTGCATTTCTCGTTCCGGCAAGTGTGCTGGAGATGATTGTTGTGGTAACAGTAATCTGTACTTTTGTTATGATGCTGAGTATGCCGTATCACAAAGCCAACAAAACCATAAAGGAAGCACCGGGAGGCGTAATAAAGGGAAATTATTATTTTTATGAAAAAACATTTCAGTATGGCTGGGGAAATCATTTTGCAACCATCGCATACATGGACGTGCAGGAATTCTGGAATCTTCCGACAGCTTTTTATATTAAAGCGGCGGATCTTTCCTACTGGATCAAGAAAACTGATTTTGAGGTGGGAACACCGGAGGATTTTGCTCAGTATATAAAAGAAAAAATCCACTGCAAAAAAATAGTTGAAAAATAAATTCCTCTGTGGCGGACAGATACAACACAGAGAGTATATCTGAATAGAATATACCAGAATCCTATAAGATTTTGGAGTGTATTATGGATCAGAAAACATACACAGGAAAAGGCGTAGGTGTAGCGACGTTAGATACAGGCATTTGGAGCCATGTAGATTTCGAAGACCGCATCTGCGCTTTTTCTGATTTCCTGGCATATAGACGCGAACCTTATGATGATAATGGACATGGGACCCATGTTGCCGGAATTCTGGGAGGAAGCGGGGAAGCTTCCAGGGGAAAATATAAAGGTATTGCGAGTCAGTGTAATATTATTGCCCTGAAGGTTCTTGACAGTCTGGGAAATGGAAATAAAGAAGATGTCATTCGTGCTTTTTCCTGGCTGATAAAAAATAAAGAAAAATACAATATTCGCGTAGTGAATATTTCAGTAGGAACGACTTATAAAACAAGAACAGACCATGACATATTAATAGAAGGGGTGGAAAACCTGTGGGATGAAGGCTTTGTTGTTGTGACAGCAGCAGGAAATCAGGGACCTGCTCCGGGAAGTATAACCGCTCCGGGCTGCAGCAGAAAAGTCATTACGGTAGGCTCCAGTGATCTGCTGGAGGGAAAAGGAGCCGTTTCCGGTCGTGGACCTACCTTTCAATGTATCTGTAAGCCGGACCTTGTAGTTCCGGGAAACAGGATTGTTTCCTGTGCAGTGGGAAAGCCGGACGGATACGGGATAAAAAGCGGCACGTCCATGTCTACGCCTGTGGTATCCGGCGCGGCTGCCTGTATGTTGGAAAAAGACCCGCTTCTCACAAATGTGGAAATTAAAATGATGCTGAGAGAAAGCTGTGACGATCTGGGACTTCACAGAAATCAGCAGGGCTGGGGAAGATTTAATCTAAAAAAGTTTATGAGTCTGTGAAGAAAAAATTTCTTATGGTAAAGTGAAAGAGCGTTGACGAATGGGAATTTTTTGAGTAAAATGGAAACAGTCAGTGTCATAGGAGGAAGAAAAATGGAAAACAGACGTGTAAAAATGAATAAACAGACAAATCTTCTTCAACTGGAAGAGCATATGTATCCCCTGGTAGATGTGGAAAAACCAAATGTATTTCGAAATCTTTTCCCATATTCAGAGGTTCCAAAGATTGCATTTAACGACCGTATTGTGCCACATCATATGCCAGATGAAATCTGGATCACAGATACCACATTCCGAGATGGTCAGCAGTCACGTGCTCCTTATACAACAGAGCAGATTGTAAGAATTTTTGATTATCTTCATAAATTAGGAGGACCAGAGGGGAAAATCCGTGCGTCTGAGTTCTTTCTTTACAGTAAAAAAGACAGAGATGCTGTAGAAAAGTGTATGGAGAGAGGCTATGAGTTTCCGGAAGTTACAAGCTGGATTCGGGCAAATAAGAAAGATTTTCAGCTTGTAAAGGATATGGGAATGCAGGAGACGGGTATCCTTGTAAGTTGTTCCGATTACCATATTTTTTACAAAATGAAGATGACACGAAAACAGGCGATGGAACATTATTTAAGCATTGTAAAAGAATGCCTGGAAATCGGTGTTGCCGTGCGCTGCCATCTTGAGGATATTACAAGGGCAGACATTTACGGATATGTGATTCCTTTCTGCCTGGAGCTTATGAAGCTTCGGCAGCAGTACGGTATTCCTGTAAAGATTCGCTGCTGCGATACAATGGGATACGGAGTTAATTATCCGGGAGCCGTGATTCCACGGTCTGTTCCGGGAATCATTTATGGTATTATGGTACATGCCGGAGTTCCTTCTGAGTTGATTGAGTGGCATGGACATAACGATTTTTATAAAGCGGTAAGTAACTCTACAACTGCCTGGCTTTACGGTGCATGTGGCGTGAATACCTCTCTTTTTGGAATTGGCGAGAGGACAGGGAATACACCTCTTGAGGCAATGGTATTTGAGTATGCCCAGTTAAAAGGTAATCTGGGAGGAATGGACACAACCGTGATCACAGAGCTGGCAGAATATTATGAAAAGGAAATCGGATATAAAATTCCGTCGCGGACTCCTTTTGTGGGGAAAAACTTCAATGTAACAAGAGCAGGCATTCATGCAGACGGTCTTTTGAAAAACGAAGAGATTTACAATGTGTTTGATACAGAAAAATTTTTAAATCGTCCTGTGGAAGTGGCAGTGTCAAATACTTCAGGGGCAGCGGGAATTGCTCATTGGATGAACAGTCATTATCATTTAAAAGGAGAAAAACAGATTGACAAAAATTCTGAGCTTGTTACAATGATAAAGGTATGGGTAGACCGGCAGTATGAAGAAGGCCGTGTCACAGTGCTCACAGACGAAGAACTTGAAAAAGTGATTGCAGAGTCCTGCAGACGCTTAAACATTTCCCTTTAAGAAAAGGGAGAAACGGAGGATGATTATGGATAAAATTCAGATGAACACACCGCTTGTTGAGATGGACGGGGATGAGATGACAAGAATCCTGTGGCAGATTATTAAAGAAGAACTGCTTTTTCCATATATTGATTTAAAAACAGAATATTACGATCTTGGACTGGAACACAGAAATGAGACAGATGACCAGGTTACGATTGATGCGGCAGAGGCAACAAAGAAGTATGGTGTGGCTGTAAAATGCGCTACCATTACTCCGAATAAGGCGCGCATGAGCGAGTATGATCTGAAAAAAATGTATAAAAGTCCAAATGGAACAATCCGTGCGATTTTAGACGGAACAGTATTTCGGGCTCCGATCGTAGTAAAAGGAATTGAACCATGCGTGAAGAACTGGAAAAAACCGATTACCATCGCCCGCCACGCATACGGAGATGTCTATAAAAATACAGAGTTTTATATTGAGAAACCGGGAGATGCTTATCTTGTATTCCAGGGAGAGGACGGAGAAGAAAAGAAGGAGCTGATTCACCATTTTGACGGAAGCGGCGTTCTTCAGGGGCTTCATAATGTGGACGCTTCCATTGAAAGCTTTGCAAGAAGCTGTTTCTCCTATGCCCTTGATACCCATCAGGACTTATGGTTTGGAAGCAAGGATACTATTTCCAAAACATATGACGGAAGATTCAAAGAAGTATTTAATCAGGTATATGAGACAGAATTTAAAGAAAAATTTGAGGCAGAAGGGCTGGAATACTTCTACAGTCTGATTGATGACATTGTAGCACGTATTATGAAGGCTGAGGGCGGATTTATCTGGGCATGTAAAAATTATGATGGAGACGTTATGAGCGATATGGTATCTTCTGCTTTCGGTTCTCTTGCCATGATGACCTCTGTACTTGTATCTCCTCACGGATATTATGAGTATGAGGCTGCTCATGGAACCGTACAGAGACATTATTACCGCCATCTGGAAGGAAAAGAAACTTCTACAAATTCCGTTGCAACGATTTTTGCATGGACAGGTGCTTTGAGAAAAAGAGGAGAGCTTGATGGTACAGAAGCGCTTGTAAGCTTTGCTGATAAACTGGAAAAAGCTACTCTTTCCGTAATCGAAAGCGGAAAAATGACAAAGGATCTTGCCCTGATTACTTCAATCGAGAATCCTGTAGTTTTAAACAGCAGGGACTTTATTCTTGCAATCAGAGAAGAGCTGGATAAGCTTCTTTAAAAAATAAACATATGAAATAGCTCCGGAAACAGGATGTTTGTTTTCGGGGCTGTTTTCCGTGATAAAAAGTGTTTGGAGGAAATGGAAGAAAAATGCGTATTTCCATGATTGGAATTGACCACAATATGGCGCCTGTGGACGTTCGTGCCCAGTTTGCCTTTACAAAGAAAAATGCAGGGGAAGCAATGGAGGCTTTGAAAGCCTGTCAGGGGATCAGCGGGTGCATCATACTCTCTACCTGTAACCGTCTGGAGCTTTGGGCAAGTATGGAGGAAGCTGCAGAAATTTCCCTGTATGACTGGCTCTGTGATTTCAAGGGGATCCACGATACTTCTTTAAAAAAATACTTTACGGAGCGTGAAGGAAAAGAAGCTGTAGAGCATCTTTTTTATCTTACAAGCGGGCTGAAATCTCAGATCCTGGGAGAAGACCAGATTCTTACTCAGGTAAAAGATGCGTTAAGTCTTGGGAGGGAATGCTTCGTTACAGACAGTGTGATGGAAGTGCTTTTCCGTATGGCAGTGACAGCAGGAAAAAAAATAAAGACAGAAGTTCCTCTTGCTCACGGGAATCCTTCTGTGATCCACCAGGCGGTAAAAATGCTGAAAAGTCAGGGTTACTCTGTCTGTGGAAAAACCTGTATGGTAATCGGAAACGGAGAAATGGGAAAGGTGGCAGCACAGACGCTCCGGGAAGAAGGGGCAGATGTAACAGTAACGGTGCGTCAGTACAGAAGCGGCGTTGTCAACATTCCTGTGGGCTGTAAACGGATCAATTACGGGGAACGCATGGAATATCTTCCGAAATGTGACCTTGTAGTAAGCGCTACGGCAAGTCCTAACTTTACATTAAGAGAAGAACAGTTCGAAAATCTGGAACTGGAAAAAACGCTGGTCTTAATTGATCTGGCAGTTCCGAGAGATATAGAGCCTGAGGTGGGACATGCAGAGGGAGTAACTTTATACGATATGGACAGCTTCCGTTTTGATGAAGAGACAGAGGAGCTGCAGGAACATCTGGGGGCTGCGGGAAAAATTGTCCGGGAGCAAATGGACGAATTTTATCAGTGGCTTGACGGAAGGGATATTATTCCACGCATTCAGGATATTAAAGAAGAGGCAGTGCATGATTTGAATCTTCGTATTGCAAAAATACTGAAAAAAACGCCTATGGAGGAATCAGACAGAGAAAATCTGGAAAGAGCAGTGGATCAGGCGGCAGGAAAGGTAGTAAACAAGCTGATCTTCGGACTTCGGGACAGTTTAAATCAGGACGCCTTTCTTGAATGTGTGGCAGGATTGGAGAAATTATATGAAGAATAAACGGTATTTTCCCATGTTTGTGGATTTATCAGATAAGAGTGTCGTGGTGGTGGGGGGAGGAAATATTGCCACAAGAAGAGTGAAGACCCTTCTTTCTTTTACAAGAAATGTGACAGTGATCGCCCCGAGAATTACCGTGGAGCTTTCAGAGCTTGGAAAAGCAGGACAGGTGCAGATTTTAAACCGTCCGGTAAAGCGCTCGGATTTCAGTCAGGCGTATATGGTGATCGCCGCCACAAACGACAGAAAACTGAACGATGACATTCACAGAGTATGTAAGGAAGAGGGGATTTATGTGAATGTATCCAGCGACAGGGAAAAATGTGATTTTTATTTTCCGGGCGTATTTATGAAAGACGAAGTTGTAGTGGGAATTACAGCAAGCGGACTTGATCATAAAAAAGCAAAAAGAGTGCGGGAAGAAATAGAATATGCACTGGAAAAGACAGCAGGAGAATCAGACGATGAAAAATGAAGTGGTGATTGGCAGCAGAGAGAGTAAGCTTGCCGTGCTGCAAAGCGAAATGGTGCGCGATTACATAAAGAAAAAGAATCCGGATATGGATGTAAGGATTCTTACCATGAAAACAACAGGAGATAAGATTCTTGACAGAACTCTTGATAAAATCGGAGGAAAGGGTCTTTTTGTAAAAGAGCTTGACAAAGCTCTTCTTGATGGAAAAAGTCAGCTTTCTGTTCACAGCTTAAAAGATATGCCTATGGAGGTTCCGAAAGAACTGCCTCTTCTTGCTTTTTCAAAAAGAGAAGATGCAAGAGACGTTCTTGTTCTTCCGGAAGGAGTAAAAGAGCTGGACAAGACAAAGCCTCTGGGCTGTTCCAGTCTTCGAAGAACGCTGCAGCTTAAAAAGCTGTATCCGGATATGGAAGTAAAAAGCATTCGTGGGAATCTTCAGACACGTCTTCGTAAACTTGACGAAGGGGAGTACGCGGGGCTGATCCTGGCAGCGGCAGGATTAAAGCGCCTTGGACTGACAGAACGGATCAGCCGGTATTTTACACCGGACGAGATGATACCGGCAGCAGGTCAGGGAATTCTTGCAGTACAGGGAACAGAAAACAGAGATTATTCTTTTCTGGAAGGCTATTGCGATGAAGATGCCTGGATTTGCGGAAATGCAGAGCGCGCTTATGTAAAATATTTAAACGGAGGCTGTTCCTCCCCTGTTGCTGCCTATGCAGAGACAGAAGGAGATGAAATTTTTATCCGTGGTCTTTATTACAGTGAGGAAAAGAAAACATTTCTTACAGGAAGTATCCGCGGCAAAAAAGAGGAGGGAGAAACACTTGGAGTAACCCTGGCAGAACAGCTTCGTGACGCAACAGAAAAAGGAGAGACAGAATGACAAATGGAAAAGTATGGCTTGTAGGAGCCGGACCGGGAGACATCGGGCTTTTTACTATAAAGGGTATGGAAGTATTGAAAAATGCGGAGGTTGTGGTGTACGACAGTCTGGTGGGGCAGGGCGTACTCTCACAGATTCCGGCAGAAGCCCGTCTGATCAATGTGGGAAAGCGCGCCAGTCATCACACAATGGCACAGGAAAAAATAAATCAGGTGCTTCTTGAAGAGGCGCAGAAAGGGTACCGTGTGGTACGATTAAAGGGCGGCGACCCGTTTCTCTTTGGGCGGGGCGGAGAGGAGCTTGAGCTTTTAAAGGCGAACGGGATTCCCTACGAGGTTGTTCCGGGAGTGACCTCCTCCATTTCCGTTCCTGCTTATAATGGAATTCCTGTCACACACAGAGACTTCTGTTCTTCCCTTCACATTATTACTGGACATAAACGGGCTGGGAAAGAGTATGATATAGATTTTAAAGCACTTGTAGATACAAAAGGAACACTTGTATTTCTTATGGGAGTTTCTGCTCTTTCCGATATTTGCCAGGGGCTTTTAAAGGGAGGAATGTCACCGGATATGCCGGCGGCTATTTTACAGAAAGGAACCACGGCGGGACAAAAACGAATTGTGGCAACTGTTTCTACACTTCCGCAGGAGGTGGCACGGCAGGGGATTGAGACTCCTGCGATTATTGTTGTAGGTAAGGTGTGCAGCCTTTCTGAGAATTTTGCATGGTATGAGGAGCTTCCTCTTGCAGGATGGAAGGTGCTTGTCACAAGACCGAAAAGCCTTATATCTGAAACCTCTCGGAAGCTTCGTGAAAAAGGTGCAGAGGTGCTCGAGCTTCCGTCTATCTGTACGGAGCCTCTTTCTGATCAGGAGCGCCTTTATGAGGCAATGGAGCATCTGGAACAGTACAGATGGCTTGTATTTACAAGTCCTACAGGAGTGGAAGTCTTTTTTCAGGAGATGGCAAAAAGAGAAAAAGATGTGCGTGCCCTTGGAAATATAAGAATTGCAGCCATTGGAGAGGGAACAAAGAAAAAACTTCGTGAAAAAGGGCTGTTTGCAGATTTTATGCCGTCTGTTTACGATGGAGATACCCTTGGAAAAGAGCTTGGGGAAATGATTCTGGAAGGAGAACATATCCTGATTCCAAGAGCGGAAAAGGGAAACGAGAACCTGACAGCTTTTCTTAAAAAAGCAGGTGCTGTTGTGGAGGATGTTCCCACTTATGCGACCCATTATGAAAGAAGTCTTCTCATTGATGAAAAGAAAGAATTTGAAGAGGGAAATATAGACTGTGTTGTCTTTACAAGCGCTTCTACTGTAAAAGGGTTTGCAGAAGGAACAGAAGGGATTGACTATACAAAAATAAAGGCTGCCTGTATTGGAAAACAGACGAAGGCGGCGGCAGATTCTCTGGGAATGAAAACTTATATGGCAGAAAAAGCCACCATCGACAGCCTCATTGCCCTGGTGGAAGACATGAAAAGGAGCGAGGAAACATGGAACTGATTCAAAGACCAAGAAGATTGAGAGGCAGCGA